>JALVAK010000091.1 GCA_027011225.1 Nautiliaceae bacterium | reverse complement strand
TAAGAAGTTTTGAGCAATTTTTAATAAATGCAAAAATTAGAATAGAAGCTTTAAAACAAGGTGCAAAAATGGGAGCCCATATAAAAAAATGGGCTAAACTTTTAGAAGAAGGCAAACTTGAAGAAGAGTTTTACAATAGGCTTCTACTTAATGATGAGAAAATTAAATGTTTACTTGATTTGAATGTCTTAAAAAAAGACACTTCAATGAAGGAATTGTTTGAGAAATTTGATATCTAAATATAAAAGCAATGCTCTTTTTGCTTTTCTTTTTACTCTTTTTTTATTACTGCCCGATTTTTTGGCAAACATTGTTTTTAAACACTATTACATCATAAATAAAAAAAATACACTCAAAGAAATTTTAATTACATTTATAATTGCACTTATTATCTCATTTCTTACAAAAAAACAAAAACTAATTTTTGGTAGTTTTTTTTTGCTTTTAAGTTTGATACAGGTAGGGTATTACGCCTATTTTCATACATATCTTCCTTTTTATCAGATAAATTTGCTTTTTAGCGAATATGAAGATATTTTTGCAGCACTTAGCAGTATTGTTTATTTAGTGATTTTTTTAATTTTTATTTTTATATTTTTACTGATTTTAATCAACCTTTTTCACAAAAAATTCAAACCTCACTCAAACAGATTTACCGTTTTGATTTTAATAGCACTTTTAGTAATTTTCCCGTTTTTTGTAAAGAAAAAGCCATCAATTTATATGCCAAATCCCACACATTTTGGGTATTTAAACACTCTTTTTGCTTTTAACCAGTTTATTGCAAACAAGCTCACAAAAGAAAAACAAAAAAATTATAAACCTTATATTGTTGAAAAAATAGATAACGGAAAACCTATCGTTATAATGATTATGGGTGAGAGTCTGAATTATAAATATATGCATCTTTTTGGCTGGAAATATAACGACACTCCTATGTTAAATAGACTAAAAAACGACCCTCATTTTATTTATAAAAAAGCTATTAGCGGGGGAGTTAATACACCTGTGAGTGTAGTAACATTTTTTAATGTAAAAAGAGAGCCTGATAATGTTAAACTTCTTTTAACTCAAAAAACAAATTTACTCAAACTTGCAAAAGAAAACGGCTATAAAGTATATTGGCTTAGTATGCAAAATGAAGGAAGCTCAATTTCAACAAATCTAAATTATGCTGATATTGTAAAAACAAGAAAAGATTTTAAAGAAAAATATGATGATGCTTTATTTAATGAGCTTAAAAAAATAGATTTTAATAAAAAAAGTTTTATAATTTTGCATCTTAGAGCAAATCACGCTCCTTATGAAAAATATACTCCGAAAAACTTTTATAAATGGCAGTTTAATTACGAAGATTATCATAAACATCAGCTTTTTGCTTATATGGACAGTGTAATGTATGTAGATAATCTGCTTTATAAAATAATAGAATATATGAAAAATAATCATAAAAATTTCGTGATTTACTTCACATCAGACCATGCCGAAATGTTAGGATTTCCATGGGAGCATGAAAGATATGGACATTCCCAGCTTGTCTTAGAAGATACATACGTGCCGTTTATTTATTATAGCGATAAATATCATAAAAATTTAACAAAAGAATTTTATAATCACTATCTGATTTCAAAAATGCTTGCAAAAGATTTGGGGTATAAAATAATAAATCAAAATGAGGATGGGACATTTTATGTAAATGGTGTGGAAATTGATGGAAGTGCTGGATTTTTACATTATAAATTAAATGATAAATTTCCACCTAATAAGGAGAGATATTGAAAAATTTGCTTTTTGCTTTGTATTTTACGTTGGTTTTATTGCTTCCTGATTTTATAGCCGATATTTTTTGGCATGATTTTTATACCATTACACCTTATAGAACTCCAAAAGAACTGCTTGCCACCTTTTTAATAGGCTATCTTTTAAGTTTTGCACCCAAAATTTTCACCACAATAGTAACTTCAATATTTTTGCTTTTTGCGTTTATAAGCATTGGATTTTATGCTTATTTTCATAATTATTTAATGCCTTATGATTTAGGTATTTTACAAAACAGCGACGATGTAAAAGATATATTCTATTCTCTTGGCGACATTGCGGGAGTTGTAATATTTTTACTGATTTTATGGGCTGTTTTAACATTTTTGACTTATTATATCCTCAAAAAGCTAAACCCAAAAACCAAAAAATTCGCCCTGCCCCTGTTTTTGATAGCATTAATAATCTATCCTTATTTCATAAACAAAAAAGCAAATATATATCTGGCAAATTTTACGCATTTTAGCTGGTTTAATACCTTAAATACCATCTATCTTGCTGGACTTAAAGCTTTAAAACCTCATCCACATCACAACTACAAACCATATATTGTTAAAAAAACAGATTCTGGCAAGCCAATTGTGATAATGATTATGGGTGAGAGTATGAATTATAAATATATGCATCTTTTTGGATGGAAGGATAAAAACACTCCTTTGCTTGATTCGCTTAAAAACGACTCTCATTTTATTTATAAAAAAGCCATAAGCTGCTCAATTAGGACAATATGCTCTGTTACTACATTTTTTTACAATAAACGCGAGCCTGATAATATCTCTCTTATTGCCAAAAACTACACAAACATTATGAAACTTGCTAGTGAAAACGGATATGACACATATTGGCTTAGCATGCAAAGCGATGTGAGTTTGATGTCTAATATTTTTAACTATGCCAAACATAAAAAGTTTGTATGGGAATTTAAAAGAAAATATGATGACGAGCTTATTAATGAACTAAAAAAAATACCCTTTAACAAAAAAACTTTTGTGGTGTTGCATCTAAAAGCTGACCACTCTCCGTATATGAAATATGTCCCGCAAAAGTTTTATAAATTCAGTAAAAAAGATTCAAAAATCTGGGCATATGATAATGCCATTTTTTATACTGATTATGTGGTTTATAATGTAATCGATTATATGAAAAAACACCATAAAAATTTTGTAATATATTTCACATCAGACCACGGAGAAATGATGGGATTTCCTTGGGAGGGAGGAAAAAGAGGACATTCTCAACTTGTATGGGGAGATACATATGTGCCTTTTATTTATTACAGCGACAGATTTGATAAAAACTTCTCAAAAAAAATTTACAATCATTATATAATATCAAAAATGTTAACTCGTGATTTGGGGTATAAAATAATTAACCCTAATGAAAACGGAAGCTATTTTGTAAATGGAGTAAATATTGATGGAAGCGCAGGATGGATGGAATATAAACTTACAGACAAACTGCCTCCTAAATTAATCAAAAAGGTTAAATATTGAAAAAACAATACAATTTATTCAAAAACGCATCATATGCATTTAGCGGCGTTTGGTTTTTACTCAAAGAAAGGGCATTTCAGCTTGAACTTTTATTTGTTATACCGCTTTTGATATTGCTTTTTTTTCTTGATTTAAATGCAGTGCAAAAATCTATAATGGCAGGCAGTTTGATTTTGATTTTAATTACAGAAGCGCTTAATACCGCTATTGAAAGCGTTGTAGATTTAGTAACTGATGAATGGCATATTTTAGCAAAAAGAGCAAAAGATATAGCAAGTGCGGCAGTATTTTTTTCTTTGATTCAAGCTGCAATTATTTGGGGGATTAATCTATTTTAAAATTTCATCTACTATATATTTTGCACCATTTCTTTGATTTATTTTAGCTAAATTTTGTGAATAGTTTTTTAAATTTATCTCTATTATTTTTAATATTTTTTCAATAGTTACTTCATTTTGTCTATAAACAAATGAAGCGTTTTTCTTTTCTAGAAATTTTGCATTATGGTATTGATGGTCTTTTGCGGCAAAAGGGTATGGTATATAAATTGCAGGTAATTGATTTGCTGCAAGCTCAAAAAGAGTAGAAGCACCAGCTCTAGATATAGCAAGGTCTGCTTTTTTTATTTTTTCTACTAAATTTTTATCAAAATCGAAAAAATCAGCTTTAATTTTATTTTTTTCATAAAAATTTTTAACTTTTTCATAATCTCTTTTGCCGCATTGATGAATAATGTTTATATTTTTTTCTTTTAATTTAGGGGCAAGTTTGAGGGCTAAATCATTAATAAAGCTTGCACCTTGAGAGCCTCCTAGGAAAATTATAGTTTTAATCTCACTTCTAACTCTAGCACTTTCAAAAAAAATATCATCTACTGGATATGGCTCGTTATATAAAAAGGTATTAAAAAATTTTTTGCTAAAAGGTTTAAGTATTTTATTTAGTGTGCCGATGTTAGCATTTTGCTCGTGAATATAAAGCTCTTTACTGCTTAAAACTGCGGCAAATGAAGCGGGAGCGGCGCTAAATCCTCCTACACTAAATACTTTATTTATATTGTGTTTTTTTAAAATCTCTTTTGCTTCAAAAGAGAGTTTTAAGATGTGTGATAGGGATTTGATTTTATCTATTCCTTTTTTATTTACAACACCGCTTGAATTAAAAAAATATTTCTCTTCAAATCCATCTTCATTTTCAAACCATTCCCTATCTTGTCCGGTAGTAGAGCCTATATAAATAGGTTTTATTCCTCTTTTATTAAGCTCATTTTTTATTACTTTTGCAATTTTTAAGTGTCCTCCAGTGCCTCCTCCAGTTATTGCTATCATAATTTTGCCTTTTTACTAACCATTAAAACCATTCCTATTCCAATACATAAAGATAAAAGAGAGCTTCCTCCATAACTTAAAAAAGGAACAGTCAGACCTTTTAGAGGAATTAAAGAAGTAACCCCTAAAGCATTAAAAATAAATTGTATTGCTATTAAACTTCCTATACCAAATGCAAATAATTGATACTCTTTTTTCTCGCTTCTAAAAGCAATTTTAAAGATTCTATAAATAAGAGCACCTATTAATATTAAAATTATGCTAATGCCAATAATTCCACTCTCTTCTGCAATTCCTGCTAATACAAAATCTGTATGAACATCGCTTAAAAATCCGAGTTTAAATATTCCATTACCAATTCCTGTGCCAAAAAAACCTCCATGATATATAGAGTTTAAAGATTGCTGGATTTGTCCGTTTGAGATAATTGAAGTATGTGTGTCTGAATTAGGGAAAAAAATTTCGCTCATTCTATTTAGCCATACCCTTATTCTCTCCATTCTATATGGTTTTATTAAGATAGCAATAATAAACATTATCATTCCAATAGTAGCAATTACTCCTATAGTTTGAAATTTCCCGCCAGCTACTATTAGCATAAGTGTAAATATTGCTAGCATTACTATAACTTGTCCAAGGTCTGATTGATAAGCAATTACAAAAAACCAAAAAAAACCTAAAAATCCGAAATAAATAAGGATTTGTTTTAATTCTTCTTTTAATGTTTTATTTCCCATTTTTCTAGTAAAACTCCAAGCTAGAAAAAAAATCATACCAATTTTAAAAAACTCTACTGGAGCTAGTTTTACAATTCCTAAATTTATCCATCTTTTTGCTCCATTAATTACGGGTGCTAATTTAGGCGGTAAAAAAGGCATTATTACTAATAAGAGTGCTGAGATTATAAGTATTAGCCATCCAATTCTCTCAAACCATTTATCAGGATTTAGATATGATAAGCCTATCATTATTGCTATTCCAAAAAAAGATATTATTATATATCTGAGTACAAAATGATATTGAGATAGCTCGGTTCTCATTTCTAAAAATATTGGAAGAGAATATGCAAATACTCCTCCAATTATCATAAGAATTGTTACAATTACAAATGTTAATGTATCGACTTTTTGCAAAAAAATCCTTTATAAAGTATAATAATATAGAATTTTATCATTTTTTAGTTTGGAATGATTATTGCTTGGGGTTAAAAAAGGGGTTAAATTGGCATTTAATATTACTAAAACTTTTCCAATTTTAGAAAAGTCGCTATTTTATAGGCAAATTAGACAAGATTTAATAGCAAGCAATATTGCAAATGCAGATACGCCTTTTTATAAATCAAGAGATATAAGATTTGAAGAAGCTCTAAAAGCACAAGAAGATAAACTTTATAATAAAGATAAAAAATTAAAACTTGCAAAAACATCTCCTATGCATTTAGAAAGCAAAGATGAAGATAAGTATAAACCGATTGTATTTTTTAGAGATGGACATTTAGCAAGAAATGATGGCAATAGTGTAGATATAGATGTAGAGATGAGTGAAATGGCAAAAAATGCTATTGCGTATAAAGCCACAGTTGCTGCAATTAAAAAAGATATAGAAATTTTTAATGCAGTAATTGAATATAGCAAAAACATTTAAAGGTAAAAAATGGGATTTTTAAATAATTTTGATATTTCTGGATATGGGCTCTCAGCTCAAAGATTTAGAATAAATATTATCTCAGAAAATATTGCAAATGCTAATACTACAAGAACTCCTGAAGGGGGTCCATATAGAAGAAAAGAAGTAATTTTTAAAGCTGTGCCTTTTAATGAAGTTTTAAATGAAGAGTTAAATAAGGAAGCAAGATTTCATGAATATGAAAATCCTTTAGATGAAGAAGGTATGGATAATGCTGTAGCTAAGCCTCCAATTGAAACAGTTGTAGTAGATAAAGTAGTAAGAGATGATTCAAAGCCTATTTTAAAATATGAGCCAACTCATCCTGATGCAGATGCAAATGGATATGTAGCATATCCAAATATTAATCCTGTAGTTGAAATGACTGATTTAATAGAAGCAACTAGGGCTTATCAAGCAAATGTAGCAGCATTTGAGAGTGCAAAATCTTTAGCACAAAGTGCAATTTCTATACTTGAAGGATAGATAATGGCTTTTGTAAATAAAGTTAATAATTCTCAAATTATAAATTTCAAAACCGAAAATAAAAATAATGATAATAGCTTTGTTGATTTATTGAAAAAAGAGTTAGAAGAAACTAATGATATGCTAAAAAAATCTGAAAAACTTCAAGCAGAAATTGCAACGGGAGAAGTTAAAGATTTAGCAAAAGCAAGTATTACAATACAAAAAGCTGAGATGCAGATGAAAATGTTGCTTGAAGTTAGAAATAAAGCGATTAGTGCATATAAAGAGCTTTTAAAAACTCAAATTTAATGAAAAATTATCGTATTTTATTTATATTTGTTTTATTTGTTGTACTTTTTTTAATTATTTTTGGAGATTTTTTATATTTAAGCTTGCATAAACCTCCAAATTATTTCTCTCCAATTGCTATTAGAAAAAATTTAGCATTAAGAGGGAATATCTTAACAAAAAATTATGTAGTAGCTAAGAGTGAAAAAATATATGCGGTTAGTATCAATCCTTTATTTATAGACCCTAACAAAAAAAATCTTTTTGTAAAATTATTTTCTATTTATACCTCAATTCCTGAAGAAAAAATAAAAAAAAGATTAAAATTTAAAAGATATATTATTCTTGCAAAAGTAGATTTAAAAACCGCACAAAATCTAAAATATCTTCTAAAAGTGTTAGATAAAAAAAGAGTTTTCTTAGCTGATAAAAGAGGAATTAGAAGAGGATATTATATACAAGATTATGCTTATAAAAGAGTTTATCCTTACAATGATACATTAGAGCCGGTTTTAGGAAGGTTTAGAAAAGATTTAAATAGAGGAGAAAATGGGTTAGAAGAGTATTATGATTCATTTTTATCTCCTATAGCAAATGGAGTTACTAAAGGTTATAGAGATGTATATGGGAATATCATCTATGATAACAACGTATATGTTAAACATCCTATAAATGGCAAAAACTTGCCTTTAAATATTAATCTAGTGCTTCAAAAAAGAATAGAAAAAATTTTAGATTCTAAAAAGAAAGAATTTAAAGCAGATGAGGTTATGGCTGCAGTAATGGATTCAAAAACGGGGAAAATTTTAGCTATTGCATCTTCAAATAGATATGACCCTCAAAACATTACTAAAAAAGATATTAAAAATATGAAAATAGGTGTTATTAGAACTTTGTATGAGCCAGGCTCAGTTATGAAACCTATAACATTTGCTATTTTACTTGAGAGAAATAAAGTAAATCCTTATGAAATATTAAATGCTTATAATGGTAGGTGGAAACCTGAGTGGAGAAAAACTCCTATAAGAGATGATGAGCCTTTTGCGTGGCTTAGTGCAGAAAATGCAATAGTGCATTCAAGCAATATTGTAATATCACAACTTGCCCTTAGACTTACAAATATAGAGTTTTTTAATGGTCTTAAAAAATTTGGTTTTGGAAAATTTAGCGGAGTAGATTTGCCATATGAATTGAGAGGATATATTCCAAGCTTAACAAAGCTTAAGTATCCTATTTTTGAGTCTACTACAGCATATGGGTATGGAATATTTGTTAATTTTATGCAACTTTTAAAAGCTTATAATGTTTTTAATAATAAAGGCATACAAATAGCTCCTAAAATTGCTAGTGTGCCAACTAATAAAAAAAGAGTAATCTCTGCTAAAAATGCTGAAATTATGCTTGGAATTTTAAGAAAAGTGGTGCTAAAAGGTACTGGAAAAGCTGCTATTATAGATGGTATTTTTACAGCTGGTAAAACTGGTACAGCTCAAAGAAGCAAAAAAGGTAGATATGGTAAAACTTATAATTCATCCTTTTTTGGTTTTGCTAATGATAAAGCTCATAGATATACAATAGGAGTTACTTTTATTAATATAAAAGCAAAATGGCCAAAATATTTTGCATCAAATTCTGCAGTACCAACGTTTAAAGAAATAGTTGATATAATGATAAATCTAAATTTATTAAAGAGGGGAAATAATGAAAAATGATATATTAGAAAAACTGCTAGAATATTTAAATATAAAAATTTTATCTCTGCCTCTTTATAAAATTTTTATTGCAGTATTTATCTTTTTTTTGTTTTTAGTATTTAGAAAAGCTTTTACATTTTATATTTTAAAAACTCTTAAATTATTTACTAGAAAAACTAAAACTGATATTGATGATAGAATTTTTAAAGCCTTAAAAGAGCCTCTTAAATTTTTATTTATTATAGGGGGTGTTTATTTTTTCTTTTATTATTTAGAAATTAGAGGAGAGATTTTATTTCATGTAATAAAAGCTCTTTTAATTTTTGATATGTTTTGGGCATTTTATAATATGGTAAATGTTTTTGAAGATAAGGTTTATCATTTAATTGGAAAATATGGAAAAGCTTCTCGTGAGATGGCTTCTTTTATAGTAAAGATTACAAAAGTTTTTATAATTTCTCTAGGTGTTATTTCTCTTTTGCAAGAATTTGGGATAAACGTTACAGGATTTTTGGCTTCTCTTGGGCTTGGAGGATTAGCATTTGCACTTGCTGCAAAAGATACAGCTGCTAATATATTTGGAGGAATTGCAATACTTACTGATAATATTTTTAAAATAGGAGAATGGATAAGAGTAGGAGATGCTGAGGGTGTAGTAGAAGATATAGGAATGCGTACTACTAAAATTAGAGCATTTGATAAAAGACTTATAATAGTGCCTAATGCAGTAATAGCAAATTCAAATGTAGAAAACTTCTCAAGAAGAGATAAAAGACGGGTTGTAATGAGAATAGGACTTGTGTATAATACTTCAATCGAAACTTTAAAAGAAGTTGTAAGAGAAATAAGAAAAATGTTACTAAATCATCCAAATGTTGCAAAGGATGAGAGTTTATTAGTTTATTTTGATGAATATGAAGATAGCGCTCTTAGCATTTTTTGTTATTTTTTTACAACTACTGCTAATTGGAAAGAGTATTTAGAAATAAGAGAAGATATAAATCTTAAAATAAAAAATATAATTGAAAAATATCCAACCGATTTTGCATTCCCAAGTAATTCAATATATTTTGAAACTCCTTTGAAAGTGGAAAAATGAAGAAAAAAAAGTGGATATTTTTAGTATTAGTTCCTGTAATTTTAGTTATGTTAGCAGTAATTGTTTATTTTTCGCCAATTGGCTCTTATTTTTTAAAAAACTATCTCAAAGAAAAATTATGTTTTAGCGATAAATTTAATATAACCTATTTTAATTATTCAATCAACTCTTTTTCCGCTACTTTAAATAACAAAAATGGTATTGCTCAAATTATTGGTAATTTGTTTCCTTTTGATGTTTCTTATAATATGAATTTTAATGATATATCTTTTATAGCTCCTACTCTTAAAGGAAATTTTAATTCTACAGGGGTTATGAATTTTGATAAAAAATTAAATATAAAAGGAAATTTTATCTATTCAAAGGGATATGGCGATTTAAATTTAATGTGTAAAAATAATAAAATTAATGGTATTATTACCGGTAAAAGCTTTGATACTAAAACCCTCTTAAGTAATATAAAAAATTTTGATTTTCCTCTCTTTCATACAATTCCTTTATCTGGCAAAAATGATTTAAAATTGTTTTTAAACGATAAAGTTACATTAAATGCTAACTATAATGGCAAAATTGATATAAATAATCATACTATTCCTATAAAAAGTGTTGTTAGAGTTGAGTTTTTAGATAAAAATAAATTGGAATTTAATTGTAAATTTTCCTCTCCAAAAGTGTCTGGATATATTGAGGGTATGAAAAATGATGAGCTTATGTTAAATGGAAAATTAGGAAATTTTGATTTATCGTTAATTAAATCTATTGTTTTGTATCCTATTGTTGGAAATGCTCCTATAACTTTTAAATATAACAGCGGTAATTTATTTAGTTTTAAATCAAAGTATTTTAATGGGTATTGTGATGGAGATAATATAAATATTCAAGTTAATATGCCAGCTTCTGAGTTTTTTAAGTTTTTAAATATTCCAGTTATTTTAAGAGGAAGAGTTAGCGGGAATATTGTAATTAGCAATAAAAAAGGAATTTTTAATCTTTTAATAGAAAATGCTACTTTTGTCCCTAACAAAATTATAAAAAGAATAGATAACATAGTTAATTATAAATTAGAAAATACAAAGAGTATTTTCTTTTTAAATGGAAGTTTTGATTCTCAAAAAGTAGCATTTGATTTTATTAGTAAAAATCCTTACTATTATATTTATTTGAAAAAAGGGATTTATTATTATAAGGGATTTTATAATTTTGATTTTGATTTTAAAATAAAAAGAAATTTTTATAAATTTAATGTAAATAATGATGGTCTTAAACTTTTAGAGCATTTAAATACCTCTAAGGATTACAAAACTTTAGTATACTAAGTAATATTAACCCAATATTAAGCTTCTCCTTCTTTTTTGTTATAATAAAAAAAAGGAGGAGGAGATGGAATTTATTGAAAGATTTTTTAAACTCCGTGAGAAAAATACTACTATTTCTACTGAAATAAGGGCTGGTTTTACTACATTTCTTGCTATGATGTATATTGTGCCAGTTAATGCTTCTATTATGAGTCTTACTGGCATGCCATTTGATGCTTTGGTTACTGCTACTGCTGTTGTTACTATTATTGCAACTATTTTAAATGGTATTTGGTCTAATACTCCTGTTGCTATGAGTGTTGGAATGGGTCTTAATGCTTATTTTACTTTTGGACTTGTAAAAGGAATGCATATTCCTTGGCAAACAGCTCTTGGAATTGTAATGATATCAGGTCTTATATTTTTAGTTTTATCTTTTACTAAATTTAGAGTTTGGGTACTTGAGAGTGTGCCAGTGGATTTAAGAAGAGCTATTAGTGCAGGAATTGGTGCATTTATAGCTTTTATTGGTCTTAAAGGTATGGGAGTGGTTGTAGACAATCCTGCTACTTTAGTTTCTCTTGGAGATATAAAAAATCCATATGTTTTACTTGGAATTTTAGGTTTTATTTTAGCTGCTGTTTTTTATTCTTATAGAATCAAAGGGGCATTTATTTTATCAATTATTATAACTTCTATAATTGCTTGGATTTTTGGTTTAGCTAAGTTACCTGATGGCATTGTTTCTATGCCAGCTAGTATTTCTCCTATTGCATTTAAATTTGATATTATTGACGCTTTAAAGCTAAGTTTATTGCCTGTAATTATTACATTTTTAGTAACTGATATGTTTGATACTATTGGAACTCTTGCTGGAATTGGGCTAAGAGCTGGGCTTTTTAAGGAGCCAAAAGAGCTTGAGAGGACTTTACAAGCAGATGCGGCTGCTACAGTAATTGGTGCATCTCTTGGCACTTCTACTACAACTGCTTTTATAGAGAGTGCAGCAGGAGTAGAGGAGGGAGGAAGAACTGGACTTACCGCAGTTGTAACGGGGCTGTTGTTTATAACTACGCTCTTTTTTCTTCCGATTTACAAATCAATTCCTGATAATGCTATTTATCCTATTTTAGTTATGGTAGGAGTTTTAATGTTTAGTGAGCTTAAACATATTAATTTTAGTGACCATGTAATTGCAGTTAGCAGTTTTATAACAGTTATTTTAATGCCTCTTACTTACTCAATTACGATAGGTCTTAGTGCAGGGTTTGTTTTGTATTTGATTTTAGCACTTCTAAAAAAAGAATTTGATAAGATAAATATAGGGACTATTACTTTAGCTCTTATAGGTTTGCTTGCGTTTATTTTTCACTAATTTCCTTTTTTTAAGGAAATATTGTGAAAATTTTTTTCTTTTTTTGAGCTTTTCTTTTTCTTTATTAACTCTTTATAACATTAATTATATGGTATAATTCCATCCCCCTGAACACAAATGAGGCTTTGCAATAGTTTAGAAATTATTGCAAGGGCTGGCCATTGTGCCTAAGGGGAGATAAAGTTAAATTAAAGGGATAGCAATGAAAGTTAGAGCGTCAGTTAAAAAAATTTGCCCTAAATGTAAAATTGTAAAAAGAAAAGGAATTATTAGGGTAATTTGCGAAAATCCAAAACACAAACAAAGACAAGGATAAAATATGGCAAGAATTGCAGGTGTAGACTTACCAAAAAATAAAAAGATTGAATATGCTCTTCCATATATTTATGGAATAGGGCTTACTACTAGTAGAAAAATACTTAAAGATACTGGAATTGACCCAAATAAAAGGGTTTATGAATTAACAGAAGAAGAAATTTCTATTTTAAATAAAGAAATCCAAAATAACTATATTGTTGAGGGTGAGCTTAGAAAAATAGTTCAGCTTAATATTAAAGAATTAATGGATTTAGGATGCTATAGAGGTCTTAGACACAGACGCGGTCTTCCTGTTAGAGGTCAAAGAACTAAAACTAATGCCAGAACAAGAAAAGGCAAAAGAAAAACTGTTGGTGCAGCAAAATCATAAGGAGCATAAATGGCAAAGAAAAAATTAACTAAAAAGAAAAAAATTAAAAAACAAGTAGGAAGAGGTGTAGTATATATTGCAGCTACATTTAATAATACTATGGTTACAGTAACTGATGAAATGGGAAATGCTTTATGCTGGAGCAGTGCTGGTGCGCTTGGATTTAAAGGAAGTAAAAAATCAACTCCTTTTGCAGCTCAACAAGCAGTAGAAGATGCTATGGCAAAAGCAAAAGAGTATGGAATTAAAGAAGTAGGAATCAAAGTACAAGGACCAGGTGGAGGAAGAGAAACTGCTATTAAAACAGTAGGTGCTACTGAGGGAATAAAAGTATTATGGATGAAAGATATTTCTCCATTACCACACAATGGTTGTAGACCAAGAAAAAGAAGAAGGGTATAACGATGGCAAGATATACAGGACCGGTAGAAAGAATTGAGAGAAGATTAGGAGTTAATTTAGAGCTTAAAGGTGAGAGAAGATTAGCTGGTAAAAGTGCACTTGATAGAAGACCTTATGCTCCTGGTCAACATGGACAAAGAAGAGCAAAAATTTCTGAATACGGACAACAATTAAGAGAAAAACAAAAAATTAAATATTATTATGGTGTGTTAGAAAAGCAATTTAGAAGATTTTTTAAAGAAGCAAATAGACAAGAAGGCTCAACAGGGGAAAACTTAATTAGATTACTTGAGAGACGTCTTGATAATGTAGTTTATAGAATGGGATTTGCAACTACAAGAAGATTTGCAAGACAGCTTGTAACTCATGGACATGTGCTTGTAAATGGTAAAAAAGTAAATATCCCATCATATTTAGTAAAACCGGGCGATAGAATTGAAATTAGAGAAAAATCTAAAAACAATCCTCAAATTCAAAGAGCACTTGAGCTTACTAATCAAACTGGTATTGCACCATGGGTGGATGTTGATAAAGAAAAAATGGTAGGAGTATTCCAAAGAATACCTGAGAGAAGTGAAGTAAATATTCCAGTAGATGAAAGATTAGTAGTTGAGTTATACTCTAAATAATAGGGGCTAAAAAATGAATAAAATAAAAACAGAAGTTTTAATTCCAAGTGAATTTTCTTATAAAAAAGAGGGAAACAAAGCCTCTATAGAGGTTTATCCTTTTGAAGCTGGCTTTGGTGTTAGTGTAGCCCATCCAATCAGACGTACATTAATTTCATCAACTCTAGGATATGCTCCAATTGCTCTTAAAATTGATGGAGTAAGACATGAGTTTGATTCTCTAAAAGGTATGCTAGAAGATGTAGCAAGTTTTATTATTAATCTTAAAAACATTAGATTTAAAATTAAAGACCCTAATAAAGATGAAATTGAAGTAAGTTATCATTTTGTAGGACCAAAAGAGATTAGAGGTGAAGATTTAATTACTGATGAAGTAGATGTAGTAACACCGGATGAGTATATAGCTACTCTTAATGATGAGGGCGAATTGAAATTATCTTTGATTATTAAAAAAGGTATGGGATTTGTACCAGTAGAGAATTATAGAGATACTATACCAGAAGGATATATTGGTCTTGATGCATATTTTTCTCCTATTAAAAAGGCTATTTATAATATAGAAAATATGCTAGTAGAAGATGACCCAAGCTTTGAGAAAGTGATTTTTGAAGTAGAAACTGATGGGCAAATAGACCCAATTGATGCATTTAAAGATGCAATTAACAACTATTTAAATCAGTTTGCAGTATTTTCAAAAGAATTTAAGCTTGAGACTAAACAAAAAGAAGAAGTAGAGCTTCCAGAGGAATATAATGTATTATTTGAGCCAATTGAAAATCTAAATCTTAGAAGCAGAAGCTTTAATGCGCTTGATAGAGCAGGAATTAGATATATTGGCGAGCTTGTTTTAATGGGCAAAGAAAAAATTGCAAATATTAAAAATCTTGGAACAAAATCACTTGAAGAAATTTTTGAAAAACTTGAAGAGATTGGATTTTCTTTAAATAAACCATTGCCGCTTAATATTAAAAAAGCAGTTGAAGAGAAGTTAGCAAAATTAAAGGAGAATCAATGAGACATAGACATGGATATAGAAAGCTTGGAAGAGATTCTGAGCATAGACAAGCATTACTTAGGAATCTTGCATGTGATTTAATTGAGCATGGAAAAATAAATACAACAGTTCCTAAAGCAAAAGAGCTTAGAAGATATATTGAAAAAATTATTACAAGAGCAAAAGTAAATGACCTTAATACTCATAGATATGTATATTCAAAACTTGGCTCAAATGCTAGAGCAAAAGCGGCAACTAAAAAAGTAATTGAAGAGATTGCACCTAAATTTGAAAATAGAAATGGTGGATATACAAGAATTATTAAAACTAACTTTAGAAGAGGTGATGCAGCTGAGATGTGTATAATTGAATTTGTAACTGAATAAGGATAAAAAATGGCTGAAATACCTTTTTCAAATGAAGAATTAAAAGAAGCAGTTAAGGGTGTTTTAGAAGAAATTCGCCCTATGCTTCAAATGGATGGGGGAGATGTAACTTTAATTGATGTTAAAAAACCTATCGTATATGTTCAACTTCAAGGTGGATGTGTTGGATGTGCAAGTGCTGGGGCTACATTAAAATATGGTATAGAAAAAGCACTTAAAGAAAAAATTCATCCTGATTTAGTAGTTATGAATGTACCTCATGGATTTGAGGATAAATTAGATGAGCTTGCAAAATATTCATTTTGATTTAAAATCTTTACTTGAGGAAGCTATAAGCAAAAAGGATTATAAAATGGCTTTAAAGATTATAGAAAAGCTTATAGCTTCTCCAAATTCATTTCATAATGAAGAAATTGATGGTATTTATTTTAAAGATATTAAACAAATAGTAAAATCAAAAGAAGATTTAGAAAATATTTTGCTCTCAACTAAAGTTTTATTTGAAGAAAAGCAAGAATTAATTGAGTTTTTTGATATGCTTTTAAAATATGGCTTTAAAGAGAATGCTATAAGTTATTTTGAAGATTTAATATCTCAAATTGATGATGTAGAGATAATTAATGGATTTAATAACTTACTTACAAAATGATTTAATTACGGATAATACAAAAGAGTTATCTGAGAATAAAATTTTTCTAAAAACAGCTCAAAACTCAAAATATGCAAAAAATATTAAAAATTATATAACTCCAAAAGAGCTTTTAAAAGCTCTTAACCTTCCAACAAAATTTATTGGAATTACAGGTACAAACGGTAAAACAACAACTGCATTTGTGCTTTCATATCTTTTAAAAGAGCTTGGATATAATGTTGCTACACAAGGGACAGAGGGTTTTTTTTATAATTTAGAAAAAGTTGAGCCAAAGACACTCACAACACCTCCTATATTCACAACTATAAAAAGAGCGTTTGAATTTAAACCGGATTTTTTTATAATGGAAGTAAGCTCTCATGCGATAGCTCAGCAAAGAATTGAAGGAATTGAATTTTTTGCTAAGTTATTTACATCGTTTTCTCAAGACCATCTTGATTTTCACAAAAACATGGAGGAATACAAAAAAGTAAAAGAGTCTTTTTTTCAAGATGAAGCGATAAAAGTAGTAAACGGGAAACAAATTAAAAGTGAAAAATGTAAAGTTAATATTGGTGGATATGAATTTAAAATGAATTGTAAAAATTTATACATAGTTGAAAAACCTATTGTTGAAAATATTAAAATGGCAGGTGAATTTAACAAAATGAATTTTTCGCTTGCTTTAAAAACTGCTGAAGTTATTACTAATTCTTCTTTTTCACTTCTTTATTCTAAATTAAGAGATTTTCAAGGTGTTAGTGGTAGAATGGAAATAGTATCTACAAATCCGGTGGTTATTATAGATTTTGCGCATACACCAGATGGCATAGAAAATGTTTTAAAGTCAATAAATGGCAAAAAAATCGTTGTTTTTGGAGCAGGAGGTGATAGAGATAAGGAAAAACGCTTTTTAATGGGAAAAGTTGCAAGTGAAAATGCAAATTTTGTAATACTTACAAATGATAATCCAAGATGCGAAGATGAAAAAAAGATTTTAAAAGATATTCAAAAAGGAATTATTCATAAAAATTATTTAATAATTCCAGATAGAAAAGAAGCTATAAAAAAAGGGATTGAGTTAGCAAAAAAAGAAAATGCAACGCTTTTAGTTTTAGGAAAAGGTGATGAAAAATATATAGAAAAATGCAATGAAAAAATTCCTTTTAATGATAAGGAGATAATTAAATGTTTACTTTAAAACTAAGCGATATTTCAAAAGAGAGAGGAGATTATGTAGTAAATCCAAGTAATACTATTTTATCACTTGGCAGTGGAGTGAGTGGAGTTTTAAAAAGAATGTGTCCTGAGCTTCAAAATGTTATGTGGGAGTGGTTAAATAGAAATGGATATTTAAATCCAGGTGATATTGCTATTACTCCTTATCCTTGTGAAGAGTTTGAATATGCAATTCATGCAGCTGTTATGGATTATAGAGATGATGCTAAAAAAGTATCTCCTGATTATGAAAGAATTGAGAAAATCTGCAAAAATATAGCTGAATTTTTAGATAATAAAAAAGTAAAAGTGATAACTCCTCTTTTAGGAACCGGGGTTGGAGGTTTGGATAAGAGGGAAGTATATAAAATTATGAAAAAATATTTTGATAAGTTAAATGCAGAAGTGATTTTGGTAGTTCATAACAAAGAAGATTATGAAAAATTAATTTTAATTTAATAATTAGATGTATAATTGCAATACACTCAAAAAGAATATATAATAATAAAAAGGAGTTAATATGCAAATGCCAAAACCAAAAAATATAATGTTTATGTGTCAAGTAAAAAGACCTCCAAATTTTCCAAAACCAAGCTGTGTAAGAGAAGGAAAAGAAGATTTGTTTCCATATACTCAGCAAAAGATGATGGAGATGGGAATTGATCCTATGACAAATTGGCTAGTTCCAACAGGTTGTCTTAACAGATGTAATTTTGGTCCAGTAATGCTAGTAGAGCCTGGAAGTTATATGTATGTAGATTTGGATAAAGAAAAAATTGATAGAATTTTAAAAGAGCATATTCTAAACGGAAATCCTGTAAAAGAATATTTAATTCCAGAGGAGTTTTGGGC
>JALVAK010000090.1 GCA_027011225.1 Nautiliaceae bacterium | reverse complement strand
TGAAAATAGAAATGCTTTATAGCAAAATCCACAGAGCCACAGTTACTGATGCTAATTTAAATTATGTTGGCTCTATTACTATTGATGAAGAATTAATGGAAGCTGCAAATTTATTGGTTGGTCAAAAGGTTGATATTGTAAATATCAATAACGGAGAGAGATTTTCTACTTATGTAATTAAAGGTAAAAGAGGAAATAGAGATATTTGTTTAAATGGAGCAGCTGCAAGAAAAGTGCATCCAGGAGATAAAATAATTATTATTGCTTATGCACAGATGGATATAGAAGAAGCAAAAAAATTTACACCTGCTGTAATTATTCTAGATGAAAATAATAATATTATCAAAACTACCGATGATTTGAAGGAAGAGTAATGTTTGGCAATATTGATTTTAATGAAATGATGAAAAAATTACAAGAGTCTATGGCTGAGCAAAACAATAAAATTTATACTGCAAAAAGCGGAGGCGGGCTTGTAGAAGCTAGTGTAAATGGGCAATTTGAAGTAGTTGATTTGAAAATTGATGATAGTTTACTTGAAGATAAAGAGTCTCTTCAAATTCTTACAATGAGCGCAATTAATGATGCAATAAAAATGGCTGTTGAAGATAAAAAACAGCAAGCTATTAATATGTTTGGGGGGCTTAATCTAAATCAATGAAAAAGCTTATTTTTTTATTTCCTTTTTTTCTCTATGCGTTGGCTGATTTTTCTATATGTTATAAAAAATATTCTTTTATTAAAGATTTAATTCCTGTTACTAAAACAAAAAGTGTGACTTTTTCTAAACCTTCAAATTATGTTTATTATGACCCGTTTACAAAAATTTATGTAATAAACCATAAAAATATAAAAACAATAAAATTTTTTGAGAATGCAAAGCTTGGTTGGTGGATGGCAGGGATTAAAAAAAATGCAGTTTATGCTGGAGTTTATGCAAAAAAAGGAGAGTTTTTAAATTTTTCAAAACTTAGTGTGAATATTCCTGAAAATTCAGTAATAAGCGATATATTTTGTAGAGCGTATGGAGTAGGAAGCAAGGAAGGTTTCTTAGATACAAAGAAGATTTTTCATTTTGTAAAATATGGATATTGGGGGGATATAGGAATTGGAGTTGATGAAAATTTAAAGGTTTTATATATAGACCCTTTTTATACGAAAATAAAGCCTGGTGAGAAAATTTTATTTATTAATAATAAAAAGGCAAATCCTGATATTTTTACTTCTTATATTTTGCTTGGAGAAGAAGGCAAAAAAGTTAATATTATCACAAATAAAAATAGGTACGTTTTAAAAATAAGAAAGCTTAAATATCTCTACACTCCACTTGAGCATTATAATATAAAAATTGATTATAATTTAGTAGTGTCTCTTCCTAAAAATCTTGCAAATAAATATTTTTTAAAAAAAGGAAAACTTATAGCTATTAATGGTAAAAAAATTAATTCATTTAATCAGCTTTTATATCTACTTTCGTTTGACAGAAATGTTACAATTACAATTGAAGATAATAATGGAATAAAAATTAATATACCATTAAGGGAATAGATGGAAGAGTTTATAAAGAAAAATTTATTAAAAGCTAAATCTTTTCATCCTTTTTTTGAAAAAGCTTTAAATGAAATGCTTCTTGCAGGAGGTAAAAGATTTAGACCAAAATTACTTCTTGGTGTAGTTAAAGCATATAATCCTCTTTTATTAGACAATGCAAAATATGCAGCTTTTGCAATTGAGCTTATTCATACATACTCACTAATTCATGATGACCTTCCAGCAATGGATAATGCAACTCTTAGGCGCAATCATCCAACTTTGCATGTAACTTATGATGAAGTAACTGCTATTTTGGTAGGAGATGCTCTAAATACTTATGCTTTTGAAGTTTTAAGTAAAGCTCCTATGCATTCAGATATTAAAATTGAGCTTATTAAGACTTTATCAGAAAATGCAGGAGCTAATGGAATGGTTTTAGGTCAAGCGATTGATTGTTATTTTGAAAATAAAAAATTAAATCTTGAAGAGCTTAAGTTTTTGCATTTAAATAAAACTGGAAAACTTATTGCTGCAAGTTTGAAAATGGGAGCAATTATTGTAAATAAACCTGATTTGGCTCAAAAATTATATGATTTTGGGCTAAAACTTGGGCTTTTGTTTCAAATTCAAGATGATTTGCTAGATTTGCTTGATGAATCTAAAACTGGAAAAAGTAGCGGAGTAGATAAGAATAAAAATACTTTTGTAACACTTCTTGGAAAAGATGAAGCTATAAAAAAGGCTGATACACTTGCAGGTGAAATTGAAACAGAGCTTAATAGTTTTGATGAAAATTTAAAAAAAGAGCTTAAAAAATTGCTTAAGAGCTATCTTTATAGGCATAAAACTTTAAAGGAAGGAAAATGAATCTAGAAATGAAGAAAAAAATGGCGGATACTATTAGGTTTTTAGCAGCGGATATGGTGCAAAAGGCAAATTCTGGACATCCAGGAGCTGCTCTTGGGATGGCTGATATTTTTGTTGAATTTAGTGATATTGTAAGACTTACTCCTCACAATCCTGAGTTTATTAATAGAGATAGAGTGGTATTCTCAGGTGGACATGCAACTCCACTTATTTATTCAATGCTTTATCTTTGGGGATATGATATTTCTATGGATGATTTGAAAAACTTTAGACAACTTGGAAGCAAGACTCCAGGACATCCAGAATTTGGACACACTCCTGGTATTGAAGTAACAACAGGACCTCTTGGGCAAGGTGTAGCAAATGCAGTAGGCTTTGCAATGGCTAAGAAATTTATCTCACGCAAATTTCCAGAAATTAATCATAAAGTTTGGTGTTTTTGCGGTGATGGAGATTTAGAAGAAGGCATTTCATACGAAGCATGCTCAATTGCTGGAGCAAATAAGCTAGAAGATTTAATTTTAATTTATGACAGCAACAATATCTCAATTGAGGGACCAGTAGAGCCTGTATTTAATGAGGATATTAAAAAAAGATTTGAAGCTCAAGGTTTTAGAGTACTTGAAATGAATGGGCATGATTATGACGATATTAAAAAGACTTTAATTAAAGCTAGAGAATCTGATGGAAGACCTACATTAGTTATAGCAAAAACTGTTATAGCAAGAGGGGCTGTTGGGCTTGAAGGAAGTGAGAAAACACATGGTGCGCCATTAGGAGAAGATGTAATTAAAAAGTCTAAAGAAGCGGCAGGTTTTCCTGTTGATAAGACGTTTTATGTGCCCCAAGACGCTCTTATAAGATTTAGATGTGTTAAAGAAAGAGGAGAACTACTTGAGGCTGAATGGAAGAAAAAAGCAAGAGTTAAAGAGATTGAAGAGTTTTTCAAAAAAGATTTTTCTAAAATTAAGTGGCCTGAGTTTAAAGAAGGGGAAGTAATTGCTACAAGAAAAAGTAATGGAAAAATCTTAAATGCCATAGCAAAAGCAATTCCTAGTTTTCTTGGAGGAAGTGCAGATTTGGCTCCATCAAATAATACACTGCTTGAGGGTGAAGATGATTTTCCATATGGAAGAAACTTACATTTTGGGGTTAGAGAGCATGCAATGGGGGCTATTAACAATGCATTTAGTGCATATGGATTTTTACCTTTTGCAGCAACATTTTTGGTATTTAGCGATTATTTAAGAGGGGCAATAAGACTTGCCGCTTTGAGTAAACACAAAAATTATTGGATTTTTACTCATGATAGTATTGCTGTAGGGGAAGATGGACCAACTCATCAGCCAGTTGAGCATTTAACATCTCTTAGAGCTATTCCAAATTTATATCTCTTTAGACCTGCTGATGCAAATGAAAATGTAAACTCATGGAAAGCCGCGGTAAATATTGATGCTCCTGTAGCCTTTGCACTTACTAGACAAGGGGTTAAAAACCAAACTCCAAAAGATATTGATTTAAGTAAAGGCGCATATATTCTAAAAGAAGGAAATGCTGATATTACTTTAGTTGCAAGTGGAAGTGAAGTAGAGCTTGCTATGGATGTGGCAAAAGAGATTGATGCAAGGGTTGTTAGTGTGCCATGTTTTGATTTGCTTGAAGAGCAAGAGCAAGAATTTAAAGATAGTCTTTTTAAAGGAAAAGTTATAGCAATTGAAGCAAATAGAGGCTTTGAGTGGTATAAATATGCAGATATGGTTATAGGTATGGATAGTTTTGGCGCAAGCGGAAAAGGAAGCGAAGTTTATAAATATTTTGGATTTGATAAAGATAAAATTATCGAAAAAATAAAAAGTTTATAAAAGCCTTTTTGGGCTTTTAAGCTTTAGCGCTGAAAATGCATTCAATGAAAGATGCAAATTTTTAGTGCAATCTAAAACATGCATTTATTAGTGCTAAATACTCTTTGTGATATAATTTCGTTAAAAAAGGAATATAATGATTTTAGCAACCCCTGGACCTGTTGAAATTCCTCTTTTTGTAAGAGAAACTTTTCTAAAAGAGACAATTCATCATAGAACTCCTGAATTTAAAGCTATTTTACTTGAAACTCTTGAGAGGTTTAAAAATATTACTCATCTGCCTTTTAATGTGTTTCTCAGCTCATCTGGAACTGGAGCTATGGAAGCGGCTGTTATTAATACAGTCAAAAATAAAGCACTTACTATTAATGCTGGAAAATTTGGAGAGAGATGGGGCAAAATTTGTGAGGCTTTTAATATTGAGTATAAAGAATTAAAATATGATTGGGATATGCCAGCTGATGTTGCAGAAGTTGTAAGTGCTATTAAAGAAGATGAAAGTATTGATACTTTATTTATTCAAATAAGCGAGAGTGCTGGAGGGCTTAGACATCCAGTAGAAGAAATTGCAGCTGAGGTTAAATTAATCAGAGATGATGTTATAATTGTAGCTGATGGAATTACGGCTTTAGGAGTTGAAGATATTGATACAAGTAATATTGATATTGTAATTGGAGGAAGTCAAAAAGCATTTATGCTCCCACCAGGTTTATCGATGCTTGGAATTAGTGAAGCGGCATTTAAAAGAATAGATAAAGGAAAAGGTTTTTATTTTAATCTTGCAAATGAAATTAAAAAACAACAACAAGGAACTACCGCATTCACTCCAGCTACAAGCCATATAATAGCTCTAAATGAAGTGCTAAAAAAATTAGAAGAGATTGGTTTAGATAAACATTACGAAAATACAGCAAATAGACATTTAGCATTAATTCATTCACTTGAAGCAATTGGGCTTGTTATTTTCCCTCAAGAGCCAGCTAAATCAATGGCAGCTGTTTATTTTGAAAAAGCAGAGGAGCTTAGAAAAATTCTTAAAAAATATGATGTTCTTGTAGCAGGTGGACAGGATTTTATGAAAGGGAAATTATTTAGAATTAATAATATGGGTCTTATAGAAGATTATAAAATGGCTCATATTGTTAATGCAGTTGAGCTTGCTTTAGATGAGCTTAATATTAGAAAATATGA
>JALVAK010000089.1 GCA_027011225.1 Nautiliaceae bacterium | reverse complement strand
CTTTATTTTGGTAAAAAAGCTAAGATAAAAAGAGAAATAGAGCATATAGCAAGTGAAGTATTTGAAAATGAAGAGTATGAAGAAATTGTAACTCCATATTTTTCTTATCATCAATTAGAAGCTTTAAGTGAAAAAGAGCTTATTAGATGCACAGATAAAGAAAATAGAACTTTGTCTTTAAGAGGTGATAGCTCTATTGATGTAATCAGACTTGTTATAAAAAGGCTTAAAAGCGAAGCTAAAAAATGGTTTTATATCCAGCCGGTATTTCGTGCTCCTTCAACTGAAATTAATCAAATAGGTGCTGAGTGGTTAGAGGGAGATTTAAAGGAAGTTTTAAATACAAATCTTAATATTTTAAATAGACTTAATAAAAATTATCCTCTAATTATTTCACATATTAAAATTCCTAAGATTGTTTCAAAACTAAGTGGTGTTTCAATGGAAGATATTAAAAAACAAAGAGTTTATAAATTTAGTGACTGGATGAAAAAATTATTAGTCTTTGATAAAGATTCTAATATTAATGAATTTCCAGCTGAAATTAGGGAGTATCTTGAAGAAATGCTTGAATTTAGTAAATTTAATCCGATTTTTGAGCCTTTGTATGTAGCAAATCTTAGATATTATGATGGCGTGTTTTATAGAATAATAAATAATAACGACATAATTGCAAAAGGTGGAAGTTATATAGTAGATGATGTAAAAAGCGTTGGATTTTCTATTTATACAGATAATTTATTAAAGGATGTAGATGGCTGATTTGATAGTTGGACTTCAATGGGGGGATGAAGGAAAAGGAAAAATAGTTGATTTAGTAGCTAAGAATTATGATATAGTAATTCGCTCTCAAGGCGGACATAACGCAGGGCATACAGTAGTAGTTGATGGGAAAAAGTATGCGTTGCATCTTCTTCCAAGTGGAGTACTAAATCCAAATGCTATGAATGTAATAGGAAATGGAGTAGTAGTATATCCAAAGCAATTAATTAAAGAAATAAATGAGTTTGAGCATGATATAAAGAAAAAACTTTTAATTTCAGATAAAGCTCATATGATACTTGACCATCATATAGCAATAGATAAAGCCAGGGAAAAACTTAGAGGAAAAAATGCTATAGGAACTACAGGAAGAGGTATAGGACCAGCTTATGCTGATAAGATAGCAAGAGTTGGTGTGAGGATGGGGGAGCTTAGAGATATAGATAAATTAATAGAAAAGCTAGCTCATTATTATGAAATGAATAGAGGATATTTTGAGTATTTAGGAATTAAAATTCCTGATATGAATGAACTTAGAAAAGAGCTTGAATTTTATAGAGATGAATTAATTGAAAATATAACTGATACCACAAAATATCTTTGGGATAATATGGATAAAAATATGCTTCTTGAAGGTGCTCAAGCTACTTTACTTGATATAGACCATGGAACTTATCCATATGTAACAAGCTCAAATACAATAGCTTCTGGAGCTCTTACAGGCTCTGGTCTTCCTCCAAAAGCTTTAAATAAAGTAATAGGAATAGCAAAAGCTTATACTACAAGAGTTGGAAATGGACCTTTTCCAACAGAGGATTTAGGAGAAGCTGGAGATAAAATAAGAGAGCAAGGGCATGAATTTGGTACTACTACAGGAAGACCTAGAAGATGTGGGTGGTTTGATGTAGTAGCAGCTCGTTATGCAATTACTTTAAATGGGTGCGATGAAGTGGCTATTATGAAACTTGATGTATTAGATGGGTTTGATAAAGTTAAAGTTTGTGTGGGGTATGAGAAAGATAAAGAAAAAATAGATTATTTTCCAAGTGAACTTGATGGAGTGAAGCCAATTTATGTAGAGCTTGATGGATGGGATGGAAGTGCTGGAGTTACAAAATGGGAAGATTTGCCAGAGAATGCGAAAAAGTATATAGAATTTATAGAAGATAAAATAGGATGTCATATTAAGTATGTTTCAACTGGACCTGATAGAAATTCAACTATTATTAGATGAAAACAAAATTTGATTCAATTGTAAAAATAAAAAAAAATGAAGTTGAAAAGATTGAGAGAAACATTCAAAAAATAAATTCTTCAATAGCTATGTTAAATGAAAAGATAAAAGAGCTTCAAAATAAGCTTTCATCTTTTTCTTTTCCAGATAGTGGAAGTTTTATCGAATTTAATCAATATAAACTTATGCA
>JALVAK010000088.1 GCA_027011225.1 Nautiliaceae bacterium | reverse complement strand
AATGAAAAAAGCATTTACAATACTTGAGCTTATTTTCGTAATTGTTGTTATAGGTATTTTAGCCGGGCTTGCTATTCCAAGGCTTTTCCCGGTTATTGATACCGCAAAAGTTAAAAAACTAGAATCTCAGGTATCTGGCATTAGAGCTGCAATAAGTAATGCTTACTCTAAAAATATTATAAGCGGAAATAATGTATGTCCTAATTTAGAAAAAAATACTAACGATAATACTCTTTTTGAAAATATTCTAACTTATCCTATATATAAAAATAAAGGTGATATTAAATGGGATGGTAATGGAAGCGATTATAATGCTACTATTGGTAAAATGGTAGTAACTTTTAAATACGATAACAATACTTCAAATAATTGTCAGTTTAAATGTACAAATGTAACAGGCTCAAGTGATTATAGCTGCTCTGATTTTTAGATGAAATACTACGAAATTGCTCTTTTTAATACTCCAAATATTTTTACTTATGATAGTGATTTAGATTTACAAAAAGGTGATGTTGTTGAAGTTCCTATAAAAAGTAAAACTACAACAGGTATTGTTTTAAAAGAAGTTAATAAACCTTCATTTAAGACTAAATCTGTAATTAAAAAAATCACTTCTTTTTCTAAGAAAAAAGTGCAAATTATTGAATTTATTTCAAAGTATTATCTTTGTAGCATTGGTGAAGCAGCTGCTTTATTTCAAATTGAAAAAAAAGTTTTAGGCTCTAATCAAGTTTCAATAACAACTGATATTAAACTCTCTTCTAAACAAAAAGAAGCATTGAATTTTTTAAAAAATAAAGATGTAAGTATTCTTTTTGGTGATACAGGAAGTGGTAAAACTGAAATTTATATAAAGCTTATGGAAGAGACAATTAATAAAGGAAAAGAAGTTGTTTTTCTTTTGCCAGAAATAGCAATAACCTCTCAAATGGAGCAAAGACTTAAAAAACATTTTGGAGATTTGGTTGAGATTTGGCATAGTAAGATTACAAAAAATAAAAAAGAATCAATTTTAAAAAAAATTAGTGAAGGAAAAATCAAAATAATAGCAGGTGCTAGAAGCGCTCTTTTTTTACCATTTGAAAATATAGGACTTATAATTGTAGATGAAGAGCATGATGATTCATATAAATCTGAAATGACTCCAAAATATAATGCAAAAGATTTATCAATTGTATTTGGTAAAACTTATAATGCAAAAGTTGTGCTTGGAAGTGCGACTCCTCTTGTAGCTGATTTATATAAATTTCCTTATTTTAGACTTAGGGGAACTTTTTTTAATACAAATAAAAAAAGATATTTTGTTGATAGTTTTAATGATTTTGTAATTGAAAAAATCAAAACTACTCTAAATGCAAAAAAACAAATTATTATTTTTATTCCAACAAGAGCAAACTTTAAATATATGATATGTAGTAATTGTGGAAAAGCAGTTAAGTGTCCTTATTGTGATGTTGCAATGAGTGTTCATAAAGATAAAAGAGCAATTAAATGCCATTATTGTAATTATACAACTAGAATACCTCAAAAATGTGAGTATTGTGGAAGTAGTGAATTTTTGAATGAAAGAATAGGTACGAGTGAATTAAAAGAAAAACTTCAAGATATTTTCCCCGATGCAAGAATTGAAAAATTTGATAGAGATGTTGTAACTTCAAAAACTAGAGTAGATAAAATACTTAAAAAATTTTCAAATAAAGAAATTGATATATTAGTAGGTACTCAGATGCTTAGTAAAGGACATGATTATCCTGATGTAAAATTAGCAATTGTTCTTGATATAGATTTTTTACTTAATTCTGCAGATTATAGAGCAAATGAGAGAGCTTTTGCTTTAGCTAGGCAGGTTGAAGGAAGGGCTGGAAGAAAAGAAGATGGAGAAGTTATAATTCAAACATTAAATCCTGAATTTTTTGATAGAAGTTATGAAGAGTTTTATAATGAAGAAATAGTATTTAGAAAAGAGTTTTTATATCCTCCATTTGCTAGAATGGCAAAAGTTGAATTTTCGGATAAAATAAAAGAAAAAGCATATTTAAAAATGAAAAAATTTTTAGAATGTATAGGAGAGAGAGAAGAGATAGTAGGATATGGAGAAGCTCCAATTTTTAAGCTAAAAAACAAATATCGCTATCAGGTATTATTAAAAGGAAAAAATCTTCAAAAAATAATTTATCCATGTATTGATACTGATATGAAAATAGATATTGACCCTGTGAATTTTATTTAAATTTACTTTTTTATTTTCTCAGGGTCAACTGCCACTTTATAATTAGGGTCATCTTCTTCATATGTGCAGTAAGGTCCTGCAATCTCAAGAAGTTTTTTACATTCATTGCTTAGATGTCTAATAGTAAGTTTTTTTCCAGCTTCAAGGTATTTTTTAGTGATTTTATCAATTGCTTCTACCCCGCTAGAATCCATTACCCTTACATTTTTAAAATCCATTACAACTTCATTTGGGTCATTTTTAATATCAAAACTCTCAATAAAACTTCGGCTACTACCAAAAAACAAAGGTCCTTCAAAAATATATATTTTTTTGCCGTTTTCCATTTTTGTTTTGTAAGTTACTTTTGCATGTTTCCAAGCAAATACTAAAGCTGAGATTATAACACCACTTATAACAGCTATTGCGAGGTCTGTAAAAATTGTAACTATGGTAGTAAAAATTAATACAAAAGCATCTTCTTTTGGCATTCTTTTTATTTTATCAATACTTGCCCACTCAAATGTGGCAATACTTACCATAAACATAATTCCGATTAATACAGCAAGAGGAACAATAGAGATAAGTTTTGATAAAAATACTACATATAAAATAACCATAATAGCAGCAGTAACTCCGCTAAGTCTTCCACGACCTCCAGAAGTATGATTTACAATTGTTTGACCTATCATAGCACACCCTGCAGTTGCTCCAAAAAATCCACAAGCAGTATTTCCAAGCCCCTGAGCTATTGCTTCTTTGTTTCCATTACCTCTTTCATTATCCATCTCTTCTAATACTTCCATAGTAAGAAGCGTTTCAATAAGTCCCACAAGAGCTATAATTATTGAATAAGGAAGAATTATTTTTAGAGTTTCAAGATTAAGCGGTGCTAGTGGAATATGAAATGTTGGAAAACTTCCCTTTATATCTGCTAAATCCCCTACAGTTTTTACAGGAATATGAAAAATTGCTACTAACAATGTTACAAATATAATTGCAATAAGCCCGGCTGGAATAGCTTTTGTAATTTTTGGTCCAAAATACATTATTGCCATAGTTAAAGCCACAAGAGGATAAACCCAAAAACTCTCACCCTTAAAAAATTCAAATTGACTTGTTGCAATAACTATTGCAAGCCCGTTTACAAATCCATATACAACTGGCATTGGCACAAGTCTTATAAATTTAGCCAGTCTAAATACTCCTATTAAGATTTGAATAATTCCAGCAAGTATTACTGCCCAAAATAGATACTCAACCCCATAATTTTTAACAAGACTTACAACAACTACCGCAATACTTCCAGCAGCTGCAGATATTAATCCTGGTTTTCCTCCAAAAATTGAGGCAATAAGACCTAATATAAAAGCAGTATAAAGCCCAACAACAGGCGAGAGACCTGCAATAAGCGCAAAACCTACAACTTCAGGTACAAGCGCAATTGAAGTTACAATTCCGGCTAAAATATCGTTTTTTGCACTTTTTGCGTTATAATTTTGTAAAATTTTGCTAAACAATGTTATCCTTTTTTAAATACTGACTAAATGCACTCAACAAGAGTGAAAATTTTTTAACACTAAATAAAGGCTAAAAAGTATTAACTCGCAATGCTTAAACAAAATACTTTTTTAACGCCTTTATTTTGCTAAAATTTGCAATTGTTTCGTTTTATTTAGTCAGTATTTATTAGATTTAAATTTAGGGCGAAATTATATCAAAGGTTAGGTTATGTTTGAGAAAAAAGGTAGCTATTTTACAAATAAAAATGAAGAATTTTTAAAAAAGTCTGATTTAGTGATATATTATAATGAAACTCCTCAAAATTTGTTAAAAAATGTAGCGGTAATAGGAGGAGAGAGCGAATTTTCAAAGGTTGATATTCCAACTTCAAGTGAAAAACTGCCTCTACTTCTTGCAAGACTTGCATATGTGTTTGAAATTTATGATAAAGAGCTTAAAAATTTGGATGAATTTGAAGATTTTGTAGAGCTTCTTAAAAGTATTAGGGTAAAAAAAGAGATACAAAGACATGATACTACACTTGAAGAGGTTGCTGGGCTTTTATATTTAATTGATGAAGCTAAAAGTTTTAGTATTATAATTGGGGATATTGATGAAGAAGAGATGATGAATTTAATGAGTTTTTTAAAGATGTTTGAAAGTAAGGTAGGGGTTTTTAGCAAAAATGATATAAGTGAGTATGAGATTAATTTTTATGA
>JALVAK010000087.1 GCA_027011225.1 Nautiliaceae bacterium | reverse complement strand
GTATTATAATTGGGGATATTGATGAAGAAGAGATGATGAATTTAATGAGTTTTTTAAAGATGTTTGAAAGTAAGGTAGGGGTTTTTAGCAAAAATGATATAAGTGAGTATGAGATTAATTTTTATGAAGTATAAGGAGAAAATATGTTACTTAATACCTATTCAAGATTTGATGTAAAATTCATCAAAGGCAAAAATGCAACTTTAATTGATGAAGAGGGAAAAGATTATATAGATTTTACAAGTGGTATTGGTGTTGTAAGTGTAGGGCATGGTAATGAGAGGCTTGCAAATGCCATATGCGAGCAAGCAAAAAACATCATTCACATCTCAAATCTTTATAGAATTCCCCCACAAGAAGAGTTAGCTAAAATTTTAGTTGATAAATATAAAGAAAATGGGGGAGTGTTTTTTTGCAATAGCGGAGCTGAAGCAAATGAAACAGCACTAAAGATTGCTAGAAAATATGGAGAAGTAGAGGGTGAAATTAAAAGATATAAAGTAATTACGCTTGAGAATTCTTTTCATGGAAGGACAATTTCTACCCTAAAAGCTACAGGACAGCCAAAATTCCATCAATATTTTGGACCATTTCCAGATGGGTTTGATTATGCAAAAAATATTAAAGATATTTACAATAAATTAGATGACAAAACAATAGCGGTAATGATAGAATTAATTCAAGGAGAAGGAGGAGTTAATCCTTTTGATAAGGATGAAATAAAAGAGCTTGAAAGTGAGCTTAAAAAAAGAGATATTTTACTAATTGTAGATGAGGTTCAAACAGGAATATATAGAACAGGGGAGTTTTATGCAAGTAATTTGTATGAAATAACTCCAGATATTATAACTCTTGCAAAAGGGCTTGGAGGAGGAGTTCCAATTGGAGCAGTTGTAACTAGACTTACTGATGTATTAAAACCAGGAGAGCATGGGAGCACATTTGGTGGAAATTATCTCTCAACTAGAGCTGGCATTGAAGTTTGCACTATTTTAGAAGAAGAAAAAACTAAAGGAAATCTTGATAAAAGGATAGAATATTTTGATGATAAATTAGTAGAAATTGCAAAAGAATTCCCAAATTTATTTGATAGCGTTTCAGGATATGGGCTTATGAGAGCTTTAAAAACTCATAAATCTCAAATAAGAGATGAAATTATAAAAAGAGCTTTTGAAGAGAGAGTTTTAGTCCTTAAAGCTGGTAGCAATTCAGTTAGATTTTTACCTCCTCTTACAATCACTTCTAGTGAAATTGATGAAGGGTTTGATAGATTAAAATCTGCACTTGCCAAGGTAGAGGAATGATAAAAATTTTGATTTTTCTTCCTTTATTTTTATTTGCAGATATTTTAAGTAACTTGCAAACTAAAAAAATTTTATTACAAAAAAATAAAATTGCTCAAGAGTCTTCATTTAATAAGAAGTCTTGGTTAAATCCAATACTTTTAAAATATACTATAACAAGAGATAATGCTTTAGAAAATACAATTACTACTAAAAAGGTATTTTCAATTGTACTAAATCAGCCAATTTTTAAAAGTGGGGCGATAATTTATTCTATAAAATATGCAGATGATTTAAAAGAGTTAAACGAAAAAAATTTAATTTTTACTAAAAACAAACTTATAAAAACTGCATTGGATTTGGCATATGAGTATAAAATTACTAAATTAAATGAAAGAATTTTAAATTTAAAAATAAAAAATGCTTTAATTGATGTAAAAAGAAAAAAACAAGAATATAAAAGTGCTCTTTTGGATTTAACTTTTTTGAATAATGCAATTATTAATTTAAACTCTTTGAAGATATCTTTAGAGGATATAAAAGAGAAATTAGCAAATATTAAATTTAATTTTAAAAATATTTCAGATATGAATATAGAGGATGTAAAGCTTAATTTATTTAAAATTATAAGTTTAGATGAATATATAAATAATAACTTAGAGCTTAAAATAAAAAAGCTAAATCAAAAAGTAAATAAAGATTTATATAAAATGCAAATAGGAGATACATTAGTTACATTATTTGTAAATGCTAATTATAATTATCAAAACATTAATTATTCTAACAGCTTATACAAAGATGATAAGATAAATTTTTATAATATTGGAGCTGGGATTAGTTTTCCTATCGATTTTAAAGCTCCTAATAAAATTCAAAAAGCAAAAGTTAATTACTTAATTTCCAAATATGATTTTTTGCAAAAAAAAAGAGAATTAATTAATGAATATAAATCTACTTTAATATCAATTAACGCAATAAAAAATAAAATTAAAATATATAAAAATAATATAAAGCTTTATGATGAATTGATAAATTCTACTAAAGAAGCTATTGTGGCTGGAAGTGCTACTCAAGATGATTTAATAATTTTGCAAAACTCAAAAAAAGTAAATTTAATTAAAATTAAAATTCTAAATTTAGAGCTTCAAAAAAAATTGCTAAATCTTTATTATAAACTTAGTAACCAAAAGTAACAATTAATTTTTCTATTTGTTATAAGGTTAAATTATAAGCTTTTTCTATTTTTCTCTTTTGATATAATTTTTAAAATTACTTAAAGGGGTTCAATGAAGAGAGATGTTTTAATAGTTGGTGCTGGTGGAGCAGGATTATACGCAGCGCTTAGTGCAGTAAAAGAAAACAAAGATTTAGATGTTGCAGTTTTAACTAAAGTTTATCCAACTCGCTCACATACAGGAGCAGCTCAAGGTGGTATAAATGCAGCTCTTGCGAATGTTGACCCAACAGATAATGAAGAGCTTCATACATTTGATACTATTAAAGGAAGTGATTATTTAGCTGACCAAGAAGCAGTTAAATATATGTGTTATGAAGCACCAAAAATTATAAGAGCAATGGAGCATATGGGAGTGCCTTTTTCTAGACTTGGAAATGGAAAAATTGCTCAACGTCCTTTTGGGGGTGCAAGTAAAGATAGAACATGTTATAGTGCAGATAAAATGGGGCATGTAATGCTTCATACTTTATATGAGCAATGTATTAAAGAAGGAGTTGAGTTTTTAAATGAATGGTTTATGTTAAATATTGTTCATGATGGAAAAAGAGCAATAGGAGTGACTGCTATTAATATTGCTACAGGTGAAGTTGAATTAATTAGAGCAAAATCAATAATCCTAGCAACTGGCGGACATAGTAGAATATATTGGGGATATACTTCAAATGCTCTTGGATGTACAGGAGATGGTACAGCAGCAGCACTAAGAGCTGGGCTTCCACTAAAAGATATGGAATTTTTACAATTTCACCCAACAGGTCTTAGAAAATCAGCTATATTAGTAAGTGAGGCAGCAAGAGGTGAGGGAGGTCATCTTAAAAACGCTTTGGGTGAGAGATTTATGAAAAAATATGCACCTGAGAAGATGGAACTTGGTCCTAGAGATTTAGTAAGTAGAAGTATTATGCAAGAGATTAGAGAAGGTAGAGGATTTAAAGATGAAGAGGGAAGAGAGTATGTTCATCTTGATTTAACTCACCTTGGAGAAGAAAAAATTAAAGAGAGACTTCCTCAAATTAGAGAGCTTGCAATTGATTTTGAAGGAATTGACCCAATTAAAGAGCCAATCCCAATCAAACCAACAGCTCACTATGCAATGGGTGGAATTCATACAAATGTAAAATGTGAAACTCCAATTGAAGGAATTTATGCAGCAGGTGAAGCTCAATGCGTAAGTGTGCATGGAGCAAACAGACTTGGAGGAAATAGCTTACTTGATATTGTTGTATTTGGAAATGTAGCAGGGAAAGAAGCTGTAAGATATGCAGAAGGAACTGATTTTGCTGATGGCGGAGAAGAAAAGTTAAAAGAAGATATTGAATTTATTAATGAGCTTATGAATAAAGAAAGCAAAGAAACTCTTGGTGATATGAGAAATGAGCTTGGTGAGATTATGTTTAAACATTTTGGAGTATTTAAAAATGAAAAAGAGATGCAAGAAGGGTATGCTAAGCTTAAAGATTTAATTGAAAGAGCTCATAAAAACTTAGGAGTTGAGGACAAATCAAAAATATTTAATCTCGATTTACAATCAACACTTGAATTTTTCAATCTACTTGAGATTGCAGATGTACTAGCTTATGCGTCACTTCAAAGAAAAGAAAGCCGTGGTAGTTTTTATAGAGATGATTATCCAAAAAGAGATGATGAAAACTTTTTATATCATTCAATGATTACTAAAAATCCTGATGGAAGTTTTAATTACGAAAAAGGTGAAGTAGATATTAGCTTGTATGAGCCAGCTGAGAGAAAATATTAGTAAAAAATGGAGAATGGAGAATTTTTCCAACTCTACATTCTCCACTTAAAAATGGTCTCCCGGGCGGGATTTGAACCCACGACCTTCGGATTAGGAATCCGACGCTCTATCCAACTGAGCTACCGGGAGAGATGAAATTATAACAAATTTTTAATAGCTTTATAAGAAAAATAAAAATAAGATAAATTTTATCTGTTTTGTTAAAAATTATGATAAAATAATTAAAAGGATTAAAAATGAAAAAAATCAAATACACAGCAAGAATTAAAAGATATAATCCTGAAGAAGATAGAAGTTACTATCAAGATTTTGAAGTAGAAGTTGAAGATAGCTTAACTGTGCTTGAATTGTTGATGTATATTAAAGATAAAATTGACCCAACTTTAACTTTTAGGGCTTTTTGTAGAAGTGCAATTTGTGGTAGCTGTGCGATGATTATTAACAATAGGGCTGGTCTTGCTTGTAAAATTCAAGCAAAAGATAAAATAAAAAATGGTGTAATTAAAATTGAGCCACTTAAAACTTTAAAACCAATTAGAGACCTTGTAGTAGACCAAGAGCCAGCATTTGAGAAACTCAAAAAAATCAAGCCTTATCTTGAACCAGACCCAAAAGTTGTACCTGATAACTTAAAAAGCGAATCACTGGTACTTCCAGAAGAGTTTGCAAGATATGATAAGCAAACAGATTGTATTTTATGTATGGCGTGTTATGGTCAATGTAATGCCCTAAAAGGTGATAGTGAATATTTAGGACCATTTCAGCTAACTAAAGTATTTAGATTTATTATGGATACAAGAGATGGTGTTGATGTAGAAGAGAGAATTAAACTTGCAGAAGACCATGGAATTTGGGAATGCGTACAATGTCAAATGTGTTTTGCAGCATGTCCTAAAGGAATCTCTTCTTGTGATGATATCTTAGAGCTAAGACGTATTGCAAAAGATGTCGGAGAAGAAAACATTGCAACAAGAAGAGCAAAATTCTGGTTTGCTACTGTATTTGAGACAGGACAAATTGATAAGCTTCATTTACCAGAAGTTGCATTTAGTGATGAAAAAGGTAAAAAAATTAGAGAAAATATGGAAAAAGAGTTTAAACAAAGAGGACTTAGAGAAGATGAATTTGGACCAAAACCATTTGAAGGAATTGAGAAGTTTAGAAACTTTATTAAAAAAATTGAAAAGGAACTATAATGAAAAAAATAGGAATTTATCCTGGATGCTGTTTTCAAGGAGCAGATATTCACAATTATGATATTACAACTCAATTTTTAGAGCATATGGGAGTTGAGGGAGTATTGCTTGATAGAGCTGCTTGTTGTGGCGGTGGAGTTATTGATGAGACAAATAAAAAAATAGTATATGGTCTTAATGCTAGAAATATTGCTTTAGCAGAAGAGAAGGGAGTTGATTTATACACTCCTTGTAATACTTGCTATATGATAATCGCAAAGACAAAATTAGCACTTGATAGTGACCCTGAGCTTAAGAAAAAAATAAATGAAATTTTAGCTGAAGAAGGGCTTGAGTATAAAGGTACTGCTAAAATTTATCATACTTTAAATTTAATTAGAGATTTTGTTGGACTTGATGAATATAAAAAGAAAATTAAAAGACAAATTAGCGGAGTAAAAGTTGCTCCATATTATGGATGTCATGTATTAGCTCCAAATGAAGTTGCAATTGATGACCCTGAAAATCCAACTATTTTAAAAGAAGTTTTAGAGCCACTTGGAGTGGAAGTGGTTGAGGGATATAAAGATGAAGATACATGTTGTGGATATCATGCAAGATTTACTGAGCCTGAGCAAAAAGAGCGCCTTGCAATTAAGCCACTTGATGGAGCAAAAGAAGCAGGAGCAGATATAGTAGCTACTCCATGTCCACTTTGCCATAAAGCAATGGATGGATATGATGAGCCAATACTTCAAGTTACTCAACTTATAAATGTAGCTTGTGGTTCAACTCCAGAAGAAGCAGGAATTAATCTAAATAAAACAGAGGTAAAACTATCTCTTTAATCTCTTTTCCTTTTTAAAGGTATTTATTGAGATATGATGTAATTGAAAAAATTGGTGAGGGTAATAGAGGAGAAGTTTATAAAGTTAGACTAGAAGATGGCAGAATAGCTGCTCTTAAATGGTCAAAAAATTATGAAATAGATAAAGAGTGGGAGATATTAAATTACTTAAATGGCTTTTATGCTCCAAAGCCTCTTTTTAGAGGCAATAGATATATTGTAATGGAATTAATTGAAGGAAAACCTCTAAAAGAGCTTCTAAATACTCCTGAATTTTATAATGCAATGAAACTTTCTTTAATAGCTGCTTTTAAATTAGATGAAAAAAAAGTGTTTCATAAACAACTTGGAAGATTTTATCATATTTTGTATAATGGAGATAATGTAAAATTTATAGATTTTGAAAGAGCCGTAATTACTCCTAAATCGCGCAATTTTTTGCAACTTATTGGTTATTATTTGCAAAGAGATGAAAATTTTGATAAAAATAGGATAAATTTAATCTTAAATTTGTATAAACAAGATAAAATAAAAGCTCTTGAAGAATCTATAAAGGCAGTAGATGAAGCTAAAAATAAAGCGATTTTTAAACAATAAAAGTTATTTTGATGAATATGAAGTAGATTTTAGAGATGACGAAACTATTTTAGAATTGCTTGATAGGATAAGAGATAAAGATAGAAGTTTAACATATAGAAGTTTTTGCAGAAGCTCTATATGTGGGACATGCACTATAAAAGCAAATAATAAAACTATCTTAGCTTGTAAAAGTAAAGTTAAAGATTTTATTGAAAATGATGAATTAGTAATTGAGCCAGTAGATAAGGCAAAAGTTATCAAAGATTTAGTAGTTGATAATAGCTTTTTAGAAGAGAAAATAAAAAAAGTAAACGGGTGGTTTGTAGATGAAATTGATGTAACTAAAGAGAATCTTCAAACTCCTGAAGAGCTTAAAAAGTATGATAAACAAACAGATTGTATATTGTGTGGGGCTTGTTTTTATGAGTGCGATGCGCTTGAGTATGATAAAAATTTTGCAGGTCCTTTTGCTTTTACGAAAGTTTATAGATTTGTATTTGATTCTAGAGATAAAATGGATAAACAACAAAGGATTGAAATAGCAAAAGAAAATTTATTGTATAATTGTATTAATTGTCAAAAGTGTGCAATTGTATGCCCAAAAGGAATTTCTAGTATGATGGATATTAAAATGCTTCAAATGAAAGATAAAAATCCACCATTTAGCGATAGTTTTAATTTCTTTTAAGGAGGGGAAAATGGCAGCAAAACCAAATGTAAAACCCTTGGATATAGAAGCTACTTTTAATGAAGAAGGTCTTGATGCAAGAGCGTTAATTACTAGAACTGATAAAAAAGGTATAATTACTTTTGCATCAAAAGCATATAGAGATATGACGAAATATTCAAAAGATGAGCTAATAGGTAAGCCTCATAGTATAGTTAGACATCCTTTAATGCCTGAAGCTGCATTTAAAGAGATGTGGGATACTATACAACAAGGTAAACATTGGGAAGGAATGGTAAGAAATTTAAGAAAAGATGGTAAGTATTATTGGGTTGTAGTGCAAATTGACCCAATTGATGAAAATGGAAATACAGTTTATGATAATCCAGATAAAATAGCTGGATATGTAGCTGTAAGACGCGAGCCAACAAGAGAAGAGATTCAAGAGGCTGATAAGCTTTATAGAGCTATGAGAAAAGCAGAGCTTCTTGCTAAGCCAAAACTTAAAGATTGGGAAGAAGAAATATTAAAACAACTATGAAAGAAGAGTTTTTTATAAGACAATTTAATTCAAAATATATTGGAGATGATGGAGCTGTTTTAAATAATAAAATAAAAAAAGAAGTGATTGTTAGTGATTCTTTTTTTGAAGATATACATTTTAAAAAAGAGTGGTTTAGTTTAGATGAAATTTCATATAAAGCTTCATTAGTAAATCTTAGTGATATGATAGCAATGAATGCAAAGGCAAAATATGCTATTTTAAATGTAGCATTTCCAAAGGATTTGAGTTTAAAAGAAATAAAAGAGTTAGCTAGTGGATTTAAAAAAGCAGCAAAAGAGTATAATTATGAAATAATTGGGGGAGATACTATAAAAAACGATAAAATTGCTATATCTGTAACTCATATAGGATATACTAAAAAACCTATTTTTAGAAAAGCAAAAATTAATGAATTTGTCGCATATACTGGCACTCTTGGGAGTGTAAAAAAAGATTTAATAAATGCGCTTAGATTTAATAAAGTAAATAAAAACTCTAAATTAATAAAACCTATTTTAAGAGATAAATTTTTTTATAAAGCTTCAAAATATATAACTGCTGCTTGTGATATAAGTGATGGATTATTTAAAGAGCTTGAGAGAATTTCTAAAATTTCAAATGTAGGATATGTTTTTTTTAAAAAAATTGATAAAAATATAGGATGTAGCGGGGAAGAATATGAGATTTTATTTACTTTTAATCTTAAGTATTTGAAGGCTATCAAAAATATAGCTAAAATTACTCGCACTCCTATTACAATTTTTGCTAAAACAAAAAGAGGAAAATTTAAATCTATATGTGCAGAAAATCATTTTTAAGGATTATTTATGAATATTTTAAAAGATATGTTTGATAAAAAAATATTAAAATACACAATATTGCCTTTTATTATCGATTTAATTTTTTGGTTGATTATTTTTTTATTTTTTTCAGATGAAATTATTTCATTTTTGAAAAATGTGGTTTCAAATTTGCCTTTTGGAGCAAAGATTGAGAATTTAATAGCAAATGTTGGAGGAGTTATTTTAATAATTGCTCTTTATTATGTAGCAGTAATTTCTACTTTAGGTATTTTTTCTTCTTTTTTTATTGATAAAATTGTGCTTAGAATAAATGAGCTTCATTATAATTGCCCTACTAGAAAAGTTTCTTTTAAGGATACTTTATATGGAGTATATATTTCTATAAAGTCATTTTTAATTTATCTTATAATTTTTATTTTTACTTTTTATCTGCTTTTTATACCAGTTGTTAATATAATCTATCAAATGTTTATGATGAGTATTTTAAATAAAAAACCTCTTGTTTTTGATAGTAGTTATTTGTTTTTTGAGCCAGAGGAGATTGAAAAAAAATACAATTTTGAAATTTGGTGGAGAGTATTTTTAACATCATTTATATATTTAATTCCATTTATTTCTCTTTTTGGTTATACGTTTCAATTGATAGTAATTACAAATTTTGTATTAAATAAGTGCAAAAATAATTAATGTCATTTTTCCGTCATAGTGTATATATATAATACGTCCTAAAAAAAGGGATGTATATGTCATCAAGAAATTTTTTCTTGCCAAAAAGCGAAGAAGTAACATTTGAAGAAGCAGGAATTGACCCAAGAGGAATAATAACTAGAACTGATAAATATGGAATAATCACATATGCTTCAAGAGCTTTTAGAAAAATGTCAGGTTTTTCAAAAGAAGAAGTTATTGGAAAATCTCATAATGTAGTACGTCATCCATTGATGCCAAAAGCTGTTTTTAAAGAAATGTGGAGTATGTTAAGAGAGGCTAAGCCATGGAGAGGTGCTGTTATAAATAGAAGAAAAGATGGTAAATATTATTGGGTAGATGTAGAAATATCTCCAATTGATAAAGATGGTAATATTACAGATGATAAAGAAAAAATAGAAGGATATATTGCTATTAGAAAAAAACTAAATGAAATTGATAAACAAAAAGCTTTTGAAAAATATTTAAAATTAAAAGCGGAGGAATATTTTCAAAAATAAGATATAATTTCACTAAAAAGGAATTATATGCTTTTTTCTCATTCTCCGCTAGACTTTTATTTTAATAAAAATTCTGATAATTTTTTTGTTGAGGAGATTCCTCTTTATCCTTTTGATCATACTGGTGAGTGGCTAATGCTTAAAGTTAGAAAAAAAGATACTACAACTCCTGAAATGATTCAAAAGATTTCATCTTATCTTAATATTTCCCCAAATCAAATAGGTTATGCTGGTCTTAAAGATAAAGATGGGCTAACTCTTCAATGGATTAGCATTCCTAGAAAATATAGAAGTGAAATTAATAAATTTAGCGATAAAAAAATTAAAATTCTTGAGCAAGATTTACATAGAAACAAACTTAAAGTTGGGCATTTAAAAGCCAATAAGTTTTTTGTAAGACTTAAAAAAGTAAATCCTACGACAGCTAAAATTTTATTTTCTTTAATAAAAGAGATAAAAAAATATGGAATGCCAAATTTTTTTGGAGAGCAAAGATTTGGAAAATTTGGTAATAATTTTGAAGAGGGCAAAAAAATAATTGAGGGTGAAAAATTTGTAAAGAATAAAAAATTAAATAAATTATTAATTAGTGCTTATCAGGCTAAACTTTTTAATGATTGGTTAAAAGAGAGAATAAAACTTAGTAATATTTTTGAGCTTAAAGAAAATGAGCTTTTGGCTTTAGGATATCCTAAAGAAATAATTAAGTTTGTAAAATCTCAAAAACATCCTTTTAAACTTTTGCCAGGTGATGTTATGAGCCATTATCCTTTAGGAAAATTATTTTATTTAGAAAATAGTGAGGATAGTGAAAGATTTTTAAAAAAAGAAATTTCGCCTACTGGTCTTCTGCCTGGCAAAAAAGCAATGAGAGCTAAAGATTATGCAAGAGAAATTGAAAAGAAATATGATGAGCTTATACCTGATGTAGATGGTGATAGAAGAATAGCGTGGGTTTTTCCGGAATTTATTGAGCTTAATTATAATAAAGATAAAGCTTGGTTTGAGATGAGTTTTATTTTGCCAAAAGGAAGTTATGCTACTACTTTAATAGATTTGCTCAAAAACCCAAAAAAATATTTAGGAGAATAGATGAGTTTAGAGAGAAAAGCAACGTTTGTTGCTATTGTTGTATCTATTATTTTAGCAATCGTAAAACTTATTGTAGGTATTATGAGCGGCAGCGTAGCTGTACTTGCTAGTGCACTTGATAGTATTTTAGATATGGTTGTTAGTATTTTTAATAATATTGCATTAAAAATTGCAGAGAGTAAACCTGATAAAAAGTTTAATTATGGTAAAAGCAAAATAGAAGGATTGGCTGCTCTTTTTGAGGGTATAATTATTATTGGAAGTGGGCTTTTTGTAATATATGAAGCTATAAAGAAGATTATTCATAAAGAAGTTATTACAGATGTAGATGCTTCTATTTATGTTATGGCATTTTCTATTATTGTTGTTAGTGGGTTAGTTGCATTTTTAAGTTATGTGGCTAAAAAAACAAATAATTTAATTATAAAATCAGATACTCTACATTATAAAACAGACCTTTTAACAAACTCAGCTGTTTTAATCTCTTTAATTATAGTAAAGCTTACAGGCTGGTACTTTGTGGATTTTATTTTGTCTATTATAATAGGAATTTATATTATAAAAGAGGCTTTAGAAATAGTAAAAGAAGGAATTGAAGTTTTACTTGATGTTGCATTAGATGAGGAAATAGTTGAAAAAATTAAAGAAATTATAAAAAAAGAGCCACTTGTGCTTGATTTTCATTGTCTAAGGACAAGAAAAGCAGGGAATAGAAATTTTGTAGATGTTCATTTAGTTTTAACTCCTGATATGAAATTAAAACTTGCTCATACTATAGTAGAAAATGTAGAAGAGAAAATTAGACAAATAGACCCTAGTAAAAAGTGGATTATTAATATTCATGCAGACCCATATGATGATTCTTATATCAATAAATTATTAGAAGAGTGTGAATAAACTAAATAAAAGCTAATTGCTTTTGTTTAGTTTGTGTTTGTTAATAGTGTCAGAGCATACATTTATTTAAAAAGAAAAAAAGAGGCTTATTTGTTTAAAGCCTCTACAGCTTTAAGCATCATAAGACCTGCTTCATTTACGCTATTTCTTCCAAGATATTTAGCTTCTCTAGCTGCTACATATGCTTTTTCAAACTCTTCTTTAGTTAAACCAGATTTTTTTATTGCTTTTTTGATGTTTTCAGGAAGAATTCTTACTTTGTTTTCTTTAACATACATACTTCCAGTATCAGCAATTGCTTTTACAACTCTGTAGATGATTGGGTTAATTGGCGCTCCAAATCCTTCAGGAACTCCGCTCATTGCTTCATCCATCATTTTACCATATTCAGTCTCAACTATGTGACCATCTGGCATAACTTCTACAAATCCTTTAGCTTCAAGTTTATCAATAGCTTCTAGGATTTTTCTTCTTTCATCTTCATCTTTTCCTTCTAATATATCTTCGCAAGCAATTCCTTTATCTGGAATCATTTTAAATATATCCATTTCATATCTTGTCATAAATGGTAATTTCTCATGTGTTGCAAGCTCTTCATAAAGTAGCCCTGATTTACTTGGCTCATAAGTTCCTAAGATTCTTTCTTTTCTAGCTTCATCTACCCATTCTCTATTTGGCGCACTAAAGATTTTGTTTGAGATTGCAAGAGTTTTTACTGACCAGCTGTGAATTGGTCTTTCATCATAATTTTGGTCTTCAATTACCTTCTCTCCATCTGGAGTTACAAAGTATACAGCTTTTCCTTTTTCATCTACACCTTCGCTAATTAATCCAAACGCTTCAAGGCTGTATAGATATTCTCTTAAATCAAAGTTTTCATCAAACCATTTTTTCTTATCTTGTAAGTCTTGGAATTTTTTAGCAATTTCTTGTTTTTTCTTAGGCATTTCATTAAGTCTTCTACCATATTTTTCAAGAAGTTTTTTATATTCTCTAATTTTTCTCTCAAGTAATTCTGCTTTAATTTCATCAAATGTAGGTGTCTCTTCTGGGTTTTCAGGAACTTTTTCATCCCAGATTTTTTTGATTGTTTTTAGAGTTTCTACTTCTTCTTGCTCAATAGCAAATGTTTTTAGAGGTTTTTCAGTTCTATCTTTATATATTCTATAAACTTCAAGAGCTTTTTCTCCAGCTTTTGTAAGTTGGTCTATATCTTGCACATATCCTAATGCTTCAAGATTTACTAATGAATCTAAATCAATTTCTTCTCCATCAGCTACTTTTGCAATATCTTCTAAAATTGATAAATCAAGTACGCTTCCTTCTGCTGCCCATCCTCCATACGTTAGAGTTTCTTTTAAAGCTTGACCAAGCTCAGTAAAAGTAAAATAATCTCCATGCGGAATTGAATAAGCAATAAGTCTCATAGCTTCTAAAATGTCTTTATTATTTCCTTCAATAGGTAAATAGTGCGCATCAGTAGGTCCCATTGGAGATTTTCTAATATAGTTTGCAAGCTCTGCATCAATTGCAAGCTCTGGCTCAATTATTTTATATGCTTCATATAAGTCAATTGCTTCTTGAGTTAGCTCACCATTCTCAGCAAATCCTCTTTTTTCAAGCTCTGCATTTGAAATTTTTGTAGTTTTGTTTTTGTTTTTAACTGCTGCATCTATCATTGCGATTACTTCGCTGCTTATCCATTTGAAATTATCTTTCCATTCATCAATATTTTCAATTTTATCTTTTACTCTATTTAAAACATCCGCTACAATGCTTCCGCCATAAGTAAATTCTGCTACTGCTGGCATTGGAAATCTAATAATTCCTGCTAGATTAAGCTCTTCAATGGCTTCATTGTTCAAAGCTTCTGTTTTTATTGTTTTTGTGTCGCTATTTAATAAATCTAGTATTATCTTAGCGGCTTCTTTTTTAATTATCATTCTAATTCCTCCTAAAATTTTTGTGTAATTCTATCATTTTACTTATATTAAATCAAATTCACTTATCTTGAGGGTTTACCATTTTAGCTATAAAAATTGAAACTCCATAAAGTATTAAAAGAGGCAGTGCCATTGCAAGTTGAGAAAATAAATCTGGTGGAGTTAAAATAGCAGCTACAATAAAAATAACAACTATTGCATATCTTGCAAAATCTTTTAGAGTTTTATCTGTAATAAGCCCTAATTTTGCTAAGAAGTAAGTAACAACTGGCATCTCAAATGCTATACCAAATCCAAGCATTAATTTTCCAAAAAAACTTACATATTCACTAATTCTTGGCATGGCAGTAAATTGCCCACCTCCAAACGTTACTAATACTTTAAAGCCTACTGGAAAAACAATATAATAAGCAAAAGCCGCACCTAATATAAACATAAGTGTGCCCCAAAATACAAATGGGATAATGAGTTTTTTTTCATGCTCATAAAGCCCTGGTGCAATGAAAGCCCACACTTGATATAAAATAAAAGGCAAAGCAAAGAAAAATCCCGCAAAAAGCGATATTTTTACTGCTGTAAAAAATGGCTCTGCAAGACCGGTAAAGATTATTTTTGAGCTTTTTTCAAGTTTAAGCGCTTCAAGTAATGGTGCACTCATCCATGCAAAAATATCTCTCCAGAATATAAAAGCAATTAAAAAAAAGATAAAATAAATTATTACAATTTTAATTAGCCGAGAGCGTAATTCGGCTATGTGAGGTTTAATTTCTTCAAGCATTTATTTCTTTTTTTTCTGTATTTTGAGTAGTTTTTTCTTCTTCAATTTTTTCAGTTTTATTTAAAGTAGATTCTTCTTCGCCTTCTTTTACTGCATCTTTAAAATTTTTAATGCCTTTTCCAAGACCTTGTGCGAGCTCAGGAATTTTTTTACCTCCAAATAAAAGTAATACTACTAATAAAATTACTATAATTTGCCAAGTACTAACACCCATTTGAAATCCTTTTTAAAAGAATTTTAGCATAAATTTTTCTTTTTTGTTACAATTCTTTAAAAAAGGTGATTTATGAAGCTTGCTGTTTTTGATTTTGATTCTACATTAATGGATGGAGAGACAATAGATTTTTTAGCTGAGCCTCTAGGGCTTAAAGATAAAGTTTCTGCAATTACTGAAATGGCTATGAGAGGTGAGCTTGATTTTTTTGAGAGTTTAATAATGAGAGTTAAGCTTTTAGAAGGCTTAGAAGAGAAAAAAGTAGATGAAATATGCCATAATTTGCCTTATATGCCAGGTGCTAAGGAGACTATAAAAGCTTTAAAAAAAGATAATTTTAGAGTACTAGTTTTTAGTGGTGGTTTTAGAAATGCAACAAGTTATGCAAAAAAAGTTTTAGGTTTTGATGCGGATTTTGCTAATATATTACATAGTAAAAATGGAATTTTAACAGGTCTTGTTGGTGGTGAGATGATGTTTTCTTTTTCTAAAGGGGATATGTTAAAAAGAATGCAGGATGTTTTAGGCGTTAGTAAAGAAGATACATTGGTAGTAGGTGATGGTGCTAATGATTTAAGCATGTTTAAGCATGCTGGTAAAAAAATAGCTTTTTGTGCAAAAGATGTATTAAAAAAAGAAGCTGATTATATAGTAGATGAAAAAGATTTAACAAAAATTTTAGAATTTATTTAAGGAGGGACAATGACGAGTATTTGGGTAGATTATCTAGATAGAGAGTTTCTTGATACTACTTTTAAAGATTGGGTTAATAGTGGGGTAGTAAATGGGCTAACTAGTAATCCAGCTATTTTTGCAAATGCATTAAAAAAGGATATCTATAAGGAAGATTTAGAGAGGCTAAAGGGTAAAAGCCCTAAAGAAAAATATGAAGAAATTGCAGTTAAAGATATTCAAAAAGCTTGTGATATTTTAGCTCCTTTATATGATGAGGGAGAGGATGGTTATGCAAGTATTGAAGTAGACCCAAGACTTATTAATGATGCAAAAGGTACAATTGATGAGGCTTTAAGACTTGTTGATAAGATTCAAAGAGATAATGTGATGATAAAAATTCCAGCAAATGAAGCTGGTTTTAAAGCAATGGAAGAGCTTGCAAAAAGAGGTATTAATATAAATGCAACTTTAGTATTTTCTCCAAATCAAGCAATGAGAGCACTTGAGGCAATTAGTAAGGGACCAAGAACAATTGATGGAGTTATTTCAGTTTTTGTAAGTAGATTTGATAGAAAGTTAAATCCTCAGCTTGCTATGCAAAATTTAGCAAAAGATAGAGTAGGGTTTTTTAATGCAATTAAAATCTATAATCAAATAGAAGAGCAAGGTATTCCAAATATAAGAGCACTTTTTGCATCAACTGGTGTTAAACAAGATTATCTTCCAAAAGATTATTATGTGCAAAATTTATATCTTCCACATAGTGTTCTTACACTTCCACCAGAAGTGATTGAAGAGATTAAAGATAAAGAGTTAGAAGAGAGTTTTCATTTTCAAACAAAACATATTGATGCATTTTTTAGCTTTTTAACACCTGGTGGGATTAATCTTCAAAAAGTTTATCAAGAGCTTTTTGATGAAGGAGTTGAAGCTTTTAAAGAAGCATTTGAGAATATGCTAAATTCATTAAAAGGATAAAAGTTGGTTAGAGAAGAGCTTAATCGTTATTTATATACTCTTATACAAAAAGGAGGTAGTGATTTACACATCAAAGCTGGTAATGGAGTAAGAATTAGGATAAATGGAATTTTATATAAAGTTGAAGCGCCAAAACAAACGCGTGAGGGGGTAATTAATCTTTTAAAAGAGCTTTTAAGAAGTAGATTTGAAGAGTTTGTAAAAAATAAAGAGATTGATTTTTCGTATAAATTAGATGAAAATTATAGATTTAGAGCAAATGCTTTTTTCCAAATAGATGGTCCATCTTTGGTTATGAGGGTAATTCCAAATAAGATTCCAACTATTGATGAGATGGGATATCCTCCTGTAATAAGAAAGTTTACTAAGCTTGAGAGAGGATTGGTGTTAGTTACTGGGGTAACTGGTAGTGGAAAATCTACTACTCTTGCAGCTTTAATCAATGAAATAAACGAAACACAAGCAAAACATATTATTACTATCGAAGACCCAGTAGAATTTGTACATAAGGATAAAAAATCTTTAATTAATCAAAGAAGCTTAGGAGAAGATACTTTGAGCTTTTCAAGAGCACTAAGAGCAGCGCTTAGGGAAGACCCTGATATTATTTTAGTAGGTGAGATGAGAGATAAAGAAACGATGGAAATTGCGCTTCATGCTGCGGAGACTGGGCATTTGGTATTTTCAACTTTGCATACTCTTGATGCAAAAGAGACACTTAATAGAATAATTGGAATTTTTCCTCCAGAAGAGCAATATAGAATTAGATTAGTACTTGCCTCTACTCTTCAAGGAATAATATCTCAAAGACTTGTGCCTACAATTGATGGTAAAAGAACTGCAGCAATGGAGATAATGTTAAAAACTCCAAGAATAAAAGAGCTTATTATGCAAGGTAGAGATAATGAGATTAAGGATGCTTTAGAAGAAGGTAAAAAAGTATATGGTACTCAAAGTTTCGACCAACATTTAGTAGATTTAGTTTTAGCTAATAGAGTTGATGAAAAAGTTGCAATGGAATATGCAAGCAGTAAAGATGACTTTGTTTTAAAACTTAAACAAGAAAAAAGAAGCAAAGGTTTTAGTGATTCAGGAAGTGATAGTAAAATTCCAATAAAAGATATTTAAATTTAAAATTTTTTTGGATATAATTTCATTTCTAAAAAAATTAAGGAGAGATTATGCTTGAAGGAATTATCAGAGAGAGTACCTCAAAAGCTTATACTAAAAAGCTTAGAAGGGATGGTTATCTGATTGCAAACATTTATGGTAAAAATCAAGAAAATGTAAATGCTGCATTCAAAAAAAGTGATTTTATTAAAACTTTAAAAAATAAAAAACACTTAATTTTCCCAGTAAAAGTAGGAGATAAAGAATATAACGTAGTTGTACAAGAATATCAAAAAGACCCAATTACAGGTGATATTTTACATGTTGATTTATTAATGGCTCAAGATGGAATAAAACAATATTTTTATGTGCCAATTAAAGTAAAAGGTACTCCAATTGGACTTAAAAATAAAGGGGTATTAGTATTTCATAGAAGAAGAATTAAAGTAAAATCAACTCCAGATAAATTACCTGATTTCTTTGAGATTGATATAAGTAATCTTGATGTTGGAGATAATGTATTAATTAGAGACATTAAAATGCCTGAGGGAGTTGAGTGTTATTTAAATCCTTCAATTCCAGTTGTTGGGGTAGTAAAAGCTAAATAATTTTTTCCCCTCTTGGGGTTAAAGAGGTTATATGAAATTAATAGTAGGTCTTGGAAATCCTGGTGAGAGGTATAAATTAAATCGTCATAATATAGGATTTTTAGCGATTGATTACTTAATAGATAAATTTAATGCTTCAAAAATTTCTTCAAAATTTAAAGGCGAGCTTTTTAAAAGTGGTGAATATCTTTTTTTAAAACCTGCTACTTTTATGAATTTAAGCGGTGAGAGCGTAAAATTAGTTAAAGATTTTTATAAAATAGATAATGATGATATTATTGTAATTCATGATGATATAGATTTAAAACCTGGTGCTTTGAAATTCAAAAAGGGTGGAAGTAGCGGTGGTCATAATGGTCTAAAATCAATTGATGAAAATATTGGAAATGATTATCATAGAATTAGAATTGGTGTTGGAAGACCTGAAGATAAAAAAGAAGTAATAAATTATGTATTAAGTGATTTTAATGAAGCAGAATTAAATTGTTTAAAAAAGCATTTTGATACAATTGCTAAAGCTATTGAAGATATTAAAAATGCGCCATCTAAATATACTAAAAAGCAGTGTTGATGTATTTTTTTTATCTTTTAAAGAAGTATTTAAAAAATTTTTTTATAGTTTTTATAGGAGTCTCTTTTTTATATACTATTGTTTCAATGCTTTTTAGTATTTCAAAACTCCCTTCATCTTCAAATTTAGTAGTTTTATATCTTTTTTACTTATTTATCTACTCAGCATTACTTTTATATCCTTTATCTATAATTTTTTCATTTCTTATAACTCTTAATCAAATGATAAAATTTAATGAATTAGTAAGTTTTTATGCACTAGGTTTTAGCCCTAAAAAAATTTTTAAACCTTTTTTTATTAGTGCTTTTTTAATTACATTATTTATGCTTTTTTTACAAAGTACAAAACTTGCTTATAGCAATGAGTATGCTCAAGCTATTAAAGACTTAAGAAAACTCACTACAAAAAACATTTTCCTTAAATATCAAAATAAGATTGTATATATAAAACAGCTAAATCCAGTTTTAAAAGTTGCAAATTATATTAGTGTATTTGATATGAAAGATAATACTTTAAATAAAGTAATTTTTGCAAAAAAGGCAGTATTTAAAAAAGATGTATGGGTTAGTAAAAAAGCTACAATTATTTTTATAAATAAAAAAAGATGGCAAAAAGAAGTAACTAATTTAGTATTTCTAAAAAATTTCAAGCCAAAAATTCTCTCAAATCTTCAAAAGTTAAGGGATATTTCATTATATGATGCTTACTTGATTGTAAAATACTTTAAAGATATTGATTTAAATACCATACTTTCAATGGTTTTTTTCAAAATTTTTACTCCTTTAAGTATCTTAGCTTTAATGTTTTATATTTTCATTACTGCTCCTATACATATAAGGCTTTCAAATATTACAGTTTTTATGATAAAATCCATTAGCTTAAGCATATTAGTTTGGGGAGGTGAGCTTATTTTATATAAATTTGCAAAACAAGGAGTTATTCCTTTTTGGAGTTTAAGTTTAATTTTTATTATTTTATTAATAATTGATATTTACGCAATAAGGAGAGTAAATGAATTTTAAAGAATTAGCAAAAAAATATGATACTCCATTGTATGTATATGATTTTAATCATTTTACAAAGCAGTATAATGAATTAAAAAAAGCTTTTAAAGCAAGAAAAAGCATAATAGCTTATGCGGTTAAAGCAAATTCAAATTTAAGTGTTATAAAGCATTTTGCAAATCTTGGAAGTGGTGCTGATTGTGTGAGTATTGGAGAAGTTAAAAGAGCACTTCTTGCTGGAGTAGATAAGTATAAGATTATTTTTAGTGGTGTTGGTAAAAGAGATGATGAGATTAAAGAAGCTTTAGTTAAAGATATATTAATGATAAATGTTGAGAGTGAAGCAGAGCTTGCAAGAGTACATGATATTGCTAAAAGTTTAGGAAAAGTTGCAAGAATTTCTATAAGAGTTAATCCAAATATAGACCCAAAAACTCATCCATATATCTCTACTGGTCTTCATGAAAATAAATTTGGTGTAGATATAGAAACTGCTAAAAAAATGTATATTTTTGCTAAAAAAAGCGAATATTTAAATCCTGTTGGGATTCATTTTCATATAGGAAGCCAACTTACAGAGCTTGAGCCAATAAGAGAAGCAAGTCAAATAGTAGCTGATTTAGTAAGAAGTCTTAATGCTATAAACATTGATATAAAATTTTTTGATGTTGGCGGAGGGCTTGGTATTAGGTATAAAGATGAAGAATTAATAAAACCTTATGATTATGCACAAGCAATTTTATCAACTCTCTCAGGGCTTGATTTAACTATTATTTGTGAGCCTGGTAGATTTTTAGTTGGTAATGGAGGTTACTTTTTAACAAAAGTATTGTATGAAAAAGTAAATGGAGATAAAAGATTTATTATTGTAGATGGTGCAATGAATGATTTAATAAGACCAAGTCTATATAATGCATATCATAAAATAGAAATTTTAAGCTCAGTAAAAAATCCAGAAATTTCAAAAGCCAATATTGTAGGACCTGTTTGTGAGAGTGGAGACTTTTTTGCTAAAAATATAGATGCACCTAAAACAAATCCAGGAGATTTAGTAGTGATTCATTCAGCTGGAGCTTATGGATTTACGATGAGTAGCAATTATAATTCTCGCCCAAGAGCTGCTGAGGTAGCAGTAGAAAACGGAAGTGATAGACTAATTAGAAGAAGAGAGACTTTTGAAGATTTGATTGCTTGCGAAATTGATTATTTGGTGTAAGAATGAGAGGATATTTTATTGATATACAAGGAACATTAATTGATGATAAAAATTTTTTGCCTCTTCCTGGGGCAATTGAGTTTATTGAGTATTTAAATCAAAATAAAATACCTTTTGTTTTAGTTACAAACAATACAAAAAAAGAATCAAGTGAATTTATAAAATATCTTCAAAATTTAGGTTTTAAATTTAATGAAAATCAGTATATTGACCCATTAATGATTATAAAAAAAGAGTTAAAAGATGTAGTATTAAAGCCTTATGGAAATGAAAAATTTGTAGAAATTATTAAAAATAACTTTAAAACTTCTCAAAATCCTGAAGCAGTTATTTTGGGAATAAAAGTTTATTCTCCTGAGGAGATTAGTGAAATAATAGAAACTTTACTAAGTGGTGCTAAACTTTATGGAATGCATAAAACTTCTCTTTATGTAAAAAATGACAAAAGATATCCAGGGCTTG
>JALVAK010000086.1 GCA_027011225.1 Nautiliaceae bacterium | reverse complement strand
GAATAATAGATTATACAATTTCTATCCCTTTACTTATAATCAGCTCTATTATAATGGCTTATTCTGCTTATAGAATCAAAAAAGAATCACCTGATGGACCAGTAATTTTTAAACAGACAAGAATAGGCAAAAACGGCAAACCTTTTATCTGTTACAAATTTAGAAGCATGAGAACTGATATAGAGTTTTTTAACCATTACACCCAAGAAAACGACCCGAGAATTTTCAAATGGGGTGAAATTATGCGAAAAACCAGAATAGATGAATTACCCCAACTTTTTAATGTATTAAAAGGAGATATGCATCTTATAGGACCAAGGGCGGAGTGGGACGAGCTTGTAAAACAATATGAAAAAAAATGGCCATATTATCATCTAAGACACATAAACGCCCCGGGAATTACTGGATGGGCTCAGGTAAATTATCCTTATGGAAAAGATTTGGAAGACACAAGACAAAAACTTATGTATGATTTATACTATTTCAAAAACTGGTCATTAGGACTTGAAATCAAAACAATATTTAAAACCGCAATGGTCATGATAGGGAAAAAGGGGTTATGAAGACATCACCTCTTTAATAGCTTTTAAATATTTTTCAATAACTATCTTTTCATCAAACTCTTTTATGATTTTTTCTCTTCCAGCTTTCCCCATTTTGATTCTCTCTTCTTCAATTAAATTCAGCATCTTTTCCATTTTATTCGCCAAATCTTTACTGTCTTTAACATTACATAAATATCCATTTATTCCATCATCAACTACTTCTTTGCATCCTATATTATTAGTTGTAATAATTGGTTTTTCCATTGCTGCTGCTTCAAGTAAAGTCCTTGGTACTCCTTCTCTATAATAGCTTGGTAAGACTATACAATCAGCTTTTGCTATTTCACTTTTTACATCATCACTAGTTCCTAAATATTTCACAATCCCTTCTTTTTCCCATTTTTCAATAGTTTCTTTTGGAATTGCTGTTGGATTATCTACTCCTGCTGCTCCTAATAATAAAAACTCTACATTTTTACATTTTTGCTTTATAACTTTAGCAGCCTCCACATATTCACCTACCCCTTTATCCCAAAGCATACGGGCAATAAGTAAAAATCTAAAAACATTATCTTGTTTATTTACTTTAATTGGTTTAAATTTTTCTATATCTACCCCACTTCCTGGTAAAATATCACATTTATTTTTCTCTATTAATTTTTCCTTCACAAATAATTCAAAATCATCTCTATTTTGAAAAAATATTTTATCAGCTTTCTTTTGTGAATATTTATATAAATATTTAGCTATTTTAGTGGCAAATTTTTCATTTATAAAAAGTGTCCCTAGTCCAGCTATATTATTAATTACTTTCACTCCTGCAAGTTTTGCACCTATTGTGCCGTAAATATTGGGCTTTATCGTATAATGCAGGGCAACATCAGGCTTTATTTGTTTATAAATTTTATAATATTCCCAAATTGTTTTTATATCTTCAATAGGATTAGTCCCCTTATTATTCATAAATATATCTATATGTTTTACTCCAAGTTTTTCCAATTTTTCACTATAATCATCTTTTGGAGCAATAGCATAAACCTCGAATCCTTCTTTTTGCAAAGCTTTAATAAGCCCCAAACGAAAATTATAAATATTCCAAGAAGTATTAATGCTAATTGCTATTTTTTTCATTTAAAAGCCTCTCATATATTTTTTCTAATTTGTTGCAATAATTTTTATTGCTGAAATTTTTTTGTGCATATTTCATTAATTCAGTTTTACAACTATCAAAATTTATTTCTTTTAAAAATTTATAACTTTTATTTACTGCTTCTTTTGTAAAAAAATCATTTATAATAATTTTACAATTTATATTTGATAATAAATTAGGTATTTCACCAACATTTGAAGCGATAATAGGCTTTCCACAATACATAGCTTCTATAATAGAAAGAGGTAAATCCTCCGTAAAAGAGGAAATACAAAACACATCAATTTGTTCATAAAATTTTTTCATATTTTTACAAAAACCTAAAAATTTCACTTTATCACCTATACCTAATTCTTTGGCATAAGAAATTAAATTATTTTTTTCAGGACCATCACCAGCAATCATTAGTTGAATATCTAATCCTTTTTTTATTAATTCACTACACATATATATTGCGCCATTTATATTTTTTAAAGGAATTAATCTAGATGCCATTCCTATTATAATTTCATTTGTTTTTTCTTTTTGATTACATTCACTTAAATCTACTGAATTATATAAAACGACCATTTTATCTTTTGGATATTGTTCTCTTTTAATTCTTAATTTACAACTACTATCTGAAACTACAATAAATAAATCAACATACTTTGAAGTTAATTTTTCTATAAATAATTTAATATTATTCATCCATTTAGACATTCCATGAATGTGATTAATTATCTTAATATTTGGAAAAATGATTTTTAAAAATCTACTCAATAAATTTGCATTATACATTTG
>JALVAK010000085.1 GCA_027011225.1 Nautiliaceae bacterium | reverse complement strand
CTTAATATCACTTTTAAGTTATAAGTAATCTTTTTACTAAGAAATGTCTCATTCATATAATAAATTTTAGTATTAGAAAATATTTTATAATAAAAAATATCTCCAATTTTAAAATTATTTGAAAAATAATACATAAAATTAATTTCTGGTTTTAAATATAATTGATTTATATGACCAACATCAAATCCTAAATTTAATAACCAATTAAACATTCCTTTAAAAAATGGATGAGTATTTCCGATTCCTGTTTCAAATTCAAATGATAATTTTCTTTTATAATTTTCTCTGTTTAATCCTAGATACAACTTCCAGCTAATATCTTTTATAAAAGAATAATTTTTAACTATACTAACAGAATTCATAAAATCAAACTTTTCTAATTTAAAGTGATTTTTTTTCCAATAAAAAGTTGGAGCAAATACACTATATTGTTTTTCTTCTAATAATTTATTTTGTAAATCATATTTATCTATCAAAAACGGTCTAAAAGAAAACAAAAAAGAATTGTCATTTGAATTATAAAATAAAAAAATTTCACTTGGCATTGTTTCTTGCAATGGGTCTTTTATTTTTTTTGTATCTAATTTTTCCTTTTTGTATTTAAGTTTAACAACCTCATTATAATTAGGATAAACTATTTTTTTTGAATAAAACATATATTGATAAAATTTAACAATAGCTTCTTTAGTAATATTTGGCAAAGTTTTATAATTACCTAAATATTTCATTTTAACAATTTCATTAAATATTTTTTTTTCCTTAAAATTCATTTTTTTATATAAAAGCACAATTTCTTTATCAAGAGGCAATATAGTTTGAATATTTTTAACATTTTTTTTATATAAAATTACTGATTTTATTGGCAGAATAATGATTTTATTATATTGATTACTTGGTCTAACCGCTGAGAGTGCCTCTATTGTTGCAGTAGAACAATTATAATTTAAAAAATAATAATTGGCTTTAAACTTTTTTAATTCGTATAAATGAAGTATTAAATTTTCTATTTCTTTTTTATCGAAATTTAACCAATAAACAAACATACTTCTTTGCTGAATCATATTATAAAGATAATATTTTTTAAATAATTTTTCTTTAATATAAAATGCTGGAAATTTACCTGTTAATCCATTATAAGAATACTTAAAAAAACCCTCTTTTTTTACAACAGCAGCAAAATGAACAACATCCGCCGTTAACAAAGGTTTATTAGTATCTTTAAAAATAAGCATAACATGTCCAAAAGCTGATTGAGGAGACATCGAATATTCAGAAGAAAACACAATACCTAATTTCTCTTTTTGAAATGAATCATAAAATTCTTTTAATTTGGGACACGTTTTAAAAATATCAATTTTTGGCAATTTAAAGTATTTACTTAAATATATATATCTATAAGGAAAAGAGCAAATAAACATTTTATCTTGTTTTTTTATTCTCTCTAAATTTAAAATCAATTCATTTCTCCAACTTACATACGGATATGACAAATAAAAAGAATCTTGTTTAAATTTTTTATTATCGATATGTAAGATATTTTTCCATTGATTTATAAATTGTTTGGAATAATCTGCATAACTAAATACAACTAAAACAAAAATTATAAACACCCTCATTGTATTTTCCTAAACTTTTTGGCATAATTTTACCCTAAAAATTAAATTAATAAGGAGAAAAAATGAAAAAACTTTTATTAGCGATGATTTTGACTATTAGCTCATTATTTGCATCTGCAACATTATTTCATGGTACAACTCAAAATATTACAATCGATTCTGATCCACCAGGTGCATATGTATATGTAGATGGTCAATTAATGGGAACTACACCTGTTACATTAACTCTAAAAAAAGGGAAATATAAAACAATAGAAATAAGAAAAGAATGTTACAAACCTGTAACAATAAATCTTCAAAAAACATTTGACCCTGTAGCTATTCTTAATATATTCTGGGATTTCAGTACTACAGATTTCCTTACAGGAAGTTTATGGGAGTACTCTCCAAATCACTATTTTGTAAAATTACAAAAATTACCAAATTGTCAACCTTCTTCTAAATGAACTTTTGAATTTAAGTATTTAAATTCAAACACAAAAGATAATTTATTATCTTTTGTGTTAATTTTTTTTAATGATATTAAAAATGGAAAAAAATTAAATGAATTAAAAGAATTAATAAAAGAATCTAATTGCCATATAAATATTGATGAAATTCAAAATAATAAAACTATTCAACAAGCTTTACGAAAAATTTTAACTAAATGTAATTAATTTACATTTAGTTAACTACCGCTTTTCATAAAACTCTCAAAAAAAACTTCTCATCTCTAATAACATATATTATAATTAAAACAAAAAGGTCAATAATGCTTGCTAAAATATTACACGAAAGAACAAAACACTATCCAAATAAATTTGCAAAATCTTTAGGGTATTTAGATTGGGAAAATCAGCCAAGCTATTATAAAGAATACTTAGCAC
>JALVAK010000084.1 GCA_027011225.1 Nautiliaceae bacterium | reverse complement strand
AAGCTCCGCCCCTCTCTTTTAAAGGCAGGGATAGTCAATTAAGTTTAGATAAAAGAGAGATTTTGTTATTCAGTAGAGTAAAGTAAGAATCTTATGTTAAGTAACTTTTGAAAAAAAAGAATTTAACGCCTAAACCCTCTTAATATTGTTCTAACAGGTATTAATATTCTCTCTTTAAGTCCTCCAATTCGTTTTCTAATTTCTTTAATTGAGTTTGATATTCTTGCTCCAGCTTCTCTAATTCTGTTTTGAATGTTTGTTCCAAGCTCTCTTTTAAATTCTGTAATTGTATTTTGAATCCGTTTTGCAAGTTCTGCATATACTCTAAATTTTGAGTATCGTTTAAGTCCTTGTTTATTTTTTTGTATAGATTGTGTAATTCTTGTTGCAAGTTGTTTAGTTGTTTGTTTAACAAAGCGTTCTCCCTGCGTATTTTCTCTAATTCCTCTTTTATCGCTAAGTTCTCTAAATGAGTTTCTTTTTGCAATTGTAATAAGTTCTCTAATTCTTTTATAATCTCTTTCATATTTTCTCCTTTCTTTTACTAATTGCCTTTGCTTTTCTTTTTGTTCTTCAATTTTTTTAGCTTTATAAGTAATTTTAAGGGGCATAGAAGGCTCAAACGGCTTTGGTAGTAGGTAAGTATTAATTTGAGAGCGTTCGTTCGTTATATCGCTTCTAATCGCTTCATTTTTTTTAGATTTAATCCAATTTTCTTTTAAAATGGTTCTAATTTCACTAATAGGGACACTATCAGCACATTTTACGATTATTTTTTTATTCTCATTTTTAGGAATAAATTGATAGCCAATCACTTTACCTTGCTTTTTCTTAAATCCAAACTCTTTGTATCCAAGAGTTTTCATTTTTTCTCTTAACTCTTTTTCGTTAATAGAGCTTTTAGCGACTTTTAATAAATCCTCTTTTAAAATCTCTTTAATACTTTTAGCTTGTTTCTCTTTTTGTTGCTCTTGTAAGAGTTGCGTTTTATCTAAATTAAGTGTCTTTTTGTAGAGCTTTAAATAGTTATCTACGATTTTTTTGTTAGGTCGCAAATTTTGGAGTAGTTCTGTTTGTTTTGATAGAGAATTAATTATAAGAGCTTTGTTTTTGTCTTTAAAATGTGAATACCTAACAAAATCACGCAAGATGGCATTTTGTAAATAAGGTTTAATATCCTTCTGACTAAATTTTTTTTCATTTATTAGTTTAATTACTTCCAAATCCTCCTGTGTGAGTGGGATAGGATAAGTATTGTGAAGGTTGTGTCCTTGCCATTTAAACTCTATTTTTTGGCGGTTTAAACGCTTTTTGATAAATTCCAAAGTCTTGATGTAATATTGTAAATTATTGCTTAATAGTGTGTATTCCCAGAGCTTATCTAATTTATCCTGTAACTTAGTTTCTACATACTTTTTAAAGTCGGGATTTGGCATTTTACGGATAATCCAGCTAAAATTTTTAACGGCTTTTGCAAGATTTTTATATTCGTGTGGATTGCCTCTTGGAAGTTCTGCAAAGTTCGGTTTTAATCCAAATTTCTTGCTAACTTCTATAATGTGCGTTTTTAATAAGCTAAAATCTTTACCGAGCCGAGCATTTTTATTCAGAACAAGATGAATATGAGGCATAACATACTCACCCTCACTTCCGGTAATGTGTATCGCTTCAATTTTTATTACATCATTTAAGTTAATTTTGCGTGTAGTATATTTTTGTTTTTTATTGCCGTTTTTATCTACATAATAGCCGTTTTTAACACGATATTTAGCAGGTTTTTTCAACTCTTGCAAAAGTTCAAACAGCGTTTTTTCGGGCGGTTGAACGCTATTGAAGAATTGAATATCTAAATAGCTAAAATTGAAACTTAAATCGTTTTTGTCTATTTTAGAGTATTCTTTGTAGTAAATAGCGTGGTCTTTTAGATAGACATCTAAATCCATTCATTCACCTTTGCGTATGCAACAACAATAAACACTCCTATAATTAGAACGATTGAATAAATAACAAATCCTAATGTATATGAGAAGTTATGATAAAAATTAATTTTTACAAAATAAAGAATTATTGCAGTTGCGATAATATAAATTATTATCGTTAGTAGAGTAACTATAATAAAACTATCTTTTTCATACTCTAAGTCTTCATATTCTTCCTCTTTTTCTTTTAGTTCTTTTTTTAATTTTTGCACCTCTTGTTCGTGTTTTTGTTTTAATTTTTTAATATCTTCATTAATCCAAGTGTGTGCAGGTAAAGTGTAATTTATAACATTACTAACTACGCTTTTATTTATTTTAAGTATGTTTGCTATCTGACTATATGTGTAATTTTTGCTAAATAATTCCCAAATTTTTTTGCCAATTTCTTTTTTATTTCGCATTTTCAGCCTTTTTACAAAAAGTTTATCTTTAATTATAACATATAGTTTATTATATCATTCAACCGACTATTAATTGCTAATTTATCTAATATAACAGGTCAGGCATAGCCACCAAA
>JALVAK010000083.1 GCA_027011225.1 Nautiliaceae bacterium | reverse complement strand
GAGGACTTTTAACAAGATATATTGCCTTAAACAAACCTCAAAATACAGATGAACTCTTAAAAATTGAATTTCCTAATATAAAAATAAAAGAAGTAATTGAGAAAAAAGGAAATAAAGAAATAGTTTGTGAGGTTTAAAAATAAAAATAAAATCCTGCTTCTATCTCTGAGTTAAAATAGTTTATTTTCTCTCTTTTAAAGCTTAAAACAAATGCACTTTGATTTGATAATTTAAAGTTATTTATAAGCTTTATATTATATTTTTTGTGCTTGTATCCGCTAAAATAATTTATATAATTTGAAGATAAATAATAAGTATATTTTTTGATATTTCCAAAAGCTCCTACTTCTGCACCTGCACCAAGTTCATACCCTTTTTTTATTTTGCTACTTACTCCATAATCTGTTTGTGCTAAAGTATAAAAATAAATATTTTTAATTTTTTTTGTAAATCCTCCTGCTGGATTTACTTTTAAAATTAAGTTTTCTTCTTCTCTATAAAATCCAAAATCAACTTTCCAAGAAATTGGCTTAAAGAAAATATCTCTCTTTGAAAGAGATTTAATTTCAATAATTCCTGCTTTTTGAATTTTTATTTTTTTATTTTTGTATCTAAACAAAAAATTGCCAAAACTAAGAGATGAACCCTTTTTATATCCATCTGAATTATCATCTAACTGATGATAAGAAAGTCTAATTCCAAAATCAAAAAATCCATTACCTTTTAATAAAGAAATTCTTTTAGAATTATGAGAAAAAACAGGATTAAAAGGAATTTTGTAATAGTAATTTGAAATATAATTTATTTTGCTTCTTTTTTTTAAGATTTTAAGAAATCTTTTTGTATACTCTTCTCTTGTAAAATGCTTTTTTTTACTCAAATACTCTAAATATCTAACTGATGAATCTAAAATTCTTGCTTTTTTTTCATCGCTTTTAATTTTATCTACAATACTAGGATTTTCACCATTAGCAATTTTTACAATTAGTAATTTTTCATTGTAATTAAGAGGCTTTGAAATTGTTTCAATTTGAGTTATTAAAGATGGAGTATAAGATAATTTAGTAATTATTCCTTTTTGGTATAAAAGCTTTACTGTATCAAGAGGTATTACGCTAAAACTATTATCATAGTAACCAGTACTATTTATAGAAGGTTTTACCACATCAATTAAATATAAAATATTATATGCACAATTTTCTTTAAAAAAGTAATAATATGAATAAATATCTCTTAATTCCCAAATATGAAGAGTCATTTTTCTAACTTCATCTTTAGTTAGATTAAGCTCATACCCCCATAAATCTCTTGAATCTTTATCTGAGTATTGTTTTAACTTTTCATAATAAGGCAATATTGAATAATAAGCTTTATAAAATCCAAAAATACCCTTAAATGCAAACAAAATTCCATTAGTATCAGTCACATACGCAGCATAATTGACCGCATTTGAGAGATATTCTTGATTTAAAGAAGTATCTATTCTTATTAAAGTATGCCCAAACATAGATGCAGGCGAATTAAGATTAGAAGAAGCAAAAATCATTACAGCTTTATTTGGATTTACAGCTTTTAAAAATTTTTGCAATTTTTTGCACTTTTTTAAAGAAAAATTACTTAAATACAAATATTTATTTAATATCTCATATCTTAGAGGAAATTTACAAGCAAATTTTGAAGGATTTGTTTTTATAAGTTTAATTGAAGCTAAAAATTCTTCTTTTGGAGAATATTTTCCCTCTTTTGATACAAAAAAATTTTTATCATCAATTAAACTTTCATATCCAAAAAATGTCTTTTTATAATGAAGTAATGTAAGCCACTCTTTTGAAGTATAATCAAAAGCATTTAGAAAATAAAAAAGCCCAAAAAGGGCTAAAATTTTCCTCAACTTAGATATTTTCTGCTATAGAATCAATTACATCTGCTGCTTCAACAGAATTTGAAGCATAAATTTTATCAAAATTTGATTTTAATTTAGCATAAAAAGATGCTCTTTTGTCTGCTGGGATTTTAAGAAGCTCAGCTAAAGCATCTAATGTTTTTCCATGTCCAGCTGAAATATCTATAGCGATTTTATCCATATTGTCTGCTACGAATTTATTTAATTTATCGTTTGAAGCAATTTTTGTAGGTTTTTTACATCCAAGTGTTCCAGATGTAATACCAAATGTTTGGTTACCAAATGTTCCATTTGTAGTTGCAGCTAATACTTGAAGTACTAAAGAATCATTTCCTTTATCTCCAATAATAGTAGTTCCAAGACCACATCCTACATTCTCTCTTAAAGTCCCTGCCATTGCAGATACTGCTAGAAGTGCAGAAGCTATTGCTAATTTTTTCATTTTCCCTCCTTTTTTAGTTTTGAATAAAAATTATATCAAACATCATCAAATCCGCCAAAATCATCAAACCCACTATCAAAATCACTATCTCCTAAATCTTCATCATAACTTTCAAAATAATCACTATTCATTACATCTTCATTTTCTAAAGAATCAATTTTTTC
>JALVAK010000082.1 GCA_027011225.1 Nautiliaceae bacterium | reverse complement strand
AAAAAAAGGAAGAGAATTTGCAAGAAGCCTATATGTAGTTAAAGATATTAAAAAAGGAGAAAAATTTACCCGTGAAAATATAAGAGCAATTCGTCCTGGCTTTGGACTTCATCCAAAATATCTATCTCAAATACTTGGGAAAAAAGCTTGCAAGGATTTAGAAAAAGGCACTGCGCTAAAATGGGAGTATATAGGAGAATAATTACTCTCTTCTTAAAATCTTATCATATATAAAATCGGCTAATTTATTACTTTTATAGCTGTTTTCTATTTTTTCTCTATTTTTTACAAACCATTCTAAAAAATCCTCTTTTTCATCATATAATTCAAAAAGCTTTTTTATTCTACCTGCTTTTGAAAAATCAATATATGCATATCTTAAATTAAGCTCTTTTTTTATAGCTTCTTTTTTATCTTTTCCATTTAAAATGTGATACAAAACTGCTACAAATCCTGTCCTATCAGCTCCAGCTTTGCAATGAAAAAGAAGAGGTTTTTTTGCATTTTTAAGTAAATTAATAAGTTTTTGTAATTCTTCTATTCTAATTTTATGAGGAGAGCGAGAAGAGAGAGAAATAGTATAATAATCTACTCCAAATTTTGCACAAATCTCTTTTTCTTTTTGATAAAGATAATTTTTGTGATTTCCTCTTAGATTAATTATAGTTTTAATTTTATATTTTTTTATAAGTTTTTTAAGTTTCCAAGGAGTAAGCTGCGCGCTTCTATAAACTCCCTCATCTACTTTATGAAAATTTGTCCAAAAAAGATTTATAAAATTATGCTCTTCTGTAATTATTCTAAGAAATTCGCGCAATTTCTTCTAACCTTTTTATTAGCTTCTCAGGTGTTAGAGCATAATTTGGCTCGTAATTTCCAGCAATTGAATGAGCAAGACTAGCCATAATAGTAGCTTTAAATGGATGGTATCCTTGAGCAAGTAATCCTCCTATCATTCCAGCAAGTACATCCCCGCTTCCTCCTTTAGCCAAAGCTACACTGCCAAGAGGGTCAATATGAAGCTTTTTATTAAAAGCAATTATTTTGTTTGCCCCTTTAAGAAGCAATACTACTTTTGGATATTTTTTACTAAATTCTTCTGAGAGTCTAAATCTATTTTTTTGAATTTCACTAGGAGAAAATTCTCCAAATCCTAAAATTTTAAGCAAAGATGCAAACTCTTTTGGATGAGGAGTTAGCACAATTTTATCTTTTTTTAAAAATTCTTTTATTTCTTCTTTATAAAACATATCAGCATCAATTACCATAGGTACATTCATACTTAACAATTTATCAATTTCATCATCAAAATAATTCCCCATTCCCATTCCAAATGCTAAAGAATTAAAATGATTTTCAATCTTTTCACTAAACATAATCTCATATGGTAGATTAAAATATTCATGACTTACTACACTAACAAGCCCACATCCAAAATTAAATGCAGCTTTTGCGGCAAGTACTGCCGCTCCTTTTTTATCTCCTGCTAATACTCCAAGATGTCCATATGTTCTTTTGTGAGAATTTTGTTTTTTCCTAATAGGCAGTGCTAAATCACTTCTCTCCCATACATGATAATCACTTTTTCCTCTATATTTAGAAAAACTAACCCCTAAATCTGCTCTAATTATCTCTCCTACATAATCTTTTGCCATGTCACTATAAAGACTTAATTTCTCAGCCCCCATAGTCACAGTTATATCAGCCTTGAAAGCTATAGGTCTTAAATTCCCTTCATCATCAATACCCGTTGGAATATCACAAGCTATTTTTAAAGCATCGATATGATTCATTTTTTTTATCATACATGCTATATCTTTAGGTAAATCTCTTTTAAGACCACTTCCAAAAATAGCATCTACTAAACATTCACACCTCTCATAAGTCTCTTTAACTTCTCCTCCAACTGCAAGAAATCTTTCAAGCTGTAATTTTGCCATTTGTGATTTTGCGCCAAGTGGCAAATATAAATTAATTTTATAATCTCCTAATAAAATCCTCCCAAGTGTAATCCCATCAGCTCCATTATTCCCTGGACCTGAGATTATATTTATAGTACTGCCTTTTTTTACTTTAGCTTTTATAACTTCAGCCATAGCATTTGCCGCATGCTCCATCAAAATATCTTCTGTTAATTTATACTTCTCATAACATTTCTTATCAAAAGTATATACTTCCCTAAATACTGGCTTCATTACCCCTCCTTCTAAATTTAAGAGCTTTTAAAATATCCTCTTTTTTAACCTTTTTTCTTTTATCTAAATTTGCAATGGTTTTAGCAACTTTAAGCAAATTAAATTCACTTCTTTTACTAAGAGCAAAATTTCTTATAGCCTTATTTAACAAATCTCTTGCTTCATTTTCTATTTTAAATTCATAACTCTCAGGTAAATTAGAATTAAATATACCCTCTTGCATCTCAAATGCAATTAAAACTCTCTCAAACATCTCTTGACTTGAAATAGTAGAAGTGTCATTATCTTCAATCATTTGATGATATACTTCTATCCTATCATAAATTGGCTCAGATATTCTATTTTTATATCTTCTAATTTCTAAATCAGTGCATCTGCATTCTTTCTCACTCAGTAAATTTCCACAAGGACAAGGATTCATAGCAGCTGCAAAAAGAATATCTGTTTCATACTCAATCTTACTATTTACTCTACTTATTAAAACTTTTTTATCTTGAAGAGGACCTCTAAGATTTTCTAACACATCTTTTTGAAACTGAGGAAGCTCATCAAAAAAAAGTATACCTTTGTTAGCAAAAGCAATCTCTCCAATCTTAGCACCCCTGCTACCACCTCCAAATATAGCAGCTTTAGTAGCCGAAAAGTGTGGCGACCTAAAGGGACGAATAGGAGAAAAGTCAACTTCTTTACCCTCAATCGCTTTTAACTTTTCAACTTCAAGTATATCTTCTAAGCTCATAGGTGGCAAAATATACCTTAATCTATTTATTATCATTGATTTACCAACCCCTGGAGAGCCTTCCAACAAAATATTGTGAAATCCTGCAGCACTTATCAAAGCAGCTTCTTTAGCTTGCGCTTGACCTATTACATCTTTAAAATCAAGCTCAAAATCACTTTTATAGTAGTATTTTTTACCTTTAATTTTTATAAAATCATAATTAAATTCATCATTTTCAATTTTTTTAGGATTAAATTCATTAAATTCGCTCAAATGTGAAAAAGGATATATTTCAATTCCTGGAATTTTAGAGATTTTATTAGCAGCTTCAAGAGGAATTATTACTTTTTTTGGTCTAAGTGAAAGAATAATTGGAAAAATAGAATTTGTATCTTTAATTCTCCCATCAAGCCCAAGCTCACCTAAAACTAAATATTCATTTAAATCAATATCCCTATTATGATACATAATGCTTAGTGCTATTGGCAAATCAAAATGACTTCCTTCTTTTTTCAAATCTGATGGAGATAGATTTATAGTAATTTTAAGAGGGGGAAATTCAAAATCATTATTAAGTAGAGCTGATTTTACTCTCTCTTTACTCTCTTGAATAGCTTGACTTCCAAGCCCAACTATTGAAAATCCAGGTAAAGCCCTTGTAAAAGAGCTCTCAACTTCTACTTTTTTAGCAACAAATCCATCAAGCGTGGCTGAATTTATTTTTTTTGTTTTTTTAGTCTTTTTTTCCACTCTTTTTCAAACTTTTTGCGTTTTATATAATCAAGTCTTTCAATAAATAGATGTCCATCAAGATGGTCAGTTTCATGCTGAAAAGCAACACTAAGCAAACCATTAGCATCCATAATATGCTCTTTTCCAAATCTATCAAAAAACTTAACTTTTACTCTCTCATACCTTTCAACCTCATCAAAATAATCAGGTACAGACAAACACCCTTCTTTATCTTTTTGTACCCCATCCCATTCTAAAAACTCTGGATTTATAACTTCTATTAAAGTCTCTTTACTTTGTTTACCTTCTTCATCTCCTAAATCTATTAAAAGAGCTCTAATAGGCACTCCAACTTGAATAGCTGCAAGACCTACCCCATTTTTTGCAATCATAGTTTCATACATATCATCAAGCAATTTGTGAAGCTCTCCATCAAACCTTTCAACTGGACGAGAAATCTCTTTTAATATTTTATTAGGATATGTTACTATATCAAGTACCGCCATTAATCTCCTTCTACTACATATAATTGATTTTCTTTTTGTGCTTTTTGTAAAGCATTTTTACATTTAATAAAATATTCATCTACTTTTATTTCTGGTTTTAACTCACATATAGCACCAACTATTTTTGTTTCTACTTCATTTCCTTCTATAAAAATAGCAGAATTACTAATTATATCTGCAACTCTTTCTATTGTTCTTTTTGCTCCTGTTATATCTGTATGTTTAAGCAGCATAGCAAAAATACCCTCACCAAGATGCGCAATTACATCTGTTCTTCTTGAAGTTTTAAGAAGTATTTTTGCTATACTCCTATTAACAATCGTAGCAGATTTTTTCAATTTAAACTCTTTTAAAATATCATCATTAACTTTAATTACTATTAAAGAGCTCTTATGAGAAAATTTACTAATAAGTTTTATCTCTTTTTCAAGCATTTTTTTAAAATACTTTGCATTATATACCCCATATACCATATCAAAAACACTATTGCTTTCAATCTCTTTTATTATCTCTACATTTTTAGAATAAAGCTCTTTTATCTCTTTTAGCTCACCCTCCATATTCGATGCAATTTTGCTAATTTTAGAATCAATATTTTTTAAATACTTCTCAACACTTTTAGGTGATGCAATATGTGCTATTTGCTCTATTGAATCCTGAAGCAATTTTTTAAGTTGAGAGCTTAATTTATAAATAAGGGCTGTTTTTTGAAGTATCTCTTTTGAGTATTTAAATGAAAGTTTTAATTTTTTCTCAAGCTCAAGGTCTTTTAACATATCATCACTCTCTTCAAGTGAGATAAGCTCGTAAACTTGCTTTTTAAATTCTTTATCTTCATCTTCTAACATATTAAAAAAGTATAAAGTATAATTAGAAGGAATAGGAGGAATCCCTTCTTCTATTAATTTATCTAATACTTTTTTAGCAAATATTTCAAGTGGCGAATTAGCATCAGTTAAATCTTTTACAACATAACTAGAATACTTCTTTGCCATTAATCTTCTCTTTTTTTAAGAACTTTATCAATAAGACCGTATTTAAGCGCTTCCTCAGCACTCATAAAAAAGTCTCTTTCTGTATCTTTTTCAATTTTTCTAACACTCTGACCTGTATTTTCAGCTAATATTTTATTTAGCTCTTTTTTCATTCTAAGAATCTCTTTTGCATGAATTTCTATATCAGTAGCCTGACCTTGTGCACCCCCAAGAGGCTGATGAATCATAATTCTTGCATGTGGAAGAGCAAATCTTTTTCCTTTTGCCCCGCTACTTAAAAGAAACGCTCCCATACTAGCAGCTTGTCCCATACAAATAGTTACAACATCAGGCTTTATATAATTCATTGTATCATAAATTGCAAATCCACTTGTAACAACTCCACCCGGAGAGTTTATATAAAGATAGATATCTTTTTCTGGATTTTCAGCTTCTAAAAATAGCATTTGAGCAACTATTAAACTTGCTACATGGTCATTAATCTCGCCTTGTAGCATAATAATTCTATCTTTAAGTAAGCGAGAGTAGATATCATAAGCTCTCTCGCCTCTTCCTGTTTTTTCTATAACTGTAGGTATTAAAATACTCATTATTTTTTCGCCTTTTCTTCAAGTAATTTATTTAAAAGTTTCTCTTCTACTAAATTCATTTTTAATACTGGCAGTAAATTATTTTCTTGATAATATTTAATAAGCTCTTGTGGATTTTGACCTTGCATTAATGCTTCATAAAATAAAATTTGAGAAAGCTCTTCATCACTTACATTTATATTTTCTTTTTTAGCAAGCTCATCAATTATAAATGTAAGTTTAACTCTTGTCTTTGCTTCATCTTTGAATTTATTTCTAAATTCTTCAAGTTTTTCAGGATTTTCTTGAAGCTCTTTAAGCTCAGCTGGGCTAAGTTTTGCTGCTTCATTTCCAACTATTACATCAAGCTCTTTTTCTACAATACCTTCTGGCACATCAATATCATATTTTTTTAATAAGCACTCAAGTATCTCTTCTTTTTTTGCTCCAAAAACCTCTGCTTTTTTTCTATTTTGAATAGTAGTTTTAATATATTCTTTAAGTTTTTCTACATTTGCATTCTCATCACCTAAATATTTCTTTGCAAGCTCATCATTTATCTCAGCTGGAGCTTTTTCTTGAATTTCTTGTAAAGTTACCTCAAACTCAGCTTCTTTTCCAGCTAACTCTTTTACATAATTTTCAGGAAATTTAACTTTAATTCTTTTGCTCTCTCCTACTTTCATACCCTCAATTTGCTCTTCAAATCCAGGCACAAAACTTCCACTTCCAAGCTCAAGTGGATAAGCTTCAGCACTTCCATTTTCCATCTCTTTGCCATCTACATAGCCTTTAAAATCAATAACAGCTATATCACCTTTTTGTGCAACTTGTTTATCACTAACTTTTGTAGTTGCATTCTCTTTTGCAATAGCTTCAAGCTCTTTTTGAATTTCTTCTTCACTAACTTCTGGAATTTCTACTTCTGGCACACACTCTTTATACTCATCACCTATATTTATCTCAGGTTTTGTATATACTTTAATTTCAACATCAATTCCATTATCATTTCTATTAAATTTAACAACTTCTGGCTCACCTAAAATTTCATTAATGCCAAGTTTTTTAATACCTTCATCAACAATTTCTTTTAACATTTCATTAATTGCTTCTTTTTCAATTTCTCCTGCATAAAGTTTTTTTACCGCTTCTACTTTTTTCTCAAGCGCTTTTGGCGGCAAATTGCCTTTTCTAAACCCAGGAATATTTGCATCTTTTGCAATTTTTCTTGCAACTTTATCTTTTTTTGCTTCTAAGTCTTGATTTTCTATGTGTGCTTTGATTATACTATTAGCAGAGTCTATTTTTTCAACATTTACCATCTAAATTTCCTTTTTTTAAAGGTATAATACCAAAAATTTTAAAGGATAACAATGAGTGTTGATTTAGAAAAAATAGAAGTTGCCACAAAAATGATACTTGAGGCAATCGGAGAAAACCCTAATAGAGATGGTTTAAAAAAAACACCAAAAAGAGTAGCTAAAGCATTTGAAGAGATTTGTAGTGGATATTTTAAAAACCCAAAAGAAGTATTAAATGATGCATTGTTTGAGAGTACAAATAATGAGATGGTAGTAGTTAGAAATATAGAGTTTTATTCAATGTGTGAGCATCATATTTTGCCTTTTTTTGGAAGAGTACATGTTGCATATATACCTGATAAAAAAGTAGTTGGTTTATCTAAAATTCCAAGAATGGTAGAAGTTTTTGCAAGACGTCTTCAAATACAAGAGCAACTAACAGAGCAAATTGCTGATGCAATAATGGATGTTGTTAAACCAAAAGGAGTTGGAGTAGTAATTCATGCAAGACATATGTGTATGGAAATGAGAGGTGTTAAAACAAAACACTCATATACTTCATCTTCTGCTCTTAGAGGAAATTTTTTAGAAGATAAAATAAAAGAAGAATTTTTTAACCTAATTAATGCTCCTACACAAAATCATTTCTAATGGCACTAAAAAATATAAAAAATAAAATCAAACAAAAAAATCTATCAAAACCTTTTGGTTTTGTTAGCAAAATTACTCCTCTTAATATAATAGGACACTCCCTTAATGTATCAATAGGAGATTTAGTAACTATTAAAACTGATGAAAAAAATATTCTTGGTATGGTTAGTGCAGTTAGCAAAAATGATTTTACAATAACTCCTTTTTCTTTTGTTGAAGGCATAAAAATCGGAGATAAAATTTATCTTGATGAAGATGGTATGAAAATTCCAGTAGGAGAAAATTTACTTGGCAGAGTTGTTGACCCTTTTATGAGAGCAATTGATGGAAAAGGTCCAATAATCTATAAAGAAAAAATACCAATTATGCAAAAACCAATCTCTCCTCTTAAAAGAGGAATAATAAACGAGCCTTTCCCCACAGGAATAAAAACAATTGATGGGCTTTTGACATGTGGTAAAGGTCAAAAAGTAGGTATTTTTGCAGGTAGTGGAGTTGGTAAGTCTACGCTTATGGGTATGATAGTAAGAGGAAGCAAGGCAGATATAAAAGTAATAGCTTTAATTGGAGAAAGAGGTAGAGAAATACCAGAATTTATTGAGCAAAATCTTGGAGGAGATTTAACAAATACAATAATCATTGCAGCAACAAGCGATACTTCCGCTTTAATGCGAAAATATGGCGCGTTTAGCGCAATGGCTGTAGCAGAATATTTCAAAAACCAAAATAAAGATGTATTATTTATGATGGATAGCGTAACTCGCTTTGCAATGGCACAAAGAGAAATAGGTTTAGCTCTAGGCGAGCCTCCTACAAGCAAAGGTTATCCCCCAAGCTCTATTATGATATTGCCTCAACTTATGGAGCGAGCCGGAAAAGAAGAAGGAAAAGGAAGCATTACTGCATTTTTTACAATTTTAGTAGAAGGAGATGATACTTCCGCAGACCCAATAGCAGACCAAGCAAGAAGTATTTTAGATGGGCATATTATTTTAGATAGAGAGCTAACTGATAAAGGTATGTATCCTCCTATTAATATTTTAAATTCAGCTAGTAGAGTTATGGGAAATGTAGTAGATGAAATGCATCTTAAAAAAGCTATGAAATTTAAAAGACTTTATTCACTTCTTAAAGAAAATGAAGTATTACTTAGAATTGGAGCATACCAAAAAGGAAGTGATA
>JALVAK010000081.1 GCA_027011225.1 Nautiliaceae bacterium | reverse complement strand
TTAATTTTCTGTCTATAATAGCTTTAAGAGAAAATAATAAAATTATGATTACAGAGCATACTTCTTTTAAAAGAAGAAAAATAACTCAAATTTTAAAAAAAAATTTATATCCTAAAGCAGATAAATTAATAGTATTAACTAATACGGATAAACAATTATATGAAAAATTTGGCATTAACAATGTTGTAGTTATTCCAAATTTTATAGAAATTTCTCAAGAAGTTTCAAATTTAAATAATAAGAATATATTATTTGTAGGTAATTTAGATTTAATTAAAGGAGTAGATTTTTTAGTTGAAATTATTAAAAAATTTGATAATCAAAATTGGAAATTTACTATTGTAGGAGATGGACCTAAAAAGGAAACTTTAATTAAAGAGTTAAAAAATTATAATGTAGATATAAAAGGAGAAGTATTAGATATAAAAAAAGAATATTTAAATTCAGATATTTTTATATTACCTTCTAGAAAAGAGGGTTTTCCGTTTGTATTGTTAGAAGCAAAAAATTATGGACTTCCTATAATAAGTTTTGATATACCAACTGGTCCAAAAGAGATGATTGATAGTGGTAAAGATGGATTTTTGATTGATTTTCCTAATGTTGATGAATTTGTTGGAAAACTTCAATTATTAACAAATAATAAAAAGCTTTTAAACGAGATGGGAAAAAACTCAAAAAAAAGTGTTTATAAATATTCAAAAGAGGAGATAATGAAAAAATGGTTCCAAATAATTTAGTTATATATGTAGATTCTGTAAATAGAGCTCGTTTTTTTGAGGGTTTTGTAAATTATTTTAAAAAATATGGGATAAATTATAAATTTTTGACAAATAAATTATCTGTTTGTAAAATGTTAAAAAATAATGTAGTGTTATTGAAAAATTTAAATACTCAAGTTAGAAATAAAGATTATTCTTTTTTAGAAAAAAGTTTATCTGTATTGAATAATTATCATTCTTTTGAGGATGCTATTCAAATAGCAAATGATGTATGGAGTAATTTAGAAAACTTAAAAATAGATATGATTTGGATATGGAATGGGACTACTACTATTGAAAGAAGTTTAAAACAATTTGCAATTGAAAATAATATAAAAACAAAATTTTTTGAAATTTCTAATATAGAAAATAGAATCTTTATTGATCCTAAAGGAATTTCAGGGGAATCAATTTTACTAAAACATCCTGAGATTTTAGATAAATTTAATTATAATGAAGAATATTTTTTAAAATGGAGAGAAAATTATAAAAATAAAAAAAACAGAAAAACAAAATTAAAAAATAATATTCCAAGTTATGCATATTTAGATTTATTGGGCTATAAATTTTTTAATTTAATTAGAGAAGATAGAAGAAATATTTTAAATTTAGTTAAAAAAAGATTTTTTAATAATTTTATTAAGCTTCCTTTTGATATGGTTAGTCTAGATAAAAAATATATTTTAGTACCTTTACAAGTGGGAAATGATTCTCAAATAAAACTTTATAGTAAGTTTAAAAATAAAGATTTAATTGAATATGCTTTAGAATTAGCTAGAAAAGAAAACGCTTTGCTTTATATAAAACCTCATCCAAGAGAAGAAGATATTAATGAAATAAAAATGATAGAGTCTTTTTTAAAAGAAAAAGATGTTTTTTTAGTAGATGGTAATTTATATGATTTAATTGAAAGTGCTTATAAGATAGTTGTAAATAATTCAACTGTTGGATTAGAAGCAAAAATTTTTGATAAAGATGTAGTTGTTTTAGGAGATGCTTATTATAAATATTTTGATAAAGAAAGAGTCAGGAAATTTATTATGAGTTATCTTCCAATAATTTATTATCCTGGCGCTAGATTTGAAGAAGATTTTTTAGAGATTTTTAGGAGGTTTGGTTGAAACAGTTTTTTGTAGGATTTTCTAAATGGGGGCTTAGTTTAATACAGCATTTTTTTCCGGATGGAGAAAAACGTATAGTGTCAAATTTACAAGAATTGATAAAATTTGGGGTAGATAAAGATTCTTATGTATATATGTATCCTGCGAAGGAGGATTTTGAAATTAGAAAATATTGCGAAGAAAATGGTATAAAAGTTTTTTTGGTAGAAGATGGATTTATAAGGTCTTTAAGTTTGGGCTCATCTTTTTTTAAACCCGCTTCAATTGTTATAGATTCAAGAGGAATATATTTTGATCCAAGTAGAGAAAGTGACTTAGAGTATATATTAAATAATTATGAGTTTGACGAAAGATTAATTAAAAGAGCAAAAAAATTAATTAAACTAATTCTAGAAAACAAAATTTCTAAATATAATCATTTAGAAGATAAAGTAATACAGATACCTAAAAATAAAAATATAAAACTTGTAATAGGGCAAGTTGATGATGATATGTCTATTAAGTTAGGGGGATATGGGTTTAACTCTTTAAAATTATTAAAAACAGTAAAAGAGAATTCAAATAAAGATGACTTTATCATTTACAAGCCTCATCCTGATGTAGTAGCAGGTATAAGAACAGGATTAGTTGATGAGAAAAATTTATATAATTATTGTGATTTGATAGTAAAAGATGCAAGTTTAGATAGTTGTTTTAAAGTTTCTAATGAAGTTCATACTATAACTTCTTTATCTGGCTTAGAAGCGTTGTTAAGAGGTAAAAAAGTATTTACGTATGGAATGCCTTTTTATGCAGGATGGGGGCTTACAAATGATTTTAGAGAGTGTAAAAGAAGAAAAAGAAAATTAAATTTATATGAGCTTATTGCAGCTACTTATATTTTATATCCTAAATATAGGTCTTTAAAAACTTTAAAAGAATCAACTCCAGAAGAAATATTAATGGAAATTAAAGAATTAAGGGATAAATATTTTCATAATTTATTATTTAAATTGAAAATAAATGTCTTGGGTAAAAGTGCAGTTATATTAAGAAAAGTAAGAGATTTTATATGAAAAGTTGTGTTTTAATGTCAGTTTATAAAAATGATAAATTAGGGCATGTAAAAGAGGCAATAGAAAGTTTATATAATCAAACTTTAAAGGCAGATATTTTTATAAAAATTGACGGAGAAATTGATAAAAATTTGCAAGAGTTTCTTTTTTTAGAAAAAGAAAAAGGGAATATCAAATATCTTGCTGAAAGAGAAGAAAATAAAGGGTTAGCTGTTTCTTTAAATGAGTTAATAAAAGTTGGATTAGATAAAGGTTATGAATATTTTTTTAGAATGGATGCTGATGATATATCTAATATAGATAGATTTAAAAAACAAATAGAGTTTATGGAAGGAAATAGATATATTGATATATGTGGGACTTTTATAGAAGAGTTTGGAGAAGGAATTAAATATCAAAAAATTGTGAAATATCCTTTAACTCATCAAAAAATGTTTGAATTTTTTAAAAAAAGAGTGCCTTTAGCTCATGTGAGTGTTTGCTTTAGAAAAAGTTTTTTTGAAAAAGCTGGATTTTATCCTGAGGGTGGACATATTACAAATGAAGACACTTTGATGTGGCTTAAAGGATTTAAAAGTGGATGTAAATTTGCAAATATTGATTATGTTGGAGTGAAAGTTAGAGTAAGTGAAGATTTTTTTAATAGAAGAAGAAGTTTTAAAAAAGTTTGGTATGATTTTAAAAATAGATTATTAATAAATAAAGAATTACATTATGGATTTGAATCTTATTTTTACGCTGTTGCAATGCTTATTATTAATCTTTTGCCTCCAAGTCTAAAAAAAATGGCTTATAAATTTTTAAGATAAAAGGAATAAAATGAAAGAAAAAAGATTGGTTTTAATCTTAATTATTTTAGCATATGCATTTAGTTATTTAATACATTTACATTGGATACATTGGGCAAGTAATTATCCCCAGTTTTTTTGGAATTCTCAACTTATGATAAATAATCCTGATGGTTATTTTTTCGGAAGTGGAGCTCAAAAGTTAGTATATGGTATGCATTCAGACAATCCAAGACTTTTAGATGTTCTTCATTATGGGACAGCTGTAATTACTGCATATTTAGTAAAATTTTTTCATATAAGTATAGATACTTTAATGCTTTATCTCCCGGCTATAATCTCTTCTATTGTTGTTATTCCAATAATACTTATAGGGAAACTATATAAAAATTTAGTGTGGGGATTTTTAGCCGCATTAATTGCAAGTATTGGGTGGAGTTATTATAATAGAACACTTGCAGGATATTATGATACTGATATGTTTAGTGCTTCTCTTACAATGTTTATTTTATATTTTATATTAGCGGCGATTAAAGAAAAATCTTTATTTTTTAGTGTTTTAGCTGCATTTACAGTAATTATATATCCGTGGCTTTATGAGCAAGGTCTCTCAATTGTTTATGCTATGGGTATAATAGCGTTTTTATATTTATTAATTTTTCACTATAAAGATGAGTTTACATATAAATTTATAGCAGTTTTTTCTTTTGCTTTGATGGATATATTTTGGGTTATTAAAATAATTGGTATAGTAGCTCTTTTTTATCTTTTTAAATATAAAAAATTTAAGCTTAAAGATTTACAAATATTAAGCGGTATTTTATTTATAGGATTTTTTTTAACAGGAGATGTTTTAGGAATTATATTATCTAAGGTTTTATCATACTCTACTTCTATTAAAAAGGCAGAAGGACTTCAATTTTTAAACGTAAATAAAACAGTAAGAGAAGCTGGTCATATTCCATGGTACATTATTTTTGATAGGATTAGTGGTAGTACTTTAGGATTTTTAATTTCAGTTATAGGATATATTTTGTTAGTTAAAAAATATAAAGAATTTATAATAGCATTGCCTTTGTGGGCTATAGGATTTTTTGCTTTTATTGGAGGCCTTAGATTTACCGTATATGCAGTTCCAATTGCAGCACTTAGTGGAGTTTATTTTTTCTTTTATATTTCTGAAAAATATAAAAATAATAAAAAATTTTTTTATGGTATACCTATTATTGGCACTATATTTTTAATACTTCCTAATATTACCCATATTTATGGATGTTGTGAAAATAATAAGTTTTTAGCTTCTATTGAAAAAATATATCCTCTTAAAAGTTATCCATATTTAGTACCTACGGTCTTTAACAAAAACGAAGTTGAAGTTTTAAACAAATTAAAACAAGTATCTAATCCTAAAGATTATGTAATAACTTGGTGGGATTATGGTTATCCAATTTGGTATTATGCAAATGTAAATACATTAATTGATGGAGGTAAACATAATGAAGATAATTTTTTAGTATCTAAAATTTTAACAACTTCAAATCCTTATTTAGCAGCGAACTTATCAAAACTTTCAATTAAGGTTTATATTGATACAAATAAGACAGTGGCACCTCAGATTTTTGTCCAAAACAATAAACCAATAGATGTAGCTGAATTTTTAATGAAAGTTGGTAATGAAAATTATAAAGCTCCAAAACTTAATAGAGATGTTTATTTAATGTTTCCATATAGAATGTTTAATATTTTTCCAACAGTTTCAGTATTTAGCAATAGAAACTTAAATACTGGTAAAAAGTATAAAGAGCATTTTTTTTACAAGTCAAGAGTTTATAAAAAGGGTCCTTTAATTTATATAGGAAGTGTTCCAATTGATTTACAAGAAGGAGTAGTGCTGATTCAAAATGGTGTTCCTATTAAAAAGATAGATATAGTAGGGTATGGTAAAAATGGAAAATTAATTGTTAAAAGACAAAAAATAAGAAATAATGGACTTAATTTAATAATTCTTGAAAGTTATAAAGAAGCATTGTTGGTTGATGATTATTATTACAATTCTACTTTTATTCAAATGTTTGTATTTGAAAATTATAATAAAAAATTATTTAAGCCAGTTATTTTAAATCCATTTATTAAAATTTATAAAATAAAATGAGTAAAAAAGATAAATTAATTAAACGAATTTTTGATATATTTTTTTCTTTTTTAGCTCTTTTAATTACTTGGCCTATTATTTTATTTGCTTGGATTATTGCAAGTATAGAAACAAAATCAAATGGAATGTTTTCTCAAATTAGAGTTGGGGAAAATGGAAAATTGTTTAAGATTTATAAAATAAAAACAATGTATGATAAAAAAGGTACTACTATTACTACTGTAAATGATGAAAGAATTACAAAAAGTGGTAAAATTTTTAGAAAATATAAAATAGATGAATTACCACAGCTTTGGAATGTTTTAATTGGGGATATGTCTTTTGTAGGACCCAGACCAGATGTACCTGGCTATGCTGATAGATTAAAAGGCGAAGATAGAATAATTTTAAGTGTCAAGCCTGGAATTACAGGACCTGCAAGTATAAAATATAAAAATGAAGAAGAGATTTTAGCAAGTGTAAAAAATCCAAAAGATTATAATGATAAAGTTATATGGCCAGAGAAAGTTAAAATTAATAAAGAATATATTAAAAATTGGTCGTTAAAAAAAGATATTGAGTATATTATTAAAACTATTAAAGGTTAAGTATGATTTACCTCTCACCTCCACATATGAGTGGAAAAGAGCTGGAATATGTAAAAAAAGCATTTGAATCTAATTATATAGCACCGGTTGGTGAATTTGTGGATAGATTCGAAAGAAGTATAATTGATTATACAAACGTAAAAAGTGCAGTAGCGGTCTGTAATGCTACAAGTGGACTTCATTTAGCTTTGAGAGTTTTAGGAATTAAAGATAGTAAGGTAGCAGTGTCAAATTTTACTTTTATAGGTAGTGTTAATCCAATTTTGTATGAGAGAAATGAGCCAATTTTTATAGATGTAGATAAGTATTGGCATATGGATGTTGAATTACTTGAAAAAGCAATAAAAGAAGATGATATAAAAGCAGTTATTTTGCCTCATATTTATGGGCAAGTTGCTGATATTAAGCCAATTTTAGAGCTTTGTAGGAAAAATGGAATTTATTTAATAGAAGATGCAGCAGAAAGCCTTGGGGCTTATTATAAATGGGGAATTGAAAATGAAAAGCTAAGAGTTGTTTTTTCAGGGACAATAGGTGAAATTGGAGTTTATAGTTTTAATGGCAATAAACTTTTAACAACAAGTAGTGGTGGAGTGTTAGTTAGTAATAATGAAAAGTTAGTAGAAAAAGCAAAATTTCTATCAACTCAAGCAAAAGAGCCAGATTTTATAGAATATGTTCATAAAGAGGTTGGATTTAATTATAGAATGAGTAATATTTTAGCAGCTATTGGTGTTGGGCAAATGGAAGTAATTGAAGAGAGAATTGCTAAAAAAAGAGAAATTTTTAATTGGTACAAAGAGTTTTTAGATGAAGAATTTATGCCAGAATTAAAAAGTACTAGAGGCACAAGATGGCTCACTACTTTAATATTTAAAAATAAAAATCCTTTTAAAATTATGAAAAAACTAAGAGAAAATAATATAGAAAGCAGACCTCTTTGGAATCCAATGCATCTTCAACCATTATTTAAAGGTGCAAAAGCTTATCTTAATGGAAGAAGTGAGGAGTTGTTTAAGAAAGGTTTATGCCTTCCAAGTGGAACTAGACTTACAAAAAATCAGGTAAAGGAAATTTGTGAAATTATACAATCTTCTTAGACCTACTAAAACAAAAAGAGCCCTATTTTTTATTATAGGAGATATTTTAATTTCTATTTTTACACTTTTCTTAGCATATCTTTTAAGATTTAATTTTTCTATACCTAAAACGTATTTACATAATTTTATTGAAATCGCTTTCATTCTAATTTTTTTAAAAATTGCTTTTTATTATATTTTTAAATTATATTTTGTAAATTGGAGATTTTTTTCTCTTAAAGAGTTAAAATCATTAATTCTTGCTACTACTTTGGCATATATAGTAGGTGGAGCCATACTTGTAATTTTTAGAGAATATTTTATTCCTTTTCCAAGAAGTGTAATAATAATTGATTATTTTTTAAGTATTCTTTTTATTGGATTTTTTAGAATTTCTAAAAGACTTATTTATGAAAAACTTTCAACTAATAAAATTCCAGCTTTGATAATAGGAGCAAATGAAAAAACTATTTCACTTTTAAAGCAAAATATTTCTTATTCCATTTTTGAAATTTATGAAGATGAAAAAAATTTGGTTGGTTCGTATTTATATGGATATAAAATTAAAAACATTTCTCAAATAGATGGGAAAATAAAAACAGCTATTATTACTAAAGAGCTTGATAGAGATAACCTTGATAAATTAGTGGAGTTTTTGCAATCAAAAGGGATTGATGATATAAAAATTTATAATCCATTTGAAAAAAGGGTTAAAGATATTTCTATTGAAGATTTGCTTGCAAGAAAACCAAAAGATTTAGATAAAGTTGCAATTAAAAAGTTTGTAAAAGATAAAAAGATTTTAATAACAGGTGCTGGGGGAAGTATAGGTAGTGAAATTTGTAGACTTTGTGAAAAATATGGAGCAGCTGAGCTTATTTTGGTTGAAAATAGTGAGTATAATCTTTATACTATTAACGAAGAGTTAAGTATAAAAAGAAAGCCTTATTTAGTAGATGTATCTAAAAAAGAAGATTTAGAAAGCGTATTTAAAGAAAAGCCAGATATTGTAATTCATGCAGCAGCTTACAAACATGTACCACTATGTGAAGAGAATCCAAGAAGTGCTGTTATTAATAATATCTTAGGAACTATTAATACAATTAATTTAGCAATAGAAAATAAAGTAAAAGATTTTATTTTAATTTCGACTGATAAAGCAGTTAGACCAACAAATATTATGGGAGCAACTAAAAGAGTTTGTGAAATTTATGCTCAAAATATTGATAGTAAAGATACAAAAATTTGTGCAGTAAGATTTGGTAATGTATTAGGAAGCAGTGGAAGTGTTGTGCCAAAATTTAAAAAGTTGATTAAAGAGAATAAGCCTCTGCCTGTTACTCATCCTGAAATAACGAGATATTTTATGTTAATTCCAGAAGCATGTCAATTAGTATTGCAAGCTGGGAGTTTAGCTAAAAATGGAGAGATTTTTATTTTAGATATGGGAGAGCCAGTAAAAATTGTAGATTTAGCTAAAAAAATTCTTAAGCTTTATGGAAAAGATGAAAATAATATAATTTTTACAGGACTTAGACCAGCAGAAAAACTTTATGAAGAGCTGTTAATAAATGAAGCTGATAAAAAGACTAAATATAAAGATATTTTTATAGCAAAACCAACTAAATATAATATTGATAAGTTAAAGTTACAACTTAATAAGTTGTTTAAGGAATATGAAAAAGACAAAATCGTAGCTATCTTAAAAGAGATTATACCGGAATTTAATTATAAAGGTTAAATTTTTTTTGATATAATGTTGACCGATGGTCAGTCAAATAAAAAATGAAAGTTTTAAAAATGAAAAAAAATAAAATAGTTTTAAGTATTTTTATTATTGCAATTGTAATTACTTTGATTTTGTTAGGGAAATATATCTATTTTATAAACCATTATGTAAGCTCTGATGCAGTATTCGTAAAAAGTGATAGCTTAACAAATCTTTCCTTTAAAATTCCTGGAAAAATAGAACAAATTTACGTAAATGAAGGTGATAATATTAAAAAAGGAGAAACTTTAGCTAAGCTTGATACGAAAGATTTAAATATAAAGAAAAATGAGCTTATTAAAAATATCAATTCTCTTAATGAAAAGATAAAAGCAACAATTATCCAAAAGGATAAATTAGCTTTTGATATAAATAAAAACATTTCTTTAATAAAAGAAAAGATAAAAAAACTAAAAAATTTAATAAAAGCAAAAGAATTTGAGATAAAAGCAAAAGAATTTAAACTTGATAAACTTAAAAGAGATTATTTAAGATTTAAAAGGCTTTTTAGTGAAAATAAAATTTCAAAAGAAAAGTATGAGAGCGTAAAAACAGCTTATTTTGCATTTTTAAATGAATTAAATGCTAATAAGTTGCAGTTAAAATCTATGTATAATGATTTAGATATGCTAAAAATCAAATTACAAATTGCACTTAATGCTATAAAAGAAATAAAAAAACTCTCAAAAGTTATAAATTCAATGAAATTTAAATTAAAGGCTTTTGAAGATGAGCTTGCATTAATTAATCAAAATATAAAAGATTCATTTATTTATGCTCCTTTTAATGGAAAGGTTGCTAAAAAATTTGCAAATAATAATGAAGTAGTACCTGCTGGTAAGATAGTATTAAGTGTTGTAAATTTAAAAGATGTGTATGTTTTAGATTTGCTTGAAGAGAAAAAGTTAAAAGATATTAAAGCTGGTTGTAAAACTACAATTCATATAGATGCTCTTGATAAAGATTTTGATGGGTATGTAAGCAAAATTTTACCTGCAAGTGCAGCTACATTTGCAATACTTCCAAGAGATATAAGCTCTGGAGAATTTACAAAACTGCCTCAAAGATTTTATGTAAGAATTAGATTTGATAAATTGCCAAAAGATATTAAAGTTGGTATGAGCGGGGAAGTTACTATTGAAAAATGCAAAAATAAATAGACTTTATACTTTAGACTTTTTAATTTCAATTTTATTAGTGATTCTTGGTGCTTTTATGGCTGTACTTGATACGACTGTTGTGGATATTATTGTTCCAAAATTAAAAGGTCCGTTATCTACTGATATGTATGGAGTGCAGTGGGTAATTACTGCTTATATGCTCTCAGCCGCAGTTGCTCTTTTGATAGTTGAATGGGTAGTAAAACATTATGGATATAAATGGGTATATATTATCTCAGTAGCAGTTTTTACAATTGCTTCTTTTATGTGCGGGATTGCAAACACATTAGGCTTTATGATATTTGCTCGTACTATTCAAGGATTTGCTGAAGCATTTATTATGGTTACTTCTCAAGCTTTGCTTTTTTCAATGTTTCCTCCTGATAAAAAAGGGATAGCAATGGGTATATTTGCATTAGGAGTTGCTTTTGCGCCAGCTATTGGACCTACACTTGGTGGATATTTGACTGAGTATTTTGGATGGAGGAGTGTATTTTTTGTAAATGTTCCAATTGGAATATTTTTAGTGATTTTTAGTATTTTTCTTTTAGAAGAGAGAGCAAAAAAAGAAAATTATCCTCTAAATTTTATTTCTGTTATTTTTCTTAGTATTTTTACATTAGCTCTTTTAATAATCCTCTCAAAAGGTCAACAATATGGATGGTTTAAAAGTGAAAAAATTGTATTTTTAAGTTTTATTGCGTGGGGAGGTTTGTTAGGTTTTGTTATTAGCGAATATTTTAGCAAAGTGAAATTGTTTGATTATTCTTTATTTAAGAATCCTTACTATACTTTAGGGATATTAATTTATTTTATTTTGCTTGGATTTTCAATGTATCAATATTTTTATTTGGTGCCTATATATTATGAGCAAATTAAAGCTCTTAGCTCAATAGATACTGGTTTAGGAGTGTTAGGATTTGGGATATGGATAGGGATTGTAAGTTTAATAGCTGGTTTTTTAAGTGATAAATATTCTCCAATTCCAGTCTTATTTATAGGAGCTATAGTATATCTATATAGCTCATATCTTTTTACTACTCTTGATTACTATACTCCTTTTTTTGAAGCAGTAATTAAGACTATGCCATTTGGTATTGCGATGGGTTTATTTTTTGCTCCTATTACTACTCTTGTTATGCAACATGCAGGTAAAAAAATAGAGCAAGCTATTACTACAATGGATTATGTAAGATTTATTGGGGGTAGTTTTGGTACTGCAATTGCTACAAATAATATAATTTTTTACAAAGATAAAGAGTTTGATTCAATGGTTATTTTGCAAAATAGAGATTTAGTAGAAGAATTGTTGCATAAGCTTTATTATCTATTATCAGATAAAGCAAAAGCATTTTTCTTAAAAATTGAAGAATTTTTTAGTTTTTGTTATGGGTTTAAGTATGTATGGATGAATGCAGGTTTTTGGGGAGTTGTAGGAGCTAGTTTTGTTTTTATGCTTTTGATTATTCATCTGAAGGGGTATTATGGCAAAAATAGTTGATAAAAATAGTAAAAGAAAAGAAATAGCTATAAAATGTAAAAAGTTATTGTTAGAAAAAGGGATGAGAGTTACTATTTCAGAGCTTGCTAAATCAGCAGGTATTGGCAAAGGAACTATTTATGAATATTTTAAAAATAAAGAGGATATAGTATTTGAAATTTTAAATCTTTTAATTGATGAATTTAATAAAGAGCTTTTAAATAAATTAAAAAAAACTAATACCTCTTTTGAGAAACTTTTAGTTTTTTTTGAATTTTTTTATAAAGATTATTTTGAATTGCAAAAAATTTATAAGGAATTTTTAGCAATTACTTTAACTTCTTCAAATAAAGAGATGAAAGATTATGCAACAAAAAGCAAAAGTTATTATTATGAAATTTTGGAAAATATTTTAAATGAAGGTATAAAAAATAAAGAATTGAAGAAAAAAGCAGTGAAATACAAAAAAGTTATTTACAATATGTGTGAGGGGCTTTTTATTGAGAGTGAAGTGACAAATTTAATAAAAAATAGAGAAAAAGAAGTAAAAAAAAATATAGAGCTGATTTATAAACTTTTAAAAAAGGATAGTTAATGAAATGGAAAGTTATTTTATTGTTGCCACTTTTTATAAATGCTGAAAGTTTTAATGATTTAATAAAGCTTATAGATAATTCAAATATTATAAAAATTTATAAAAAAAATATTAAAATTCAAAAAGAAAAGTTAAATCAAGCAAAAGCTAAAAATTACGGGAAGTTTGATTTAGAATATGATTATATGTATTTGTTTGATAGACCTGTTATGAAAATGAATTCACCTCAGCCAATAGCTGCTAAAAATTTAGGCAATGCACCTTTATATCCGCTTGTATATAAAGATATTTATTTAAAACAAGAAATTGGTAAAAAAAATAATTTTATAGGAGCTCTTATTTATTCTTATCCCATTTTTACTGGATTTGCAATAAGCAATTTAATTGATATTGAAAAATTAAATTTAATAAAAGAAAAATTAAAACTTCAGAATATAAAAAGAAATATGAAACTTCAAATTGCCAAAATTTATGCTTCAATTTATGCACTAAATAAAAAAATTTATGCTTTAAATGAAGCTAAAAAAGCTCTCTTATTAGCAAAAGAAAAGGCAAAAGCTTTATATAAAGAAGGGCTTATTAATAAACCTACTCTTGATGAGATTGATGCAAAATACTATGAAATTGAAGCCAAAGAAGATGAAGCTAAAGCCAATAAAAAAACGCTTTTAAATACTTTAAACTATATGTTAAATGCTAAAATAAGCTCTATTTCATATTTGCCTAAAATTAACCTTAAAAAACCAAATTTTTTAAAAAGACCTGATGTAAAAGAGCTTAAAAAAACACTTAAAATTGCTATTAAAAACATAAATTTACAAAAATCAAATTTTTATCCAAAAATTTATTTTCAAGCAGCTTTTAAAAAAGAGGCAACTAATGCTACTTTAAATAACAATGATTACAGAAATGTTGATAATTCTTTTTTAGCTTTAAGTATAAAGTATAATATTTTTGATGGGGGAGAGAGCAGAGCAAAACTTCAAGAAGCAAAGCTAGAAAAAGCCAAAGCTTATATCTTTTATAGAGATTATTTAAATAAAGTAAGAACAGAATATAAAAATGATTTGCTTGCTTTAAAAGCATTTCAAAAAAGACTTATTTCAGCAAATAAAGAGATAAAAGCTAGAAAAAGTTATTATGAGTATATAAAAGCAAAATTTGAAGAAGGGCTAGCTGATGTTACAGATTTAAACTCAGCAATTGCAAAACTTGCTAAAGCAAAAGCAAACAAAGAATATATTAAATCTCAAATTTTCTTTTATACTTTAAAAGCAAATATTGATGGGGGAAATTAAATATTATAAAAAAATTGGGAGATTGTTTTGAAAAGTATCTATGAATTAAAACGAACCAAAGAAATTATTTTTATTTTAGCCAAAAACGGATTTGGTGAAATAATAGAAATACTTGGTATTCCCGTGCCTTTTAAAAAAGAGGTTAAACTCACTCGAAGCGAGAGGATTAGGAAAACAATAGAAGAGCTTGGACCTACATTTATAAAACTTGCTCAACTTCTCTCCCTCAGACCTGATTTGATTCCTCTTGAGCTTGCAAAAGAGTTTGAAAAACTTCAAGATAGGGTAGCGCCTTTGCCTTTTAATGAAATGGAAAAAGTGTTAATAGAAGAGTTTGGAGATTATAAGAAGTATTTCCCAAATGAATTTGAGCTTCTTGCTTCTGCATCAATTGGTCAAGTTTACAAAACAACGTTATTTAATGGCGATGAGGTAGCGGTAAAAATTTTAAAACCAAATATTGAAGAGATTATTTATGCTGATATTTTTATCTTAGAAAGACTTGCTAAACTCCTTAGAGATAGGCTTTTAGTATATGGAATTGATAGCGTAAGAATTATAGAAGAATTTGCAAAAAGTATAAAAAAAGAGCTTGATTTTAATATTGAAGCGTTAAATTTAAAAAGATTTAAAGCAAATTTTAAAAATAATCCTAAAGTAAAAGTTCCTAATCTTTATGATAATTTATCTACTAAAAGAGTTTTAACACTTGAATATATAGATGGTATTAAAATAAGCAATAAAGAGCTTTTAAGCAAGTATTATGATTTAAAAGAAATAGCAAGAGTGGGAGTAGAGCTTGTTGCAGAGCAGATTTTTGTACATAGGTTTTTTCATGCAGACCCACATCCTGGGAATTTAATGGTGAGTGAAGGTAAAATAGTATTTTTGGATTTTGGGATAGTGGGTAAAATCTCAAAAGAAGATAGAAATTCACTTTTAAAGCTTGTTTATTACGTAGCTCACAAGGACGAAGAAAAAGCAGCAGAATATGTTATAAAACTAGCTAAAATTACGGACGAGAGCGAGCTTGATTTGTTGAAAAAAGAGTCAGCCGATATAATCTCTACATATCTTTATCAGCCCTTAAAAAATATAAATTTGCAAAGCTTTTTTGAAGATTTAATAAGAGTTATGAGAAAATATAAAGTTTATTTTAAAGAAGACCAATATTTACTTGCAAAAACAATTATTACTTATGAGGGAGTTGGTAAAAGTTTAGACCCTGATTTTAATGTAATTGAATCATTAAAACCTTATGTTACAAAACTTGTTAAAAAGATGTATTCTCCAAAAACTTTGATTAAAGAGTTTAATGAATATAATCAAAATCTTGCAGAATTTTTTATTCACTTTCCAACAGATTTTTATGAAATTGTTAAAAAGATGAAAAATGGTAAATTAAAAATAGAATTTGAGCATGTTGGGCTTGAAGAGTTTGAAAAAACTATTAAAACAGCTTCTCATAGATTATCTTTAGCTATTATTATTGCTTCTATTTTAATTGGCTCATCTATGCTTCTTAGCTCTCATGTCCCACCATTATTTAAAGAGGTATCTCTCTTTGGTATAATAGGTTTTATATTTGCTTTTGTTTTGGCAGTTATTTTAATATTTAAAAGTTGGAGGGATTAATGAAAGATATTCAAAAAGAGTTTTTAGATAATAGAAATCCTACAAAAGATTTATGGAGAATGTTTAGAGTAATTAGTGATTTTACAGATGCTTTTGAAGAGCTTGAAGATTTGCCACCTGCTATTTCTATTTTTGGAAGCGCAAGAGAGAAAAAAGATGGGTTTTATTACAAAAAAGCTACAGAAATTTCAAAAAAACTTAGTGATAAAGGTTATGCTATCATAACAGGTGGTGGTCCTGGAATAATGGAAGCGGCAAATAAAGGTGCTAAAATTAGTGTAGGGCTTAATATAGAGCTTCCGCATGAGCAAAAAACAAATCCTTATGTAAAAATTCCTCTTAAATTTAAATATTTTTTTACAAGAAAAGTAACTTTCCTAAAATATTCAGTTGGTGCTGTTATGATGCCAGGAGGTTTTGGAACTTTAGATGAATTAAGTGAAGTTTTAACTTTAATCCAGACAAATAGAATGAGTAAAATTCCAATTGTATTTTTTGGAAGTGAGTTTTATAAACCTTTATTAAATTTTTTTGACACTATGTTAAAGCATAACTATATCGATAAAAAAGATTTAAATCTTTTTTTAGTTAGTGATGATGTAGATGAAAGTGTAGAATACATATACAAAAACGCCATAAAACCACAACTTTTAAAATCCAATTGACTTCTCTTTTTCCTTTTTAAAAGGAAAAAATACCCCTTTTTTTCTTGCAAAAAACCATAAAATAACTTATAATTTCATTCCTAAAAGCGTGGAAAGCCACGAGATCTTTAAAAAAGGAAGTGAAATGGAAAAATTAAGAATAAAACTTCAAGCATATGACCATAGAGTGCTTGATAAAGCAGTAGGAATTATTACTGATGCTATTAAAAGAACTGGAGCAGAAGTAAAAGGACCTATTCCATTACCTACAAAAATTAGAAGATATACAGTACTTAGATCACCTCATATTAATAAAGATAGTAGAGAGCAATTTGAGATAAGAGTTCATAGACGTCTTATTGATGTTGTAAACGCATTGCCTGATACTGTTGACCAACTTATGAAACTAGAATTAGCACCAGAAGTTGATGTAGAAGTTAGGGCATTAAGTTAAGGAGAATTGAATGGAATTTATAGTTGAAAAAATAGGAATGAGCAGAACTGTAGGAGTTCCAAGTATTCCGGTTACTTTATTAAAGGTAGTACCGGCTAAAGTTTGTGAAATGAAAGAAAATGGAAAAGCATTAGTTGCATATCCAAAAGGCAAAAAAATAAACAAACCTATTGAAGGTATGCAAAAAAAATATGGGCTTTCTAAAGAATTTAATAGATTTGTTGAGCTTAAAGTTGCAAATAATGAGCCAGGAGATATTGATTTAACTCCACTAAAAGATGCTAAAAAAGTAAAACTTACTTTTAAAAGCAAAGGTAGAGGGTTTCAAGGTGTTGTAAAAAGACACGGATTTGCAGGTGGTCCTGGAAGTCATGGTTCTAGATTTCATAGAGCACCAGGTTCTATTGGTAACTGCGAATTTCCTGGACGTGTTATGCCTGGTAAAAAAATGCCAGGACATTATGGAAATGAAAATGTAACAGTTAATGCAGAAGTAGTTGAATTTGACCCAGATATGGGAGTTTTAGTTATTAAAGGAAGTGTACCAGGTGCAAATGGAAGTCTTGGTAAAGTAAGGATTGTAAAATGAGTGTAAAGTATGAAGTAATTAATAAATTACCTGAAGATTTTCAAGGAATTAATCCTCATAATTTATACCTTTATGTAAAAGCTTACCTTGCTAATCAAAGAGCAGGTACTGCTCATACAAAAACAAGAGGCGAAGTAAGCGGTGGTGGTAAAAAACCATTTAGACAAAAAGGTTTAGGTAGAGCTAGACAAGGTAGTATTAGAGCACCTCATTTTGTTGGTGGTGGTGTAGCTCATGGACCAAGAAATGAAAGAGATTGGTCTCAAAAAATTAATAAAAAACAAAAAAGAGTAGCACTTAAATATGCTCTTAATGAAAAAGCAGAAAATGGGAAAATTTTTGTTGTAGATGAAATTAAAGTTGATTCTGGTAAAACAAAAGATGCAGCTAATTTCTTAAAAGAATTTAATCAAAGAGATTATTTAATAGTTACAGATGATATGGATGATAAAACATTTTTAGCATTTAGAAATATTCCAAATGTATATATTATCACACCAGAAGAATTAAATGCTTATTATGCAAGTGTATTTCATAGCATAATATTTGATAAAAAAGCTTTTGATAAAGTTATAAAGGGCTAAGCTATGGCAGATATTACAGATATTAAATCAATTGTTTATACAGAAAAAGCACTAAACCTGCAAGAGCAAGGTTATTTAGTAGTACAAACTACACCAAAAGTTACTAAAAATCAATTAAAACAAATTTTTAAAGAGTATTTTGGTGTAACGCCTATAAAAATTAATTCACTCAAACAAAAAGGTAAAGTGAAAAGATTTAGAGGAATTGAAGGTAAAAGACCAGATTATAAAAAATTTTATGTTAAATTACCTGAAGATGCAAAACTTGAAAGCCTAAGTGTATAAAGGGAAGAAAATGGCAGTAAAAACATATAAACCATATACACCGTCAAGAAGATTTATGACAACACTTGATAATAGTGATATTACTTCTAAGCCGACGGTTAAAAAACTTTTAATTAAGCTTCCAGCAAGAGCTGGTAGAAATAATTTAGGTAGAATTACTTCTAGACATAGAGAAGCTGGACATAAAAAACTTTATAGAATTATTGATTTTAAAAGAAATAAATTTGGAGTTCCTGGTAAAGTTATGACAATTGAATATGACCCATATAGAAATTGCAGAATTTGCCTAATTTCTTATGCTGATGGAGATAAAAGATATATTATCCAGCCAGAAGGCTTAAAAGTTGGTGATACTGTAATGGCAGCTGAAAGTGGTCTTGATATATTACCAGGTAATGCTATGAAACTTAAGAATATTCCTGTAGGTACAGTTGTACATAATATTGAAATGAAACCTGGAAAAGGTGGACAAATTGCAAGAGCTGCAGGAAACTCTGCTCAAATTATGGGTAGGGAAGGAAAATATGTAATCCTAAGACTTCCAAGCGGTGAAATGAGAAAAATTCTTGGTGAATGTATGGCTACAATTGGAACAGTTGGTAATGCTGATTATCAAAATATTACAATTGGTAAAGCTGGAAGAAGCAGATGGCTTGGAATTAGACCTCAAACAAGAGGTATTGCAATGAACCCAGTTGACCATCCACACGGTGGTGGTGAAGGTAGAAGTAAAGGTAATCATCCTGTTACACCTTGGGGAATGCCTACTAAAGGTTATAAAACTAGAAAGAAAAAACCATCTGATAAATATATAATCTCAAGAAGAAAAAAATAAGGATAGGACATGGCTAGAAGTTTAAAAAAAGGTCCTTTCGTAGATGACCATTTAATGAAAAAAGTATTAAAAGCAAAAGAAGAAAAAAATCCAAAACCAATTAAAACTTGGTCAAGAAGAAGTACAATTATTCCTGAAATGATAGGATTAACTATTAATGTACATAATGGTAGAGATTTTGTGCCTGTTTATATTACTGAAAGACATGTAGGATTTAAACTTGGTGAATTTGCACCTACAAGAACTTTTAGAGGGCACAAAGGTTCTGTGCAAAAAAAAGTAGGTAAATAAGGATAGGTGATGAGTAAAGCAATACTAAGACATATTAGACTTTCACCAACAAAAGCAAGACTTGTAGCAAGAGAAATTCAAGGCTTAAATGGTGAAGAAGCTCTTGCAAAACTAGAATTTATGCCAAATAAAGCAGCAAGAGTTATTGCAAAAGTTTTAACTAGCGCAATTGCAAATGGTGGTTATGATGCAAACGAAGTTGTTGTTAAATCATGTAGAGTTGATAGAGGTCCATATCTTAAAAGATTTAGACCAAGAGCAAGAGGTATGGCAAGTAAAATTTTAAAACCAACAGCTCATATCTATGTAGAAGTTGAAAAGGAAAGCTAATGGGTCAAAAAACAAATCCAATCGGACTAAGATTAGGAATTAACAGAAACTGGAGAAGTAGATGGTTTATTAACTATAATACTATGCCTGAGAATGTATTAAGTGATTATGAACTTAGAAAATTTTTAAAGAAAAAATTATATCATGCAGGTATTAGCGATATTTTAATTGAAAGAACGCCAAAAAAAGTTAGAATTACTATTTTTGCTGCTAAACCTGGGATTATTATTGGAAAAGGTGGTAGTGAAGTTGAAGCTCTTAAAAAAGAACTTCAAAAAATGCTTGGAGATAAAGAGCTTATTTTAAATATAAAAGAAGAGAGAAAACCTCAACTTAGTGCTCAGCTTGCAGCTGAAAATGTTGCTAATCAAATTGAAAGAAGGGTAGCTTTTAGAAGAGCTATGAAAAAAGTTATTCAAAATGCTCTAAAAGCTGGAGCAAAAGGTATTAAAGTTCAAGTTTCAGGAAGACTAAACGGTGCTGAAATGGCAAGAACTGAATGGTATCTTGAAGGAAGAGTACCTCTTCATACTCTAAGAGCTAAAATTGATTATGGATTTGCTGAAGCACTTACAACTTATGGAATTATTGGTGTTAAAGTGTGGATTTTCAAAGGTGAAGTTTTACAAAGAAAAAATAATCAAGTAGAATCTACTTCTACTGAGGAGAGAAAACCTCAAAGAAGAAGAAAAGGACGCAGAAATGTTAATGCCAAAAAGAACTAAATACAGAAAACAGCAAAAAGGTAGAAATAGAGGTAAATCATATAGAGCTAACTCTTTAGCTTTTGGTACTTATGGTCTAAAAGCAATTGAGCTTGGAAGAATTAACTCTAGACAAATTGAAGCTGGAAGGGTAGCTTTATCTAGAACTATGAAAAGAACAGGTAAAATTTGGATTAGAGTATTCCCTGATAAACCTCTTACAGCAAAACCTGTAGGAGTTAGGATGGGTAAAGGTAAAGGAAGTGTTGAAGAGTGGGTTATGAACATTAAACCTGGTAGAATTATTTTTGAAATTACTGGTGTTGATAACGATACAGCAATGAAAGCTCTTAGACTTGCAGCTGCTAAACTTCCTTTTAAAACTAAAATAGTTACAATGGAGAGTGAAAATGAGCTATACTAAATTAGATTTTCAAGAGCTGCTTCAAAAAAGCGAAGCAGAATTACAAGAACTTCTTAGAAATAAAAAAATGGAGCTATTTGAAACTAGAATGAAACTTAAAACTATGCAGCTACAAGATACATCTTTAGTTTCTAAAATAAGAAAAGACATCGCAAGAATTAAAACTGCGATGAGACAAAAAAGGGGTAACTAATGCCTAAAAGAATTATCCAAGGAAAAGTAATTAAAAAAACTGGTGATAAAACTATAAATGTGTTAGTTGAAAGAAAAGTTTTACACCCAAAATATCATAAAATTGTTAAAAAATTTAAAAAATATTTAGTTCATGATGAAGAAAATGCGGCTAATGTTGGTGATATTGTTAAAGCAATTGAGCATAGACCAATTTCTAAAAGAAAAAAGTTTGTTCTTACAGAAATTGTTGAAAGAGGAGAATAAACATGATTCAACCATTCACAAGATTAAAAGTTGCTGATAACAGCGGCGCTAAAGAAATTATGTGTATTAAAGTTTTAGGGGGCTCTAAAAGAAGATATGCAAGAGTAGGTGATGTAATTGTAGCATCAGTTAAAAAAGCCCTACCTAATGGAAAAGTTAAAAAAGGACAAGTTGTAAAAGCTGTTGTAGTTAGAACTAAAAAAGAAATTCAAAGAGAAAATGGCTCTTTAATTAGATTTGATGATAATGCTGCAGTTATTATTGATGCTAAAAAAGAGCCAGTTGGAACTCGTATTTTTGGACCAATTGCTAGAGAAGTTAGACATGAAGGTTTCCAAAAAATTACATCACTTGCACCGGAGGTGTTATAATGGCGGCTAGAAAAAATCTGCCTCCTAAATTTAAAATTAAAAGAGGCGATACGGTAAAAGTTATTACTGGAGATGATAAAGGTAAAACTGGTAAAGTTATTAAAGTGCTTCCTAAAGAAGCAAAAGTAATCGTTGAAGGTGTGAATATAGTAAAAAAGGCTGTAAAGCCTACTGAAGAAAACCCAAAAGGTGGGTTTATTACTATTGAAAAACCAATTCACATCTCAAACGTAAAAAAAGTAGAAGGCTGAAGCGATGTTTGAAGTAAAAGAAAGATATTATAATGAAGTTAGACCAAAACTTGTAGAAGAATTTGATATTAAAAACCCAATGCTTATTCCTAATCTTGAAAAGATTGTAGTTAGTGCAGGTGTTGGTGAAGGTGCTAGAGATAAAAAATTCCTTCAAAATGTTGCTGATACTTTAACTATTATTACTGGTCAAAAAGCTGTAATTACTCCAGCTAGAAAATCAGTAGCTGGATTTAAAGTAAGAGAAGGTATGCCTGTTGGTGTAAAAGTTACACTAAGAGGCGATATGATGTGGAACTTTTTACAAAAACTTATTTCTATTGCTCTTCCAAGAGTGAGAGACTTTAAAGGTGTTAATAGAAATGGATTTGATGGAAGAGGTAATTTTAACTTTGGATTAGATGAGCAACTTGTATTTACTGAAGTTGATTATGATTCAATTATTAAAGTACACGGTATGAATATTAATATTTCAACAACAACTGAAGACGATAAACAAGCTGAGAGAATGCTTGAGCTTATCGGATTCCCATTTACAAAAGGAAAGTAAAATGGCAAGAAAAGCATTAATTGCAAAAGCAAAAAGAAAACCTAAATTTAAAGTTAGAGCATATACAAGATGCTCTATTTGTGGTAGAGTTCACTCTGTTTATAGAGACTTTGGTATTTGTAGAATTTGCCTTAGAAAAATGGCAAATGAGGGATTACTCCCTGGTGTTAAAAAAGCTAGCTGGTAAAGGATGCTAAAATGATGAGCGATATTATTGCTGATGGATTAACTAGAATTAGAAATGCAGCACAAAGAAAAATGGAAGTAACAACACTTAATCATTCAAGACTTATGGAAGATATTTTAAAAGTTTTTGAAGAAAAAGGTTATATTGAAGGTTATAAAATCATTGAAGATGGTAACAAAAAATTTATTAAAGTTACTTTAAAATATGATGAAGATGGTAACTCTGTTATTAATGAAGTAAAAAGAATTTCTAAACCTGGTAGAAGAGTTTATAAAGGTTATAAAGATATTAAAAACTTTAAAAATGGATTTGGTACACTTGTTGTCTCAACTAATAAAGGTGTACTGCCAAATGATAAAGCTTACAAAGAAAAAGTTGGCGGCGAAGTAATTTGTAGTATATGGTAATAAGGAGAGTTTATGAGTAGAATAGGTAAACAACCCGTAAAGTTAGCAGATGGCCTAACTGCTAAACTTGAAGGGGATAAATTAATTATAAGTAAAGGCCAAGATGCAAAAGTAATTGATACAAAAGGTGTTGTAAAAGTTAATATTGAAGGTGATACTTTAACTTTTGAGCCAACAGAAGATACTAAATTTGCTAAAGCTATGTGGGGTACTGTTAGAGCTTTAGCAAATAATGCAGTAATAGGGCTTACTAAAGGTTTTGAGAAAAAACTTGAAATTAATGGAGTTGGTTATAGAGCAAATATGCAAGGTGATACTTTAGTGCTTAATCTTGGATATTCTCATCCAATTGAATATAAAGTTCCAAAAGGAATTACTATTACAGTTGAAAAAAATATTATTACTGTAAAAGGTACTGATAAGCAACAAGTTGGACAAGTTGCAGCTGAAATCAGAAGCTTTAGAAAACCTGAGCCTTACAAAGGTAAAGGTGTTAAATATGTTGATGAAGTTATTATTAGAAAAGCTGGTAAAACAGCTAAAAAATAAGGGTGAGAGATGAGAAGAAGTAAAGCTTTAGCTAAAAGAGATTTAAGAAGACTAAAAAGAAAAAGAAGAATTAGAGGTAGAATTAGTGGCACTGCTGAGATGCCAAGAGTTACTATTTATAAATCAAATAGATATATTATTGTACAAGCTATCGATGATACAAAAGGACATACATTAGTATATTTAAATACTGGACATATTGAAGATAAAATACCTTCAAATATTGAAGGTGCTAAAAAAGCAGCTAATATGTTTGCTCAGAAGTTAAAAGAAGCAAATATTGAAAAAGTTGCTTTTGATAGAAATGGATATAAATATCATGGTGTAGTTGCAGCATTTGCAGATACTCTAAGAGAAAATGGTATAAAACTTTAAAGGAAAAGGCAAATGGCTAAAAGAAAAGTAATTAAAGATATTAATAGAGAAGAATTTGAAGAAGTAGTTGTTAATGTTGGAAGAATTACTAAAGTTGTTAAAGGTGGTAGAAGATTTAGATTTAATGCTTTAGTAGTTGTTGGAAATAAAAAAGGAATTGTAGGAGTTGGTACTGGGAAAGCAAAAGAAGTACCAGATGCGATTAGAAAAGCGATTGATGATGCATTTAAAAACCTTGTAAAAATTGAAGGTATTCATGGGAATACTATTAATCATGATGTTCAAGCTAAATATAATGCGTCAAAAATTTTACTTAAACCAGCAAGTGAGGGTACAGGGCTTATCGCTGGTGGTGCGGTAAGACCAGTGCTTGAGCTTGTTGGTATTAAAGATATTTTATCTAAATCTCTTGGTTCAAATGAACCACATAACCTTGTTAGAGCTACAATTAAAGCTCTGCAAATGATAAAAAGTAAAAAGGCTTAAAAATGGCACTTAATAATTTAAAACCAGCATGTGGGGCTACTCACAAAACAAAAAGAGTAGGAAGAGGTCCTGCTAGTGGTTATGGAAAAACTGCAACTAGAGGTCAAAAAGGTCAAAAAGCAAGAAGTGGTTATTCTCAAAAAAGAGGATTTGAGGGTGGACAAACTCCTCTTCAAAGAAGACTTCCAAAAGTTGGATTTAGAAGCAAAGTAGAAAAACCTCAAGCTATTAACGTAGATAAAATTACTGCTATTGCTGAGCTTGAAGAAATTACAATGGAAAATATAGCTAAATTTGTAAAAATTAAATCTAAAAAAGTAAAACTTATTGGTGTAAAAGCAAAAGAGCTTAAAAGTAAAATCAAAGATGCTAATATAACTACTTCTGGAAAGTAAGGGTATGAATCCGTTAGCTAAAAAAATCTTAATTACCCTTGGCTTTCTACTTCTTTATAGAATTCTTGCTTATGTTCCAGTACCAGGGGTTAATTTAGATGTTATTAAAGAATTTTTTAGTATGCATAAAAATGATGCACTTGGAATGCTTAATATGTTTAGTGGGAATGCAGTGCAAAGAATGAGTATTATTGCACTTGGTGTAATGCCTTATATTACAGCTTCTATTATTATGGAATTACTTGCAGCTACCTTTCCAAGTTTAGGTGAATTAAAAAAAGATTCACAAGGATTTCAAAAATATTTAAAAATTATTAAATATTCAACTGTTGCAATTGCATTTATACAAGCAATTGGTATTTCAATTGGTCTAACTTCAATGACTGGTAGAGGTGGCGAGAGTGCAGTTATGATTGATAAAACTACTTTTATATTCTTAACTGCTATTACTATGACAGCTGGTACAATGTTTTTAGTTTGGATTGGTGAGCAAATTACAGATAGAGGTATAGGAAATGGTATTAGTTTAATTATCTTTGCTGGAATTGTAAGTGCAATTCCAAGTGCAATTATAGGTATCATAAATTTAGTAGATGTAGGTGAGCTTAGTGTAATTGGATTATTATTTATTACATTTATTGTAATTGCAACTGTTGTATTTATTATATATGTAGAGCTTGCAGAAAGACGTATACCAGTTGCGTATCAAAAAAAAGTTTTAATGCAAAATAGATTCAAAAGAGTTATGAATTATATTCCAATAAAACTTAATATAAGCGGTGTGATTCCACCTATTTTTGCGAGTGCAATATTAATGTTCCCACTTACTTTACTTGCGGGAGTGCATCATCCAATTTTAGTAAAAATTAGAGACTTATTAAATCCAAATGGATTTTTATATCATATATTACTTTTTATATTAGTTATATTTTTTGCTTACTTTTATACAAGTATTGTATTTAATGCAAAAGAGATAGCTGAGAATCTAAAAAGACAAGGTGGGTTTATTCCAGGTATTAGACCAGGAGAGCAAACTGTTAAATTTTTAAATGAAGTAGCAAATAAACTTACTTTTTGGGGCTCTTTATATTTAGGTACTATTACTGTTTTACCATGGTTACTTGTAAAACTTATTGGAATTAATTTTTATTTTGGTGGAACAGCAGTTTTAATTGTAGTACAAGTTGCTATTGATACTATGAGAAAAATCCAAGCACAACTTACTATGCAAAAATATGACACACTTTCAGTTACAGGGCTTTAAGCCCTTATTTTTGATTAGGAGAATTTATGGCAATTCCAATTAGAAAACCTTCAGAGATAGAAAAAATAAAAATTCCAGCAAAACTTGTTGCTAAAACTTTAAAACTTTTAAGAGAAAATGCAAAGCCTGGAATAACTCCTCTTGAGCTTGATAAATTAGCAGAAGATTTTATAAGAAGCAATGGTGGAAGACCTGCTTTTAAAGGTTTATATGATTTTCCAAATAGTGTATGTATTAGTAGGAATGGTGTAGTAATTCATGGTATACCTGATAATGAACCTTTAAAAGAGGGTGAAGTTGTTGGTTTTGATGTAGGTGTGGAAATGAATGGATGGTACGGTGATGCTGCAATTACTATGGGAATTGGAAAAATTGATGAAAAATATCAAAAAATGATAGATGTTGCAAAAGGTGCATTATATCATGCAATTGAAAATATAAAACCAGGTATGAGATATAAACAAATTAGTAAACTTATTGAAGATTATATAAGAAGTCATGGTTTTGTACCACTAAAAGGTTATAGTGGTCATGGAATTGGTAGAAAACCACATGAAGAACCACAAATTTTAAATTATGTTGAAGGCAAGCCAAATCAAGGTGAAAAAGTAAAAAATGGGCATGTGTTTTGCCTTGAGCCTATGATTTGCCAAAAAAGTGGAGAGCCTATTTTAGCAGATAATGGATGGGATGTGTATTGTGAAGATTTAGGAGTAGGGGTACATTATGAGCATCAAGTTGCAGTTATTAATAATAAAGTAATAATCTTAACGGAGGAAGAAAATGAGTAAAGATGTATTAGAAGTAGATGGAATAGTAACAGAAGCTTTACCTAATGCTACTTTTAAAGTAAAACTTGATGGGCTTGATAAAGAAGTATTATGTCATATTAGTGGAAAAATTAGAATGAATTATATTAAAATTGTACCAGGTGATAAGGTAAAAGTTGAAATTAATCCATATAGTTTAGATAAAGGTAGAATTACTTATAGGTATAAATAAAAATTCCTTAAAATCGGGAATTTTATTACTTTTCTTCTTTACTTATCAAAATTTTTCAATTTTTTTTGAAATTTTTTACAAAAACTCTTGACAAGAGGAAAAAAATATTATATACTTTCAATCCCAAAACGGAAGAG
>JALVAK010000080.1 GCA_027011225.1 Nautiliaceae bacterium | reverse complement strand
GTAAAAACTACATAATCAGTTGGAAAATCGCGCCCAAGTGAAGCTATGAAATTCATAAATCCTGTAATCATACCTGTTGGAGTGCCGTTTTTGCTTTTAAGTGGAGGCAAGGCGTAAAAGTTTCTAAACAAAAATCCAAATGTATCAATAATTGTTAAAGTCATTAAAAAACCTTTTTTGATAAAATGTTATCATAAATTAAAAGGAGTTTGTTTGAAGGCAATTAAAATCTTAAATGTTAAAAATCCAGTCTTAAAAATAAAAGTTATAAATGATGGGTTGATTTATGTTTTAGATGTTAATAATGTAATAAGAATTTTTAATGAAGAGTTTAAATTGCAAAAAGGCGCTAAGATAAATATGCCTTCTCACAATCCTTTTGAAAACACTGCTGATATTTCGCTTGATGGAAATTATATAGCAATTGCAGAAATTAAAGGTAATAAAACATTTATTTATGATATTAAAAATAAAAAAATGAAATATAAATTTGGATGGCATAAGGGTGAGGTTTTAAATGTCTCTTTTGATTGGGATGGGGAATATCTTTTAACAGGTGGAAGTGATGGCAGGGCATATATATGGAGTTTGAATCTTGGAAAGATGCTTTTAGCCCTTCCTCCTCATCCTGATTATATTATCTCAGGTGGATTTAGCAAAAATAATTTATGGAGTGCAACAGGTAGTTATGATAAGCTTATTACTATTACAAATATCTCGTCTATAAATATAAATTATCGCAAAAAAGCTCATAGAGGAGCTGTTAGAAAGATTAAGTTTTTTAATAAAAATGTAATGGTAAGTGGAGATAAAACAGGTGAGATTATAAAATGGGATTTTAGAAAAGGGAAAGTTTTACAAAGATTTGAGAATATGTCTGATATGGTAATTGATTTTGTGGTTGATTCAAAAGAGGAGTATTTTTTTGCGATTACAAAAGAAAAGAGTGTATATTTATATGATTTTGAAAGCGGAGAGATTATAAAAAGAGATTTTATAAAGCTTTTAGAGTATCCAAGTGCTATTGAGTATAACCCTACTTTAGAGCAATTGTATGTAGGATGTATAGATGGAAGCTTATATATTTTTGATTTGTTAGAAGATAAATCACTTTTAAAAGAATACATTTTAAGCAAAAACTATGCAAAAGCATATGAGCTAATTGCCAAAAATCCTTTATTAAAACACACTAAAGAATATAAAGAGCTAGAAAATATTTGGGAAAAAACACTTCTAGCAATTCAAAAATTGCTTGAGAAGGGAGATATACAAAAGGCAAAATATCTTTTTGAGCCATTCAAGCAAGATAGCTTAAAAAGAAATATGTTTCAAAATCTTTTAAAAGATTATAGTGAATTTGAAAGATTTAAAACAGCTGTAATTAATAAAAAATATCCTCTTGCTTATTCTCTTGCAAGAAAATATCCTATTTTTAAAGAGAGCATTTATTATAAAAAAATGGAAGAAGATTTTAAAAAATCATTTAATAGAGCAAAAGAATTAATAAAAATTGGAAAAACAGAGCAAGCTAAAGAAATATTAAAACATTTTAGAGGAGTTAGCGAAAAGTCTGCACTAATTCAAAATCTTTTTAATGAAAAAGTTATTTATGATATGTTAAATAAAATGCTTTTAAAAAGAGATTTTAAAGAGTTTTTTGAATTTATTAATAGATATCCGTTTTTAGTAGATACCCAAGAGTATGAAAAAGCTATGAAATATGGAGATATTTTATATAAAAAATCAAAAGAAGCAATAAAAAAAGGAAATTTTAAAGAAGCTTTAAGATATGCAGAAATTTTAAAAAATTTTCCAAATTATAAAAATGAAGCAGAAGAGATTAAAAAAGAAGCTAATAATATTTCAAAATTTCTTTTATATCTTGCAAATAAAGATTATGATATGATAGAAGAATTAGTTAGAAACTACCCATATCTTGAAACATTAGATGATTATCAAAAATTTATGAATGAGTATAAAGAGTTGTTAAGAAAAGGGGAGATGCTTGCTATAAAAGGAGATGTAGCAAAATTAAAAGAGATATTTTCAATTAAATATGATTTTAAAAATAGACTCTCTCAGCTTGTAAAAAGAGCTTATTTAAATCAAATTATCTCTTTACTTAAAAAAGATTTAAATAAAGCTTTATTAGGTATAGAAAATTATATAAAACTTTTTGGATTTGATAATGAAATAGGAGATTTAATAAAAATAGCAAAGAAGCGCGGTAAGCAATTTAACTTAAAAGAATATGAAAAATCAGTTGATATTCCATTTTCTTCGCTGCCTGATAATATCGCTGAGGTTAAGCTTTAAGTCTTCTTTTTTATTTATATTTGTTGCTTCTTTTTTATTTATTGAGAGTGTATTTTTATTTATGCCATAAATTTTTAATGTTTTTTTGTTCTGTTTTAGATTCTTTAGCATTGTATAATCATAGTATCCAATAAGTGGATTTTCTTTAGCTATTGCTTTTTTTGATAGAAGTTTTTTTAGAGTTTTTGGAGAAATTAAAGGGGTGTCTATATTTAATACAAAAACTTTTTTATGTTTTTTAATAATTTCTT
>JALVAK010000079.1 GCA_027011225.1 Nautiliaceae bacterium | reverse complement strand
ATTTATTGAAGCTTTGAAGCAAGATTCTCTTTTTTGTGTAGGTGATTATGACCAAAGTATTTATGCTTTTAATGGAGCAGATATAAATATCATTTCAACTTTTGATAAGAGATATCCTGATGCAAAAATTTTTACTTTAAAGAAAAATTATAGAAGTTATGGAGAAATTTTAGATGTAGCAAATAAAGTAATTAAAAATAATCCAAGAATCTATCCAAAAGAGCTAGAAGTTACAAGAGGATACTCAGGTGAGTATCCAAAGCTTTTGATGTATGCTGATACTTTTGAAGAGTATAGGGATATTGCAAATAGAATTTTAACCTCAACTACAAATAAAGATGAAATAGCAATTCTTTTTAGAAACAATTCAAGTGCTGATGCAATAGAAGCTATTTTAAAAGAAAAAGGGATTGAATGCAAAAGAAAAGGTGGTGTTAGTTTTTTTGAAGCAAAAGAAATTAAAGTAACTCTTGATATTTTATCGTTTTTAATTAATCCAAAAGATATAATGGCTTTTATTCATATTTTTGAATATGCAAAAGGAATAGGCAGTAGCATTGCAAGTGATTTATTTGAAGCACTAAGTATTTTAGGTGATGGAAATGTAATAGATGGTTTATTAAATCCAGATACTTCAAAAAGAGTTTATCAAAAGAAAAAAACATCATATCAACTTGGGCTTTTTGATGATTTTATTCAGCTTGGAAGTATTGCTAAATTTAAAGATTTGGGATTTAATGAAGAGTTTTTATCAAATCCTGTACTTAGACATCCAAAATTAAGCGTAGAAGGAGCAGAATTTTTATATGATTTTTATAAATTTTTAAAAAAAACTAAAAGATTTAAAAATCCAAATTCAATTTTTAATGAATTAATAAACTCATCACTTTTACAAAAAATAATCTTACATTTAGCAAATGAAAGAAGTAAAGATAAAAATGGCAAAATTCAACAAGATTTATTTGAAGAAAATAAAGAAAAAATAAAAAATAAAATAAAAATTTTGGGAAATTTACTTAAAAGATATGATGAGCTTGAGAAATTTATAAATGCAATGGTGCTTGGTGCTAGTGAAATGAGTGAGGGAAGAGGGGTAAATCTTTTAACTGTTCATGCAAGTAAAGGTTTGGAATTTAAAGAAGTTTATATTGTAGATATGATGGAGGGTAGGTTTCCAAACATTAAACTCTCAAAGCCTGCTGGAGGGATTGAAGAAGAGAGGCGTCTTTTTTATGTAGCAGTAACAAGAGCTAAAGATAAATTGTTTTTTGCTTTTGCAAAAAGAGATAGAATCAAAAATATAGAATATGAGCCAAGTAGATTCTTGATAGAAGCTGGATATAAAGGAATAAAATGAATTACAAAGAAAATAATATAAAAAATATAATGCATGGATTTTTTTTAGCTGTTGCAATGACTATAGCAGAGCCAAGTACAATTTTACCTTTAATAATTCATCATTTTACTCAAAATGTAGTAATAATTGGTATTTTTGTCTCACTTCTTAGAGGCGGTGCGATATTAGTTCAGCTAGTAGCCGCTTTTTATGCCCAAACCTTTAAAAAGGTTATGCCATATCTTAGAAGAGTTTTTGCAGTTAGAGTTTTAAGCTGGTTTATGATAGGGCTTAGTATTTATTTAATCGGAGATAAAAATCCAACTTTGACTTTAATACTTTTTGGGATTTTTTTATTTATTTTTTCATTTTCAGCTGGTTTTGGGAGTATATATTTTAGTGAAATAATTGCAAAGGTCTTTAGTAAAGAAGAGCGCGGTAAAAGTATGGCAAATAGACAGCTTTTTGCGGCTATTGGCTCAATTATTAGCGGAGGAGTTGCAGGGTGGGTTTTGAGTGAATTTGAGCCTCCAAAAAGTTATGCGTATCTTTTTATGATAAGTGCTATTTTGATGAGTATAGGGATGTTTGCATTTGCAAGCATCAAAGAGCCTATTAAAGAAAATGTAAGAATTAAAGAAGAGAATTTTTTTAAGTATTTAAAAAATGCTTTTTCTTTTTTAAAAGAAGATAAAGCTCTTCAAATACAAATACTTGCAATGCTTTTTAGTTATTCATTTCTTTTTGCATTTCCATTTGTAATTATTGAAGCAAAAGATACTATTCATTTAACAGGATGGCTTGTTGGTGGATTTGTAACAATTCAAATGCTAGGAGCTATTTTAGGAAATATTTTATGGAAAAAACTCTCGCCTAATTATAAAAAGATTTTTTTGATTTCATATATCTTAGTAATTATTGCATTTTTATTGGTGTTATTGTTTAAGAGTGAAATTGTTTATTTTTTATTTTTCTTTTTGATGGGTATGGCAATAGATGGGTTTAGAATTAGCGGTATGAATTTATTGTTTGAGATTGCACCGGAGGATAAAAGACCAATTTATGTAGCTTTGCAAAATAATATTACTTCAATTGGTTTATTTTTTCCAATTTTTGGAGGAGTTATTTTGGAGCTTTTTGGGTATAAATTTTTATATTTGTTTACAATAGCTATGCTTTTAATAGGTTTTTACTTTGCTTTGAAGTTAAAGAATTAATTTTTGTTATAATACG
>JALVAK010000078.1 GCA_027011225.1 Nautiliaceae bacterium | reverse complement strand
AAAAGTTAATGAATTACAAAAAAAGGCTAGTGCTGCCAAATCAAATACAGCACTAAAAAAGATTGAAAAAGCTTTAATTTCAATGAATGAAAAAGAAGTAAAATATAGTGAATATGCACTACAAAAAGAGAGTCGTGTGAGCATTAATACTATAAAAAAATATCGCTCTGAAATTGAAAAAATAAGAGAAAATATATAGATTACTATATAGTAAATTTTCAAAGGAATAAGATGTTTGATGAAATATTATTTCAAGATATTGTTGAAAATACTGATTATAGTTTTTCCTATTTAATTAAATTATTTAGAAAATATAATATGCCATATAAAATAATTTTAAATAGGGAAGATATTATTGAATTGCTTGAGATTTTAAGAAATGATATAAATACTCAAAAAAAATATAAATTATATATTTATTTGAAAACTTTAGTTTAAAAAAGAGCACAAAACCTCGAAGTCTTATTTGTGAGGCACGAACAAAAAAACTGAGAGGTTTTGTGCTCTCTTGTCAATTTAACAAAAGTTGTTCGAAATAAAAAAAGGAATGAATAAAATTATCAAAGATATTAAATAGAAAAATATCTTTAAAAGCCCATATAGTGGGATTGTATAATTTTTGATTTGTATGTGTAAACACATTTAAAAAAAGGATATTTATGAGTGAAACTAGATTGCAAAAATATATTAGTAATAAAAAAAGATTAGGACAAAAAAGAGTGTCTTTTTTTGTTGATGAAAAAGTTTGGAAATATTTTAAAAAAAATGCTCAAAAGAAAAATATGACAATAAATGATTATTTGAAATATTTATTGAATTTTAAATGATATAATATTTTTCCCTTTTTTAATGAATTTCGGTAGTTCGTAATATTTGTCTAAATGCTTTTAATATGCTTTATAGCTCTTTAAAATGCTTTAGGCATACAAATCTTCTCATAAATATGTAAAATCGCTTCTACACCCTTTAAAATGCTCAAAAACTAGATATATATTTGCCCTATAAAGTGCTTCTTCAATGTTTCTCTACATCAGTAGCCGATAAATATTAACTTACTAGCGGTAACTAGATATAAATGGCTCCGCCCAAATTATTGATTTTTGAATATAACCGCTTCCCACTTGGTACTAATGCAAAGATTAGCTACAAAGTAAATAACACTATGCTTTGATATTTGATTGCTTCTTGTTTCTGTTCATCTACTCCCCTATAAGCAAAAAATAAAATATATTAGTCCAGGGATAAAATTTTCAAGAAAGTGCCGATAAAAAAACTTAGTAAGGTTTGCTTCCGCAAACATAAACAAAAAATAAAAAGGATAAAAAAGAATTTTTTTATCTTTCTAGGCATTTTAAAACTGTGATTTGAGAGTAAATTTATGATGTCAAAAAAGCCCTTTATTATTAAAAACCTTTATTAAATACAGTTATAGGGGTGTGAATAACTTTTTCATCTTCCCATTTTATGGGGTTTTGAGGCACTAAAAAAAAATAATAGTGTAACCATTTAGATATGCATTTTGTAACCATTTAGATATGCATTTTGTAACCATTTAGATAAAATTGTATCTGTATCATTCGAAAGGTTACATTAATATTATGTATCTTATAATTGCATTAGGTTACAATTTAAAAAAAGGGGTTACAATATATGGCCACATTATCAACAAAAAGAAAGACTGCTAAAAAATCTAACCTGGTTAAGATTAAAAATGACCTGGTGGAAAGTTTTGTTAAATCTAATAATTTGACGGCTTTAAAGATCCTTTTCTTTTTAGCTTATGATCTAAAGAGTAAACCTACTCATTTAACAAAGATAAAGATAAATACTAAACAGCTTTGCGAGTATTGTAATATTAATGAGCAAACTCTTAAAAAGAATATTAAGAGAATGCAAGAAACATCAGTAAGTTGGAAAGATGAAAAAGCAGAAAACTTTGTGAGTGTGATACCAATTGCAAAGTTTGGCTATAACGGTTTTTTAGAGATAGAAATGTTTGATTGTATTTTAAATATGATACTTGAAGTTAAGAATAAATATACGCTTGTTAATGCTGAACAGCTTATGAGGTTAAAATCAAAGCATAGTGCTAGAATGATACTTCTTCTTGAAATGATGAACGGTTTTAATGAGCACGTGCCAAAGCTAAAAAAATATGACCTTGAAGAGCTTAACCTTTTATTTGGTACTAATTATAAGAGGCTTGGCCAGTTTGAGCAAAAAATACTCAAACCTGTTAAAGAAGATTTAGATACAAATTCAAAGCTTTCTTTTGTGTATGATGTGAACTATGATAAAGAAACTCATACAGTAGGTAGAGCCAAAGCAGTAGGAGTTACTATCCACTTGATAGATAATAATCCGCAGCCAAAGTTATTTTAGTATCAAATTACTGTTTTAATAGTATATTTTAGGAGTAAATACAATGTTTAAAATTCAGATATTAGGTTATGAGATTACTATTTCAAAAGTTAATGAATTACAAAAAAAGGCTAGTGCTGCCAAATCAAATACAGCACTAAAAAAGATTGAAAAAGCTTTAATTTCAATGAATGAAAAAGAAGTAAAATATAGTGAATATGCACTACAAAAA
>JALVAK010000077.1 GCA_027011225.1 Nautiliaceae bacterium | reverse complement strand
GTAGAGGTTTTAATCTGTAAACAGATTAATATACTGATATTGGTATATATGTTGTGTATTCTTAAAACAGAGTGCAATTAATGAGAGATGATTTTTCGGTCTTAAAAGGGAAGGTGTTTTGGGAGAAACTATATTATGTTTAAGTAAAGTTTTATTTTCTTTTCATTTTCTAATACCAAATTAAAATGGAAATTAACCCTCTTTTTATCTTGTTTCATAAAACATTCTTTATTACATTTTCGAGAAGCATACCAACATTTCCAAAGCAGGTGCTAATGTTTTAATTGTATCATCCACTTCGTATCCATTGGCACAATGTTTTTTTACTAGTCCCAAATAATTTAAAGCTTGCTCTAAATCATCTGCTAATTGACACCATTTTTCAGTGGTTTGATATTGTTGAAGAGATGCTATATCTTGATTTGCTTTTTTTCAAAATAAATAGCTTGTTTTGCATAATATTCACAATTTCCGGGAAAAGCGAATAATGTACTATTGATTGTAAATAAAATACTAAAAAATATTTTTTTCATTTTTTCTCTTTTATTAGGTTTAAATAATAAATAATCTAAAATTAAAACTTCAAAATATCTATAATATTTTTATTTATTTTTTAAGTTGATTATAATACCAATCTAACCAATAGATTTGATATATTGTTAAATATTTTGATTTCATCACATTTTCTGCTATTGAAATCAAATTAGCATTTCCTGTTAAATAAAATATTAATTTTAAAAAATCACTTGTTGAATAATTTATATTTTTTTTTAGCTTGTTTATTATTTTTTTTAGAAAAATCAATTATATAGTTATGAAAAGTTTCTTCTGATGGAACAATTACAATCTTTTTTAATTTTTCTTGAAAAAGATTTTTTTCTTGTGTTACATTAAAAACTGCATATATATAAAAAGTATTAAAAATTCTTTTAAATCTTCTAGCTATTCCTAAGGGAACTTTCAAAAAGATTTGCTTTTGAAAGTCTTTATTTTTATCAAAAGTTAGGTTAGCAGAAAATTCTTTTTTATCTGCATTATATTTTAAATCCTTAATAATAGGCTTGCCCCATTTACTTTCAAGAGCAATTTTTATAGCTTTTTTTAAAAAGTTTTTATTTTTATAAAGCTTTTCTTTTATTTTCTGTTTTTTTTGTTCATATTTAAATAGTGCCTGCTTATATTCTTTTTCCTCATGCTTTACTCTTTGTAAATATGCCGTTGTAGTTTCAAATTCATCTTTCTGCAATATTTGTTTTTGAGGTTTTTTTAATTGGCCGGTTTGTTTTTCTATAAAATAAGATATAATGTTATTTAAAGTCTTTTTCATATCAGTAACACATGTAAAATATAATTGAGTTTGCCATTTCTTTTCCGTATAAGGAGAATAAGAAATATCTTGATCTATTTTATACCTATTATGATAGCTGATTGTATATCTCCATTCAAAACCTCTATTCCTTCCTTTCGTATGATATTCTGTATTAGACCAATACTTAAGATCATAGTAATTAGAGTTAATAATAAATCCTACATTTTGAAAAGGAGATTTTATATGTGGGTCATTATTTTTATCATAAATAGAAGCTAGTTCATTAATAGTCGGTAATCTCCATGTTTTGTAGCCAAGTAAAGATAATTCTTTACAATAATTATTTGCATCCCAATAATCCTTTTTTACTTTTTTAGTAATAGGACTATCAAGCCAAATTAGATTTGTATTTGGATCATAAACAGTTTGACTTCCATTATCTCTTATAAGAGGAAGCTCTTTTATTGTATTATTAATTTGTATTTCCCATTCAAAAGCATTTGCATAGTTTATTAATAAAAAAGTTAATATATATAAACTTCTTATTCTGGATAAAAATATCATGTAGTTCCTTGCAAGAAAGTTTATTTAAGTCTTTATTTATGAAATACATTTTTTTTACGAAACATTTTCGATTATTTTTTTGTCTTACATTAAACTCTATGTATATACCATATTTATAACTTAATTCTTTCATTATTTCCTTAATTTTTTTTAGATCTTTATTTGGATTGTTATTATTACTTTTTTTAATTTCAATTATTAAATAATTATTATTGTTTTTTCCTCTTTTATGAATTATAATATCTGGTCTTCTATAATTACTAAAAATTTTTTTACTGTCTTTTAAATTCCTATTAAATTCTATATCTACATCATAATTTTTGAATAGTAGTTGTAAATAGCAAGCTAGCTTATGAGAAATAGATATTTCGTTAACATCGTTTTTTAATAAGTAAATATCTCTAATATATAATATATTTAATGCTGTGTAAATTTTTTTACAAATATCATTTATTTCTTTGTTTTTTATTGTCATTTAATATTCCCTAAATAATGTTTTCTTTAATTGTACTATAAATCTTTTTATTTAACTAAAATTATTTCTGATATTAGAAGATGAAGTTAAAAAAAATTTTTAAGTCATTTATTAAATTTTTAATTAAATAGAATGAAAATTATAGAAAATAATTAGTTATTATCAGAATTAATGTTTAAAATTAAATAGCGATTTTTTAATTATTTTCAAAAAAGGAGTAATGATGAAAAAAATTTATGTATTTATATTGGCATTTTT
>JALVAK010000076.1 GCA_027011225.1 Nautiliaceae bacterium | reverse complement strand
AATATCCATACATTCCTTTTTTGAAATTATAATATAATTTGGCTATGAAAAAAATAGCGCTTTTAGGTCCGAATTTAGATAATCCTGGTGGAATAAATACAGTTGTCAAGTTTTTAGGAGAAGGTTTTAAAAAAAAAGGATATGAAGTTCATTATTTTCCTGTTGGGAAAACAAAAATAAAAGATAATGAGTTTATTCATAATGTTAATAGCAATAATAAAAAAGAGCAGTTTAAAATTTTAAGAGAAAAAATAAAAAAATATCCTTGTGATATTTATATTTCAAATAATTTAAGGACAAATGAGCTGTTATCAAAATTAAATATCAATAATAGCTTTTATGTTTTTCATCAAGGAAAAGTGCTGCAACCTAAAAATTTTTATGTTAGGCTAAAGCAAAGATTTGAATTTTCAAAAAGATATAATAATAAAAATTTAATATTTTTAAATGAGTGTTATAAGAATGAATTTTTTAGAATTTATCCTTATATAAAACCAAAAAGTGTAAATATAATTCCTAATCCTTTTGATTTTGAGTTGATTTATAAAAAGGCTGGTGAATTTGATGTTAAAGGCGATTATATCGTAGCAGTAGGAAGATTAAGTAAAGAAAAAAATTATGAATATTTAATAAAAGCTTATAAATTAAGTGGAATAAAAGAAGAGCTGTGGTTTATAGGAGAAGGAGAAGAGAGAAAAAATTTGGAAAATTTAGTCAAAAAGTTAAACTTAGAAAATAAAGTAAAATTTTTAGGCTGGCAAAAAAATCCCTATCCTTTTATAAAAAATGCAAAACTTCTTTGTATGTCTTCTATTTTTGAATCTTTTTCTAATGTAATAGTTGAGAGTTTAGTTTTAAATACTCCTGTGGTGGCTACTGATATTAAATGTGGTCCAAGAGATATTTTAGGGGATGATAAATATTTAGTCTCTTTGAATAATGAAAAAGAATTTGCTAAAAAAATAAGAAATACAAAAGAGAGTATTCCTGATATAGATATTGAAAGGTTTAGACTTGAAAGCATTGTCAATAAATACATTGAATTATTCAAAAATACTTAATTTTTTATTCGTTTTATTTGCTTTTATATTTCCAATATCTATTGCCGGTGCTAATATCTTAATAATTTTTATGCTAATTTTTTGGATTTTAGAGGGAAATTTTAAAGAAAAATGGGAAAAATTAAAGGAAAATAAACTGTTTTTTATTTTATTTGGAATTTTTTTAAGTTTAATAATTTCTGCTTTATTTAGTAATAGTTTCAAAAATGCTTTTTTTATGAATTCTCATATACATAACGTTTTATTTTTTTATTTAAAATATTTTAGTCTTTATTTGATGTTTTTTATTATTTTTTATACTAGTTTACAAAAAAAATTTTTAGAAAAAGTTATTTCAGCTTTTTTACTTGGAATGTTATTTAGCGAAATAGTAAGTTATTCTATATTTTTTAATTTGATAGATATTGATTTTTTTAAAAAATACGGATTAATTAACAAATACTCTTATCCATGGGACCCTTCTCCTTTTATGAATCATTCGTTTTATACAATTTTTTTAGCGGTATCAATACTTTTGATATTTGATAATATTTTTAGAACAAAAAACAGATTAATTATATTTTTAAGTGTTTTATTTTTAATAAGCGCTACAGTGAATTTATTTTTAAATGGTGGAAGATTAGGGCAATTGGCTTTTATATTAGCTTTTGTAATTTATTCTTTTTTTAAATTACAAAAAATCAAATATTTTTTATTAAGTATTATTGGATTAATTTTTATAATTATTTTGGCTTATAAGTTTAGCCCTGTATTTAAACAAAGAGTTTTAATTGCACAAAATAATATAGAAAAAGTAATAAAAAGTCAGGATTTTGAAACTTCTTGGGGCAAAAGAATAGGTGCGGATATTATCAGTTATAAAATTTTAACTAATAATCCTAAATATTTTTTGTTTGGACTTGGTGCGGGGGATGCAAAGAAAAAATATTATGAATTTGCAAAGCATAATTATTTTAATATTTATAAACAGATAAAAGATTTAATTCATGTGCATAACCAGTTTTTTCAGTTATGGATAGATGCAGGTTTGGTAGTTTTTATATTAATTATTTTATATTTTGTTTATCTATTCAAAATGGCTCCAATACCTCTTACATTAGGAATAATAATAGTTTTTGTTATAGGATTTTTAGGGGATGTTTTATTGTATAGAGCTAAAACATTTTTATTATTTGAATTTATAAGTGTTATTTTAATTTATCTTTCCACCTGTTATGAAACCAGTAATACTGGCAAGGATAGCGCTTAATCATATTTTCAATTTCATCTGCTTGCCACTGAGTAAATTCTTCAATACTTCCTTCAAATTCTTTTGGTTTTTTAAATTCAATAAAATATCTTCCATTTGCTTTATAGCAAAACCCTGGAATTACAATAGCTTTTGTGGCTTTTGCAAGTTTGCTAACAGCCGGGTTAAAGCGTGTAGGTTTAAAAAAATTAACAATCGGAGCGTCTTTATTTTTGGTGTATTGGTCAATGAGAATGCCTAAAATTCTCTTTTCTTTAATCATTGCTTTTATAATCTCTTTTGCCCCGCTTTTTTTGT
>JALVAK010000075.1 GCA_027011225.1 Nautiliaceae bacterium | reverse complement strand
ATTACTGAGAGAGCTGATATAGTTTTTGGGGTAAAAAGTGCATATGAAAAGAGTGGAGTTTATGTAAATGCGGAAAGAAGGCTTCATCTAAGCAAACCTCTTGTGGATAGTAATCTGCCAGATGATTGGGAAGTAATAAAAGCTATTGAGAATAGAATAAAAGGTGAATTTAAGTTTAATTCAAGTGAAGAAGTATTTAATGAATGCAAAAAAGAAGTCTCTAGATTCAAAGGTGCAAGTTATGAGAGACTCTCTAAAAGACCTCTTCAATGGCCTATAAAAGAAGATGGGAGTGATTCTCCAATACTTCATTTAGAAAAATTCTCAACTCCAGATGGAAAAGGTCATTTTCACTATCATAAGTATCATTTAAGAGGAGAAGTAAAAGATTTAATTGAAAATAAAAAGAGATGGTATCTAAATACAGGAAGAGCCTTGCCTCAATATAATAATGCGGCTCAAACAAAAATAAGTGAAAGACTAACAAAAAGATATAGTGATGATATTGTTTTAGTTAATGAAATTCATAAAAGTGAAATAGGAGAGTTTATAAAGCTTAAAAGCAAATATGGAGAGAGTGAAGTTCTTAAAGTAAAATATACAAAATCAGTTAGACCTTATACTCTATTTACTACTTTTCATTTTGCTAAAAATAAAATTAACTTTCTTTTTGGAGATGAAGCAGACCATAAAGTTAAAACTGCAAGATTTAAAGCGCTAGAAGTTGAAATTAAAAAAGTTAAATAAAGTAATTTAACTTTTTTTAAAAAAGAAGGTAAAACCCCTTGACATACATAAACTAAAGTGATATAATTTTGTTGTAAATAAAAAAATTTAAGGAGGGGAAAATGAGCGAAAGAATGAAAGAAAACAAAGAAGTAACAAAAAAAGTTGACCAAGCTCAAGAAAACTATGTTGATGAAAGAGTTAAAAAAATAACTGAGGAAGCAGTTGAAGCTATTAATCTTGTAACACAAGTAATTGAATTACTTGATAAAAAAGATAAAGAAAAAGCAATTGAAACTATTGAAAAAGTTTTAGGAAAACTTGAAGTATTAATTGCAAGAGACCCTAATTTACAAGTAGTTCCAGTTGATGTAAAAGAGCAAGTAATTGATTTCCCAGGAACAGTTGAGGATGTAGAAGCTGCTAAAACTGAAGTAGTTTTATTAATTAAAGCTGGTGAAGTGCAACTTGCAAGAGATATTATGTTACAACTTGCTAGTGAGCTTGATATATTTGTAACAGCACTTCCAATTGGAACATATCCAGTAGTGCTAAAAGCAATTATTCCATTAATTGAGCAAGGAAAATTTGAAGAAGCAAAAGCTTTATTAATTGAAGCGCTTGAGACATTAGTAATTGAAAAAATTGTAATTCCTTTACCAATTTTAAGAGCAGAGCAAGCTATTATTAGAGCAAATGAATTAGCAAATCAAGAAAATCCAAATAAAGAAGAATTAAAACAACTTCTAGCTTATGCAAAAGAGCAACTTGAGCTTGCAGAAGCACTTGGATATGGTAAAAAAGATATTGATTACAAAGACCTTTATGAAGAAATTGAAAAACTTGAAAAAATACTTGAAGGTGAAGAGTCAACAGAAGATATCTTTGCTACACTTAAAGAAAAATTATCAGCTATTATGGCAATGTTTAACAAACCAAAAGCTCCAACTGAAATGCCAAAAGCTGAAAAAAAAGAGGAAAATAAATAATTCCTCTTTTATTTTACTCCATGAGTATTTAGAAACTCTCTTTTTATTAAATTCTCCAAAATTGCAAAAAGTATCATAAAATTAATAAAGCTTGTACCTCCATGGCTTATAAGTGGCAGAGGCACTCCAACAACTGGTGCTAAATTCATTGTCATTGATATATTGATATACGAATATATAAAAATCATTAACGCTACACCTGCATACATAACTTTGGCAAAATAATCATCTTTAAATGAGTTTGCTTTAAATAAAAGATAAGAGATTAGTAAAAAATACCAAAATATTAAAAACAATGCTCCTAAAAATCCAAATCTTTCTACATAATAAGCAAAAATAAAATCACTGCTAGCAATTGGCAAAAATTTAAGTTGAGTTTGGGTTGCTTCTTCTTTGCTTTTACCGCTAATTCCGCCACTTCCAATAGCTATTAGAGATTGTTTGACATGGTAGCTAGGTTTATTTAAAAAACTTTCAATTCTCTTTTTTTGATAATCTTTCATGAAAAATTTATAATAAACTGGAACAGCTATAATAGATAATAAAGCAATTCCAATCCATACTTTTTTATCTACTCCTACTATAAATAATACTCCAAATCCAATAATAAGTAAAATTAATGCTGTTCCTAAATCTGGCTCTTTTGCAATAAGTAAAAATGGCAAAATAATGAAAAAAGAAAATTTTAAAAATTCTTTGAAGTTATATTTAGGTTTTGGAGGATGTTTATAGATTAAATATCCAAGCATTAAAAGTAGAGTAGTTTTCATAAATTCTGATGGCTGAATTGTTATATTTATAATAGGGATTTTTAGCCATCTTTTAGCACCAAGTATCCTAATACCTACTAAATCTACAAGTAACAATAAAATAATATTTATCCAATAAATAAAAGGAATTACCCATAAAAGCTTTCTAATAGGAATTAAATATACTATTATAAAAACGGCTATACCTATTAAAATATAAATTACCTCTTTTACAAAAAGTTTATGAGATATCTCATTTACTAAAAAAAGAGAAATTCCAATAAATGGAATTAATAGCAAAATTAAAAAAAAGTCAAATTTTATTCGCATGGTTGTTTTTCATATTTTTCAAATAAATTTTCTAATTTGTTGGATAATTTTTGAGAATTTTCTTCTAATTTTTGAGCTTTTTGAATAATTTTATCTTTTTGCTTTAAGCAGCTTTTATCAATTGTGCAATTTAGCATTTCGTTTGTAATTTGATGAATGTTTTTGTGAATATTGTCTTTAATGTCTTTATATTCTGGATAACATCCTAATCTTTTTATTGTATCTTCACTTCTTAGCCATTTTCCAAATTCACACTCATTGTCTTTTATTCTTGGAATATCTCTTTCTTCTACTACTGCTTCATTTGTATTTAACTTGTAAATTAAGTGTGATAATTTTGCTAAATCCATAAACATTCTTGTAAGAGCTAAATCTACATTTTTTTTATTCTCAAGAGATTTGTCTCTAAATCCTAATATCATCTCTTTTACTTTTAATACATCATCTTTTGAAGTAATAGCAGTGTTTGTAATATGCTCTGAGTGAGATTGTATTTCGCTTGTTTCTTGTTGGAGAGTTTTTATTGTAATTGAAATTTCGCTTGTTGCTTTTTGGGTTCTCTCAGCTAATTTTCTAACTTCATCTGCTACAACTGCAAATCCTCTTCCATGCTCACCTGCTCTTGCGGCTTCTATTGCAGCATTTAGTGCAAGTAGATTAGTCTGGTCGGCAATATCTGTAATTAATTCTACAATTTTTCCAATCTCTTCAGTTCTGTTATAGAGCATATTAATAGCATCATTTGTTTGAGCTATAAACTCAATTAGATTATTAAGCACTTCTGCAAGATTTTCTATCTTTTGTGCAGATTCATCTGCTCCTTGATAAATTTCAGTAGATAATTCATCTATTTTTAACATAAAAGGTTGTAGTTTTGCGCTAAAAGAATTTTTTATATCACTTATTTGTTTTTTAATCCCTCCACCTAAAGAGTTTAGAGTTATAAATAATTCACTTCTTGCTTGCTCTTTTATAGCAACTGATATTGCTTTTACAGCTTCATTTATTACTTCAGCAGTGCTTCTAAATTGTCCTTTATATCCTTGAACTGCAATATCTCTATAATCAATTCCATTTTTAGCAGCATTTACAGATTCTTTAATATCTCTCTCAAAAGCTTCAAGTTGGTCTAGCAAATCATTTACAGCCCAGGCAAATTCAAAATTTTCATCATCTTTTGGAATGTTAGTTATTCTATTTTTGAAATTACCTTTAGAAGCTTCAATAACTATTTTTTTTACTCTATTTAATAAGTTTGAATTAGTTTTTTCTTTTTTAGGAATGAAAAATAAAATACTAACACCTAAGCTTATTAGACCTAAGATGCCTATTATTGTTTGAGAGTTTAAAAATCCTATTGCGCTTATTATGACAGATAAAATTGCTAATATTGCAGCTAATATTTTAGAGCTCATCGATAATTCCTTTTTGTATTTTTATCATTAATTCATTAAACTCCATTCCTTTTTTATTTAATAGCTCTTCTACTGCTCTTAATCCTCCTTCCATTCCTTCGCTAGCTTCAATAGATTTTAAATTTTGATAAAGAGGCTCTATTATCATTTTAAAACCATCTCTTGGTTTTCTTCTAACTGAGTAATACTCTATAATATTTCCGTTATTATCAAATGTAGGAGATATATTTGCAAATACCCAATAATATCCACCATCTTTTCTTAAATTTTTAACATATCCAAACCACTCTTTGCCATTTTGTATATGCTCATAAAGTATTTTAAATGCACATCTTGGCATATCAGGATGTCTTAGAATATTATGAGGTTTTCCAAGTAATTCTTCTTCAGTATACCCGCTGATGTCTATAAATATTTTGTTTCCATAAAGTATTTTACTTTTTGTATCAGTTTTACTTACAATAAAATCTTCTTCTTTTAGTTTTACTTCTTTTTCAATTGGGGTAACTTGGGGTTTTTTCATTTATTCTCCTTCAATTTAACTCCATCAATTCCTAAAGGAGCTATTTTTTCTATTTCATCTAAAGAGTTTACATAAACAATAATTTTTGTATCTAAAAGATATTCATTTGCAATTTTTTGAAAAATTTTTGCATTTTCTATATTATCGGCAAAAGCATATTTTGCATTAAGGTTTGAGATAAAAATTAACTCTTTTATTGAATTTATATTAACCCCATAAGGAATATTGTTATTTTTGCAAAATTCAAATACATTAAGTGAGCTATCACAATAATCAAAAATTAAAGTAGAATTTGAAGGAGTGTTTTTAATATCGTCAATTGTTTTTACTTTTACAAATTTTTCATAAGAAAACGGCTCTTTAAGTATTATCATAGCATTCCTTACAGATATTTTTATTTCCTATTTTTTTAATTTTGCTTTTTGGCATGAAAGTTTTGCATTTATCGCACATTAAAAATTCTTCTTCATCATTAGAAGGTTTAGGAGCATTTTTTTTAAAAAATAAAAAATATATAACCCCTATAATAAATAAGAATAGTATAAGTTTGCCCATTTTATTCCCTTATAAAAATATAATTTCTTTTTCCTTTTGAGATAACATCAGCTTTTATATTTTTTAGCTCATTTAATGCATTTGAGCCTTTGTATAGAAGTATTGTACCATCTTTTTTTAAATAAGGTTTTGCAATTTTTAATATTTCAGCAGTTGGCATTACGGCTCTGCTTGTTATAAGCTCTACTGGGGGGATATTAGCATTTTCAAGTCTTTTTGGCACAACAGTTACATTTTTTAAATTTAGAAGTATTTTTATGTAATTTAAAAATGAGTATCTTTTTTTAAGAGGCTCTACAAGATACCATTTAGTATCTGGCATTGCCATTGCTAAGATTAACCCTGGAAATCCAGCTCCTGTTCCTATATCAATTGCGCTTTTTTTATCTTTTATCTTCTCAAGCGGATACAAGCTATCTTCAATTTGTTCAAAAATTTCTTCTTTTGTTTTATAGTTTGTAAGCTTATGGGTTTTATTCCATTTTAAAAGCTCATTTGCAAATTTTTCAAATTTTTCATTTTCCATTTTTAAATCTCCATTTTGACTTTTTATTTTTACACTTTACAAAAGATGCCCCATTTTCTCTTTTTTTGTTTTTAAATATTCTTTGTTGTATATATTTGGTTTTATTTTTATAGGGATTCTATCTACTACTTCTATATCTTTAAAAGAAAAAACTTTTTTTGGATTGTTTGTTAGAAGTTTTATTTTTTTTATGTTGAAGTGTTTTAAAATCTCTTCTACTATAGAAAAATCTCTTAAATCAGCTTCAAATCCAAGCTGATGATTTGCTTCTATCGTATCAAATCCTTTATCTTGAAGAGCATATGCATTTACTTTATTAAAAAGCCCTATTCCTCTTCCTTCTTGTCTAAGATATATTACCATCCCGCCTTTTTCATTTATCTCTTTTAGAGCATATTCTAACTGCTCCCCACAATCGCATTTAAGAGAGCCAAGAGCATCGCCTGTTAGGCATTCGCTATGAATTCTAACAAGTGGTATTTCAGGGAGATTTTCAGTAAAAATTACAAGATGCTCTTTATCATTTTCTTTAAAAGATTTAATTTTAAACTCTCCATATTTTGTAGGAAGATTTGCTGTATTTGAAATTTCCAAAAAATCTCCTTTTTTTGTTAAAATTATAACTTAATATTATATAAAGGATATGAATTGAGACATTTTTTATGGCTGGTTGATTTTAGTAAAGATGAGATAAAAGATATAATTGATTTGGCTATTAAGATTAAAAAAGAGACAAAAGCCGGAATTTTTAAGCCGTATTTAAAACATAATCAGCTTGCTATGATATTTGAAAAAAGCTCTACTAGAACTAGAGTTTCTTTTGAAGTAGGGATTAATCAGCTTGGAGGGAATGGGCTTTTTTTAAGTAGCCGTGATATACAGCTAGGACGTGGAGAGCCAATAAAAGATACTGCAAGAGTCATATCAAGAATGGTAGATTTAATAATGATTAGGACTTTTGGGCAAGATAGACTTGAAGAGTTTGCAAAATATTCTAAAGTGCCAGTTATAAATGGGCTAACAGACCTTTGCCATCCTGTTCAGCTGCTTGCTGATTTGCTAACTATGATAGAATTTAAAAAGTTTGATTTTAAAAATCCCAAAAATACAAAAGTGGCATATATTGGTGATGGGAATAATATGGCAAATTCTTGGGTAATAATGGCAGCTAAACTTGGATTTGAGATAAGAGTTGCAACTCCAAAAGGATATGAAATAGATGAAAAAATAAAAGAGATTGCATTAAATGAAGCTAAAAAAAGTGGCGCAAAAATAATATTTACAAATGAGCCAAAAACTGCTATAAAAGATGTTGATGTTGTAGTAACTGATACATGGGTTAGTATGGGTCAAGAAGAAGAGAAAGAAAAAAGATTAAAAGATTTTAAAGGCTATCAAATAAATAAAGAGCTTATGAGTTTAGCTAAAAAGGATGCAATTTTAATGCATTGTTTGCCAGCTTATAGAGGATATGAAGTAAGTGAAGATGTATTTGAAGAATATGAAGATGTGATATTTACAGAAGCTGAGAATAGATTACATGCACAGAAAGGATTGATGGTTTGGCTGAAAAAGTAGCAAAAAAAATAGAAACTCAAACTATTGTTAAATGTAAAGATTTAGAAGTTATAAAGGGCGATATTAATTCGCCTTTATGGGTTATGGAAGTAGGGGATAAAATAAAAATTGCGATGGATGTTGATGAATATATAGAATTTATGGAAATGAGCAAAAAACTTTTAAAAGAGAATTTTGAGCTTAAACTTGAAAAAGCTATTCTTTCTGAATTTCCTATTGATTATGATGATGTAAAAGCGGTTGTATTAGAAGAGATGAAAAAAGACAACCAAAAAAGTATAGATGAAGTAGTACATAAAATAAAACTAGAGCATCCGAATCTATTTTATAATATCGATATGGATAAATTCTTTTAAAGGAAAAAATTTTTCTTTTTTTTCTTTTTATTCTTGACAAAATTATTTTTATTGATTATAATTTTATTGTGAAAACAATGTCAAAGGAGCCAAACATGGCATGTGAAAAAGATACAAAAGAATTACAAACAACAAATGAGGAGGGAAAAATGGAAGAAGTAAAAACTCAAGAAGGTGTATTAGTACTTAAACAAATGCCAGAATTTGAAGCAGATGCTTACAATGCAGAAACTGGGAAATATACAAAAGTTAGCAGTGATGATTATAAAGGAAAATGGACTGTAATTTGCTTTTATCCAGCAGACTTTACATTCGTATGTCCAACTGAAATTGCAGCAATGAATGCAGCATTACCATTATTAAAAGAGCTTGGAGTAGAAGTACTTGCAGTTTCTACTGATACGCAATTTTCTCATAAAAGATTTGCAGAAACTGAGCCGTTACTTGAAGGTTTAAAACTTACTATTGCAGCAGACCCAAGTTTAGAAATGAGTAAAAAATTTGGTGTATTAATTGAAGGTGCTGGACTCGCTCTTAGAGGTAGATTTTTAATTAATCCAGATGGACAAGTTGTAGCTGAAGAAGTACAAGCTCCACCTGTTGGAAGAAGTATTAAAGAATTTATAAGACAAATTATTGCTCATCAATATGCATATAAAACTGGTGAAGTTTGTCCAGCAAACTGGAAACCTGGTAAAAAAACATTACCTGTAAATAAAGAAATGGAAAAAATGACAGGAAGAGTTGGTGATTATGTAACTCTAAAAGATATTATTGATGAAAATGATGTAAAAGAAATGGAAGAAATGGTAAAGGCATTTAAAAGCCTTAATATCTAATTTCTTCTTTTCTTTTTTTAAAGTCTATGTAAATAAACTTTGAAAAAAGAAAAGAAAGGATAAAATGAAAAATTTAAAAAGTTTACTTGAAGAATCAAACCTTAAAATTACTCCTCAAAGACTTGCAATTTTAAAAGAACTAGATAATAAAGGTCATGCAAGTATTGAAGAAATTTATGAAACTATAAAAGAGATGTTTCCAAGTATTTCTCTTGCGACTATTTATAAAAACATTAATTCACTAAAAGATGAGGGGATAATTAGTGAAATTTGCCTTCATCAAAAACCAAAATATGAGCTTCAAAAAGAGCCTCATGCTCATTTTATTTGTCAAAAATGCGGATATGTAGAAGATGTGCCTTTTAGTGAAATTATGGATAAAAATATTGAAAAAAAATATCCAAATTCTCAAAAAGAGCTTTACATATACGGAATATGCGCTAAATGTAAGGAGAAATAGATTTTATAATGGTAATTGTTAATATGATTGCCGATTTTGAGCTTCCTTTTGTCTTTTCTCTTAAAGAGCGTCGCAAAATTATAAATTCTATCAAAGATAAACTTAAAAAATTTAATCTTTCAATTCTTGATATTTCAGGCGAGTATCCAAAAGAGGCTAGTATTGCTATAGTATTTGGTGCACATAATGAAAAACAAGCCGCTGAAATTCAAAGGAAAATAGAGGAGTTTTTGTATAAAAATTTTCCTGAGATTGAATTTTATTTTGATGTTGAGATTAT
>JALVAK010000074.1 GCA_027011225.1 Nautiliaceae bacterium | reverse complement strand
TTGCCGCAACTGTTAAAACTAAAGAAAATTCAAGTAATTCAAATATATTTTCATCTCTTTTAATTCCAACAAAAATAATAATAGCAACCATAATTAAAGTTATGATAATTAAGAAGTTTCCAACATTGATAACCATTTTTTGAAAATGACTTTTCTTTTCTGCTTTTGCTACAAGTTTAACTGTTTTACCAAAATAAGTATTAAGTCCAGTTGCTATTGCAATACCAATCATTTCGCCTTGTTTTACAATTGAGTTTGAATAAACGATATCCCCTGGTTTTTTGGTTACTGGTAAACTCTCACCTGTTAGAGCAGACTCATCAACTAATAAAAAATCACCTCCACCAGCCAACTTCATATCAGCTGGAATAATATCTCCAATTTTTATTTTTACAATATCTCCCGGCACTATCTCTTTTGCTAAGATTTCTACCCATTTGCCATCTCTAAGTACAATTGCTTTTTTAGCAAGTTTCTTTTTAAGTGCTTCAATAGCATTTAAGGCTTTGTGTTCTTGATAAAAATCAAGTCCAGCATTTACAAAAAGCATAATCATAATAATGGTAAAATCTTCCCATCTATGAACTAATGCGCTTAAAATTGCCGCAACTTCAATCATCCAAGGAATTGGTCCCCAAAATCTCCTAAAAATTCTATGCCAAAGAGGCTCTTTATATTCTGGAATTTCATTTGGACCATATTTTTTTAGTCTCTCTTTTGCTTCTTTATTGCTTAAACCTTTATTTAAATCAGTCTTAAACTCGGCTACAACTTTTTCAATAGGAATATCTTTGTAATCATCTATATTCATTTAAATCTCCTTAAAGCTCTATCGATTGATTCTGAGAAAGTAGGGTGTGGGAATGTGACTTTTTTAAATGTTTTAATATCAATTTCACTCTCAATTGCTGTAGCTACAATACCTACAATCTCTTCAGCATAAGGAGAGAAAATATCAGCACCTACTATAAATCCTTCATCATTAGCATATAATGTAATCTCTCCACTCTCAGCATAAGGTATAGCATCGCGTATTCCAAGATATTTAATAGGAAAAGTCGCTTTGTTTTCACTTCTAACTCCAATAGAAGCGTAGCTTAGTGGTATTGTATAGATAAACTTAGGAATGTTGTTTAAATTTAATCTCTCTTTTTTTCCAAGTATAAAATCTGCTACATTTAGAGCCTCGGCTCTTGCCGCATGAGCTAGCATAAGTTTTGCATTACAATCTCCTATAGCAAATACATTTGGCACGGAAGTTTGAAAATATTCATTAACCTCAATTCCTTTAGATACTTTTATTTTATCTGTCTCTATTACATCGGTATTTGGAATTCTACCAGTTGCAACAAGCAATTTTTCTACTTTTATTTCTCCATTATTTGTTTTTATAATGACTTTGTTATTTTGAGTTTTTGCACTCTTTATTGAAGTGTTTGGCATTAAATTTACGCCATTTGCTTTTAGAAGCTCTTGAATTTTTTTATCAATACTTTCTGGAAATTTTCTTGATAAATTTTCGTGTCTAAAAATAAGAGTAGTTTTAACTCCATTGATTGCAAAAAATGAAGCAAATTCAAGACCAATAGCACCGCTTCCATAAATTGCTATCTCTTTTGGAAATTTCGTTAGTTTAATTGCTTCATTTGAAGTTATTATATTTTTGTAATCAATTTCAATTCCCTCAGGAATTCTTGGGCGTGAGCCTGTGCTAATTATTATATATTTAGCTTCTAATATTTTCTCATTTACTTTTACTTGGTTTTCATCAATTACTTTTGCTTCACCCTCAATTAAATCAACTCCACTTGCTTTTATCTGAGCCGTAATACCTTTTCTTGAAGCTTGAATTGATGAGGTGATAATTTCTTGAAGTTTAGCTAAATTTATTTTTTTCTCACCTTCAAAACACTCTTCATTTGTCTCAAACAATGCTTTTGTGCGATGAAGCAGATTTTTTGAAGGGATACATCCTTCATTTAGACAAGTACCACCTATATGATTTAAATCTTTTTCAATTAAAGCTACTTTAAGATTTGATTTTGCTAAAACAATAGCGGAAGTATAGTTAAGTCCTCCTCCAATACATATTGCATCATACATTTTCTATCTCAGCTATTGCTTTTATTGTTTTTAAAACGCTATCAGGATTTAAGCTCATACTCTCAATTCCAATTTCAACAAGAAACTTAGCAAAATCTGGATAATCGCTTGGTGCTTGTCCGCAAAGCCCATTATATTTTTTATTTCTTTTTGCTCCTTCAACTGCCCATTTAACCATAGTTTTTACACCTTCATCTCTTTCATCATAATCAAATGCAACTATTTGAGAGTCTCTATCAACTCCTAAAGTTAGCTGAGTTAAATCATTTGTTCCAATGCTTATACCATCATAAATTTCAAGGAATTTATCTATCAAAATTACATTGTTTGGAATTTCACACATCATATAAACTTCAACATCTCCTAGTCCATTTTGAGTTAAAACTTCTTTTACTCTTTTTGCTTCTTCAACTCTTCTACAAAATGGAATCATTAATACGATATTATCAAATCCCATTTCAAAAATTGCTCTTTTCATTGCCGCACACTCTAATTCAAATCCTTCTTTATAGTTTGGATGAGTGTATCTTGCTGCTCCTCTAAATCCAATCATTGGATTATCTTCAATTGGCTCAAAATGTCTTCC
>JALVAK010000073.1 GCA_027011225.1 Nautiliaceae bacterium | reverse complement strand
GGTATAACTGTATCAATATCATTTGGAATTTTCGCACCTGTCATAATCCTAACACACTCATCATCTTTTATTTCAAAATTCTCATATTTATCACCGGCATAAATTGTTTTGATAATTTTTAATTTTTTATTTTCACTTTTTCTAAATCCAAACCCATCCATTGCAGAATTACTAAAAACAGGAGCATCCCTTCTTGCAACTATATCCTCAGCCAAAAATTCTCCAACAGCATCATACAAAAAAGTATTTTTAGATAAACTCGTAGGCTTTGCATTATTTATACATCTATAAAAAGCCTCTTTAAAAGATATTTTATCAAGCATTAACAACCTTTTTTAGAAGGATTATATCAAAATAAATCTTTTCACTTTTTAATAGTTAATATTTTTACTATTCTTTATTCTTTTAGCTGATTTTTTAAATATTTTTATCCTATTGATTAATTCTATTTCTAGCGATTTTAAAAATTCCTCTATTTCTTAAAGAGAATCTTTATCATCTTTAGTTATCTTTCTTTAATACTTTAATAAATTCAAAAATTGGTATAAAATCTTTGAAATCTTCTTTTTTTAAATTTATCAAATCTTTCCAAAGTTTATTTTTTGCGTTTTTTTTACATTTATAATAAGTTAAACTACCGGGAGCCTTTTTTTCTTCAAAAAAATCACTATTTTTTATATACTCTTCCGGTAATAAATTTTCTACTTCTATATAACTTATAAAATTATCCCATTCTAATGATGCTAAATATTGCAATCTTTCTGGAATAGGTAACAAAAATGCATACATATCACAATCATTTCTTTTTTTATAACACATTTTATATTTTACTCCATCAAAATTTGCTATTTTACATTCTTCATCTTTTAAAGGTTCTTTTGTCCAAAAATCTTTCTCTTTTTTTAAACTATAAAAATTTTCTCTTCCTTCTTTATCAAAATCAAACAATCCTACTATTATTTTATTTTTAAATATTTCTGGTGACTTTGTTCTTAATATTCCTGCTACTCCTCCCGCTCCTTTTCCTGATATTATTTCAAAAAAAGTATTTTTAATAAAAATTTCATTCAAATTGTCTTCATTAAATTCAATATCATTTAATTTCAAATATGCAATTTGATATATTTGATAATATTCATCTTCAACTAATAAAATAGGTCTATTGGCTTTTTCAATTTGAATTTTTAATTCTTTTTCAAACTTTTCTGTCTCTTTGAAATAATTAAATGCATTTTCAAATTCTGAAAATCTTTCAATAGATATTATCTCCCCATCTGGCATATTTCTTATTTCAAATCCATTCTCTCCAAAAACTTTTTTCATTCCAAGTAAAAACAAAGGAGAGTGTGTAGTTAAAATAAATTGAACTTTTGGAAATAATTTTATAAGTTTTGGTAAGATTTCAAACTGTAAATCAGAATGTAAATGAACATCAATTTCATCAATAACCACTATGCCTTCTATATCTTCTAAAGATTTTGATTGATAAATACAAGCATGTCTTATTATGTTAATAAACATATCAATTAATATTAATTCTCCAAGAGAGAGATTATTAATTGAAGGTAATAATAATAGCAATTTATCACCATCTTTTTTAACAATACTTAATCTATAATTTGCACGTGAGCCAATCCAAAACATTAAATCATCTGTTTTTTTTATTGCATTAAGAATTTGATTTACACTATCCCACAACATTTTATCATATTCACTTATTTTTGCAATATAATCTAAAACCAAATTTAATATGAAATTCTTATTTTCCTCTATTGAATTTATTATTTCTAATTCTTTTCCATATTGACCAGAAAATCTTTTATATTCTTGAAATTTAAAAATATGTTTAAAATCATCGTTCTTCCAAAATGGTTCTTCATATCTATATGCTGGTTGATAAAAATAAGCCCCATTTATTAGTTTTTCTTCCAATTTCTGTTTATCAAACTTTATTTGAATTCTTTTTTCATTATTTTCTGTTGTTGGAGCTAAATCAAAATCACTTATAAATTCTTTAAAATCTTTAATGTTAATTTTTCCAACTTTATCAAAATATCTTATTTTTGAATTTTCAATTTTATATTGTAAAAGAACAAAACCTTTTTCTTTACCTATTTTTAAGTTTGTACCTCCAGAAATTTTAAAAAATTTAGTTCCTAACCCCTCATATTTTTTAATATCTTGAAAAACATCTCCTATTATTTCATAAAAACTATCTATTATATGAGATAATAATATTGTTTTACCAGTTCCATTTTTTCCTACAAAAATTACAGGTTTAGGACTTCCATTTTCATTAAAAGGAAATTGAATATTAATCTCATCAATTGGTCCATAATTTTTAATCGCTAATTTTTCTAAATACATATTTTTTCCTCTTTTTTCATCGTAAAAAAATATTAATTTTAAAACTTATTTTTTTATTATTCTCTCAAATATTATTCTCTCAAAATTTATATTATCAATATCGGTTATAATAAATTAACCTTAAAACCTATGTAACAGTTTAAAATAACTTCAAAAATTAACTAAAAATCTTTTATATTCTATTTGCTGATTTTTGGATATTTTCATCAACTAGACTTTTTATATAAAAACCTTTTTTACGAATTAAATTATAACTTAATTTTTAATTATTTGCGTCTGAAACTTAAATTTTATTCATTCTTAAATAAAAAATAGATTTCTGGATTGT
>JALVAK010000072.1 GCA_027011225.1 Nautiliaceae bacterium | reverse complement strand
TGGCGGAGAGGGCGGGATTCGAACCCGCGGTGGGTTGCCCCACACACGCTCTCCAGGCGTGCGCCTTCGACCACTCGGCCACCTCTCCATCAAGAAATTATATCAAGATTTAAGTTTATTAAAAATAGTCTCTAAAATTATCTCATCATCTTTAGCAGGAGCTTTAATAATTTCTTTAGTATCATCATTATAAATGATAGTAATATTTTGAGCAAAATTTGAAATTGATTTAATTCCTTTATTTTTAGCCAAGACTTTTATTTTAATTTTATCAATAAAATTTTGAGTAACTTTATCAAGTTTTCCAAATCTATCAACTATCTCTTTTTCTATTTCATACACTTCATCAAGAGTCTTAGCACGGGAGAGTCTTTTATATAAATCAAGTCTTAATCTATCCTCATTCACAACTTCATTAGAAATATATGCATTTATATTAAGCTTTACCTCAACATCTTGTTTTTCTTCTTTTTTGCCTAACATCTCTTTTAGAGTATCTTCAAGCATTTTGATATATAAATTATATCCAACTCCTTTAATCTGACCAGATTGCTCAGCACCTACGATATTTCCCCCACCTCTAATTTCTAAATCCCTAAGAGCTAAAACTTGACCGCTTCCAAGAAAAGAATTTTCTTCAAGTGCAATAAGCCTTTTTTTTGCATCCTCACTTAAATTTTCTTTATCTTTTACAAGAAAGTAAGCATATCCTTCATGCTTTCCTCTTCCAACTCTTCCTCTTATCTGATGCAAATCTGCAATTCCGAATTTATCGGCATTTTCCACTATTACGGTATTAACATTTGGAATATGAATACCACTTTCAACTATTGTAGTAGTTAGTGCTAAATCATATTTTCCATTTATAAAATCCACAAGCCCTTTTTCAATTTGAGCAGGAGTCAATTTTGCATGCAACACCAAAATTCTTAGATTTGGCAATATATTTTGAAGCTCTTTTTTCTTTTGCTCAATATAAGCAATATTATTGTAAATATAAAATACCTGCCCCCCTCTTCTAATTTCTCTAAGTATTGCTTCTTTTATCAAATTCTCATCCCACTCTTTTACAAATGTTTTAGTTTCTTTTTTCCCACTTGGAGCACTCTCAAGAGTTGAAATGGATTTAATTTGACTTAACGCCATATTAAGAGTTCTTGGAATTGGAGTTGCTGACATATAAAGAGTGTGAATATTCTCTGCCATCTCTTTTAATTTCTCTTTTTGTTTCACTCCAAATTTATGCTCTTCATCGATTATCAAAAGTCCTAAATTTTTATATTCCACATTAAGTCCTGCATGAGTTGAGATAAGTATATCAATCTCTCCGTTTTTTACTTTTTCTAAAATCTCTTTTTTTTCTTTGCTTGAAGTAAATCTATCAAGTTTTGCTATTTTTATACCGGTATCTTTAAATCTTTCTTTAAAACTCTCATAGTGTTGATTTGCTAAAATAGTAGTTGGAGCAATAACTGCTACTTGATATCCGCTTTTTGCTACAATATAGCTTGCAACCATCGCAACTTCTGTTTTACCAAATCCAACATCTCCTGTAAGGAGTCTATCCATTACTTTTGTTTTAAAATCATTTATAATCTCATCAATTGCTTTTTTTTGGTCTGGCGTGTGAATGAAAGGAGCTTTTTTTATAAACTCTTCAACTCCATCAAAATTAAGCTTTATTGGCTCAATTACTTCTCTTTTTGCCGCAAGTTTAATAATATCAGCTGCAATTGCAAAAACTTTTTCTTTTACTTTAATTAACTTTTTAGCAAAACTGCTTTTGCCAAGTTTATCAAGAGTTGGTATAACGCCCCCTGGAGCAATATATCTTTCTATCTTTTCAAGATTTTCTACAGGTAATAGCAATTTATCATCATTTGCATATAAAATCTCAGCAAACTCTCCTATCTTACCCAAAACTTCCATTCTTTTAAGCCCATTAAATTTCCCGATACCATGAGCTTCATGAACTACAAAATCACCCTTTTTAAGCTCGTCTAACACTAAATCGCTTCTTTTTTTCTTTTCAAATTCAGGCGGATTAAGTGAAATAATTATTTTATCAGGACAAATTATATTAACTCTCGCATCACTCTCTATCCATTTTACAAGTGGTTTATTAAGCTTTATAAAATCTAAAATATCAGCTTGCTTTAGTAAAACTTCATTTTTCGCTAGAATCTCTATACTTTTACCTTTATGAAGCTCTAAAAACTCTTTTAAATTACTAATTTTTAAATCTTTACATTTCTTAGCTTCAGGAATAATAGGAGCTTGTAAAACAAAAGGGTTAATTTCTTTATGAAACTCTTTATACTCTTCTATCTCTTGTGTTAAATCATTTGTAAGATAAAAGTTATCTAAATAATTTCTTTCTAGATACCAAAATCCAAGTGAATAGAAATCTTTATAAAAGGTAGCATACTTACTTTCTCTAATTTTCTCTTCAATTTCTTTGTATTCATTCTCATCCAAAGCAGCAATTGCTGGAATTATTGTAAATTCATCTACTTCTTCTAAACTTTTTTGATTTGTTTCATCAAAAATTCTAATACTCTCAACCTCAACATCAAATAAAGATATCCTAAAAGGCTTATCATAGTTTATTGGCCAGATATCAATAATATCGCCTCTTATACTCATCTCCCCTTTTTCACTTACAATATCTACATTTTCATATCCCCAGTAAAATAACTTCTTTTTAAATTCATCTAAATTAAGCTCATCACCAATTGATACTTTAAAATCTTTATAATATCTTTTAACTGGAAGCTTTTTTAAAATTGTGCTGTAAGGAGAGATAAAATAAGCTCCTTTATAAAATTTATAAAGTGCATTATTTAGCTCAAATATCTCACTCCTAAAACTTCTTAAATCATCTCCTAATGTAGCTCTAAAATCTGGAAAAACACTAAAAGGAATATTTAAATATTTATAAACTTCTTTAATCTCAAGTGAATCTTTATTTGAATTTGTAACAATTGAAGCTTTTTTATCTTTTAAAAATTCATATACTTTTGC
>JALVAK010000071.1 GCA_027011225.1 Nautiliaceae bacterium | reverse complement strand
TAAAATCTGGAAAAACACTAAAAGGAATATTTAAATATTTATAAACTTCTTTAATCTCAAGTGAATCTTTATTTGAATTTGTAACAATTGAAGCTTTTTTATCTTTTAAAAATTCATATACTTTTGCCTGCATAATACTCCTTCAAAAACTCTTCAACTACACTAAAACTTCCAAAAACAAGCATTGGCTTTTTAATTTCACTAAATTCTTCAACCTCAATTCCTAAGTCTTTTGCTACTTCTTTTATTTTTTCTTTATCTTCAATTCTAAGATTTTCTACATCTATCAAATAGAGTTTATTAATCTTTGGTTTTAAGATTTTTAAAATTTCTTGATAGTTTTTGTCTTTATATGTGTTATAAACTAAATTTACTTTTTTTTCAAGCGAACTTGCAATCGCCCTTGCCGCTAAAGGATTATGCCCTACATCAATCCACAAATCTTTTTCAATTTCTTCAAATCTGCCTCTAAGAATTAAATCTTCAATATCACTAATATCAAATTTAATTCCTTCTTTTTTTAAGAAACTCATAGCCAAAAGATAATTATCAAATAAAAACTTAGCAAACTTAAAATTTTCTCTTAAATGCTCAATTTCATCAAAATCAAAAAAATCTTTATAGTAGTAAAAAATTTTTCCTATATTTTCTTCTTTTAATAATACATTTCCAATATTGTGAATTTGCTTTCCAATTATTGCTTCTTTTTTGACACTTGCTATTTTAGTAGAAGCAATTTCACTTATACTTTCTCCTAAAAAATCCTGATGGTCATAATCTATTGTAGTTATTAGAGATATTTTCTTATCAAAAACATTTGTAGCATCAAACTCTCCCCCAAGCCCAGCTTCCATTATAACAAAATCAAGCCCTTCAAAAGCAAAAGACGCTAAAAGAGTAGTATATTCAAAATAGCTAAGCTCCTCTAATAAATCACTTGGTAAATATTTTTTTAATTTGTAATGAGCTTCTTCTAACTTTTCATCACTAATATCTTCTCCATTTATCCAAATTCTTTCATTAAATTTTAAAATATGAGGAGAAGTATAATGCCCTACTCTAAAGCCTCTTTTTAAAAGGGTATGAGCTAAAAATCTTCCAGTAGAGCCTTTCCCATTTGTTCCAATTATATGAATTATAGGAGGGATATTGATTTTATCTTTGACATAAGAAAATGCTCTTGGCATTCTTAAATAATCAATCTCTTTATAAAAAAGAGGTTTTGAATCTAAAAACTTATTTACTTCCAATAATCAAATCCTTAATTTTCATTTTTCATTTCTTCGCATTTATCATCTGCACATACTCTATTTCTACCACTTTTTTTAGCAAGATAAAGTCTCTCATCTGCTTTTTTTAAAAGCTCTTCTTTTGAATTTACTTCATCTCTGCTTGCAACTCCAGCAGAAACACTTACATTAATCCTAGTATTTTTATACATAAATTTAGTTTTTTGTACAATTTCTCTTAATTTTTCAGCAAATTTATATGCGCCTTCTTTATTAGTATTAGGAAGTATTGCTACAAACTCTTCTCCTCCAAATCTTCCTATTGTATCAACTTCTCTTGCATATCTTCTAAATAAAAGTCCTAAAGATTTAAGTATCACATCCCCAGCATCATGTCCATACGTATCATTAATATTTTTAAAATGGTCAATATCAAAAAATACTACCGAATAATTAGTTCCATACCTTTTATAAGCTGCTTCTTGTTTTCTAAGCTCTTCTTCAATTGCTTTTTTATTAGCCATATTTGTCAAAAAGTCTGTTTTTACTTCTTTTTGAAGTTTTTTAACCTTATTTTCAAGTGCGCGTATTTTTGCTTTTAAACTCTCAATTTCTTCATCTTCTTTTTTCATATCACCTATAAATTCATCTATCTCTTCATCAAGAGAAGTTGCAATTATTAAAAGCTTTTCTTTAACACTCTCAAAATCTTCTTTAGAATGTCTCCAGTTTTGAAGCTCAATTCTTATATTTTTAATCTCTTTTGAAGAATCTCCACTTTTTTGTAAAATTTTAAGGATTCTAATAGAGAGTCTCTCAGCGATTTGGTCTAAATCTCTTAATTTTTTTCTAAGCTCTTCTTTATCAAGCTTTATTCTCTTTTTTGTCAAAAAAATTAAATCATCCGCAAATGCTTTTGTAAGTAAAATACTTGAATCACTTTTTAGCTGTTTTTTAAGCAAAGCCACTTCATCAGACATAAAAGGAGCATAGCTAGGTGTTAGAGAAAAAATAATAGCATCTACTAAATGAGACAAATCAATTTCATTATTTTCTACTTTTTTAATTAAAGCTTCAATAACTTCTAAAGCATCTTTAGAATTAATACCAGCTACTTTTGCCCCTTTTTTTACTATACTATCATCAAAATTATCCAAAAACTCTATCCACTCGCTTCTTAATCTCTCCCAATCACTATTTTCCATATAAGGCTTTAGAAAATCAAGATGTTTAATAGCAATTTTTTGAGATTTAATAATTGGCAAAACAACTATCACATCAAGCGCTCTTTTTGTGTATAAAAAAAGTTGATTTAAATTTTCTTTTTCTTTACTGGAATTTTCTCTATTTAAATAATTTATCAAAAATACTACTAATTCATCTAAATTTTTAATGTTATAACTTTTAGCAATTGCTTGATATTTATTGTCTAGTTTGCTTAGATGTTTAGCTATTTTATTACAATCTTCAACAACCACCCCATATTGCTTAGCAATCTTACAAAACACTTCTTCATACTCTTTTGGAGTAAAAACATAATTATTTTTCTTAAAATGCAAAAGAGCTTTTTTAGCTATATCTTTAATTGTCATCTCTTAACTCCATCTTTTACAATCATAGCAAAAAATTTATTAAGTGCGTTAATACTTGCGTTTTTATAAGCATTAAGCTTTGCTTCATCATTTAAAATACCTTGAGAGCGGATTTTAAAATCATAAGTACCATTTACATCATATTCTCTTTTCATTTTATTTTTATCAATAAGAGTAACTTTTAAACTAACTATACTTCTATAAAGGATAGGATATCCATTCTCATCATAATCTAAAACTACTAAAGAAGAGCTTTTTGGATTAATTTTTATTATACTATCACAATTTTCAAAGCATACATTTTTGCCAATAATAGTATAAATTGCATCATTTAAGGCATCTTTTAAAAAGATAGTCTCTCTTGGATTTTTAATATCTATTTCAACTTCTGATTTTATATTATTTCCTAATAAATTTTCTTGATATTTTACACTAGGTTTATATCCACAGGCTATAAAAATTAAAGGAAGAAAAAAAATTAATCTCAAAATTATCCCTTAACTACAATATTTACAATTCTTCCTGGAACAAAAATTTCTTTTATAATCTCTTTTCCTTCTAAATATTTACTAACTGCTTTTTTAGCTTCTTTTAAAACTTCTTCTTTACTTGCATCTGCACTTATGCTAATTTCTGCTCTTTTTTTACCATTAATCTGTACTGGATAATTAATTTCGTCTTTTTTTAGGGCATTTTCATCTATTTTTATATCTTTAAAATTATTTAAATTAAAATATTCCTCACTTATTTCGCTTGTAATATGCGGAATAATTGGCTCAAGCACATTCATAAGAACCCAATAGCCTTCTGTATATACATCTTCATTTTTAATTTTATTTAATGCATTAAATGCTTCCATAGCACTTGCTATTAATGTATTAAAAGCAAATGTTTTTTCATATGTTTCATTTGCTCTTTTTAATGTTTCATAAACTTTTCTTCTAGCTTCTTTTTCATCTTTATTAAGTTTTTTTGTATCAATTTGAGGAATAGTATCTGTTTTTTTACATTTTGATGCATTTTGATATATTCTATTTAAAAATCTATAAGCTCCCTCAACCCCGCTATCACTCCATTCAAGCTCTTGCTCAGGTGGAGCAGCAAATAATATAAATAATCTTGCAGTATCTGCTCCATACTTTTCTACTATTTCATCTGGGTCAACTACATTTCCTTTAGATTTGCTCATTTTAGAGCCATCTTTAAGTACCATTCCTTGAGTAAGAAGCCTAGCAAATGGCTCATCAACACTTACATATCCTAAATCCCTCAATGCTTTTGTAAAAAATCTTGCATAAAGTAAATGAAGTATCGCATGCTCTATTCCACCAATATACTGGTCTACTGGCATCCAATATCTCTCATCTTCTTTTCTAAATGGCACATCAGGGTATTTATGAAAATCAGTTACATATCTAAACTGATACCAGCTACTCTCAACAAATGTATCCATTGTATCAGTCTCACGAACTGCATCTGAGTTACATTTTGGACATTTTGTATACTTCCAAGTAGGATGTCTTTCAAGCGGATTTCCACTTCCTGTAATTTCTACATCATCTGGAAGAGTAATTGGTAAATTTTCTATTTTTTCAGGCACAATACCACATTTTTCACATTTTACAAAAGGAATTGGAGCTCCCCAATATCTTTGCCTACTTATTCCCCAGTCTCTAAGACGGTAATTTACTTCTTTTTTACCAATTCCCATCTCTTCAAATTTTTTAATAATAGCTTCTTTTGCCTCAGTATTCTTCATACCACTAAATTCGCCAGAATTTATTAAAATACCATCACCTGTATAGGCTTTGCTTTTATCAATCTCTTCATTTTCTGGCTTAATTACCCATTTAATTGGAAGATTATATTTTTTAGCAAATTCAAAATCCCTCTCATCATGAGCAGGAACTGCCATAACAGCTCCACTTCCATATTCCATTAAAACAAAATTAGCAAGCCATACTGGAATTTTTTCTTTTGTTAGAGGATGAATTACATCAATTCCAAGATACACACCCTCTTTTTCCATTGCTTGTCTATCTTTTGGCAGGATTGAGCGAATATGTCTTACTTTCTTCTCAGTCTCTTCATCTAGTAATTTATTCTCAAGCATATAATCAACTATTGGATGCTCAGGCGCTAAAGCAGAATAAGTTACTCCATAAATTGTATCAGGACGAGTTGTAAATACTTCATATCCATCAAATTTATTATTTAATTTAGCTTTGCTCTCTTCACTCAAATCAAACTTAAATTTTAATCCCTCTGATTTTCCAATCCAATTTTTTTGCATTGTAAGCACACGCTCAGGCCATCCATCTTTTATTTTTTCCATATCTTGAAGTAATTCTTCAGCATACTTTGTAATTTTTATATACCACCCCGGAAGCTCTTTTATTTCAATTTCATTATCACATCTCCAACACTTTCCATCAATTACCTGCTCATTTGCTAAAACCGTATGGCAATGCTCACACCAATTAACTTTTTGAGTGCGTCTCTCAAGCAATCCATTTTCATACATTTTAATTATAAATTCTTGCTCCCATCTAGTATATTCAGGGTCACTTGTAGCAAACTCACGAGTTTTTGAAAAACTAAGCCCTAATCTTTTTAGCTCTTTTCTCATATAATCAATATTCTCATATGTCCATTTTTTAGGATGTACTCCATGTTTTATTGCCGCGTTTTCAGCCGGCATTCCAAAACTATCCCACCCTATTGGATGAAGGACATTATAACCCTTTTTTCTATAATATCTTGCAAGAGCATCTCCAATTGTATAGTTTCTAACATGTCCCATATGAATTCTTCCACTTGGGTATGGAAACATTGATAGGATATATTTTTTTGGTAAAGTTTTATCTTCACTTGGCTCAAATGCATTTGTTTTATCCCAATGCTCTTGCCATTTTAATTCAATCTCATTTGGCTTATATTCTATCATTCTCTCTCCTTACCACTCTACATCTTTTGATTTTGCAATTTCTATAAAACTTAAAATAATAGTAACTATATTTGCAATTAATGCTCCTATTGCCATAGCAACAGCTGCTTTTGTATTATGCTTAATTACATCATAAATAAATGCAGGAATTAAGTGCAAATCAGCAACAAGACTAGCTGCAAAAAGCTCAGCCGCTACTATATTTCTAATTCCAATTTTTAAAAATGTTGAAACAAGATTAAGACTTAATGCAATAAAAAGCGCAATAGGGTTATTATCATACAAATACCCTGCAACGCTTGTTAAACTCATGAGCTGAAAAAAGACATAAATTACTTTTCCCCAATCCATTTTATCTCCTTAAGATTCAAATTGTTATACCACCCCGCCTTCATACATTTTTCTAAGTTTTTCTTTTTCTTTTTTTCTTCTTTCTTTTTCAAGGAGTTTTTTTCTATACTCATTTACATCAAATCCCAGCCAAATTAAAAGAGGTGAAGCTATAAAAATTGATGAATACGTACCAACTATAATACCTACAAGAAGAGTAAAGCTAAATGGTCTTATAATCTCTCCACCAAACAAAAACAATGTAAGCACAACAAAAAACGTTGTAAGAGATGTTAAAATTGTTCTACTTAACGTTTTTGAAATAGCTTCATTAATCAAAAACTCTAAATCATTTATCTTTGTTTTAATAATTTGCTCTCTAATTCTATCAAACACAACAATTGTATCATTTAAAGAATACCCCATAATAGTAAGAATTGCTGCTAAAACATCTAAATTTACTTCTATATTAAAAAAACTAACAGCCCCAAGTGAAATTATTGTATCATGGAAAAGTGCCAATACACTAGCTACCGCAAATCGCCACTCAAATCTAATTGAGACATAAATTAAAATACCAATAATTGCAAAAATAAGTGCTTTTAAACCTTTTTCTCTTAGCTCACTTCCAACTTTACTTCCTACAATATCAACTCTTCTAATTTCAACTTCTCCAAGTGGAGAGAGAAGTTTTTTAATCTCTTCTCCAATATCCTTTTGAACATCAGGAGAGACTTTATCAACGCTTAGTCTTATTAAAATTTCCCTAGGAGAGCCAAAAGTAGTAATTGATGCATCTTTAAATTCTTTTGAGACATATTTCCTAACTTCTGCAATATCTACAGGCTTAGAAAATCTAACCTCAACTTCAATTCCACCTGCAAAATCAATTCCCCAATTAAACCCTTTTGTAAAAATTGAAAATAAACTTAACACTATTAAAATTAAAGAAATTGATATAAATATTTTCCTTTTTCCCATAAAATCATATATTTTATCCCCACTAAAAAGTTCCATTTTATACCTTCATTCCAAAATGTTTTGGAGTAATTTTAAATCCTCTATCAAGCAAAAATTGCCAAATACCATGAGTTCCAAGAATAGCTGTTAGCATACTAGCTAAAATACCTATTGTAATAGTTATTGCAAAACCTTTTATTGTGCCAGTACCGTATGCAAAAAGCGCAATTGCTGCAATTAATGTAGTAATATTTGCATCTAAAATTGCACTCATCGCATTTTTATATCCACCTTCAATTGCTTGCCTAATAGGCTTGCCTTCTCTTATAAGCTCTCTAATTCTTTCATTTATAATAACATTCGCATCAACAGCCATACCAACTGTCAAAACTATCCCAGCCATACCAGGAAGTGTTAGAGTTGCTCCAAAAATAGCCATTATTGCAATAATTAAAAATAAGTTAGTAATTAAAGCAATATCAGCAATAATACCAGCTAAATTATAATACCAAGCCATAAAAATTACAACTATAATAAATCCGCTAATTAAAGCAATCATTGATTTTTTAATGCTATCAGCTCCAAGACTTGCTCCAACACTTCTTTGCTCAAGTAATACAACAGGTGCTGGAAGAGAGCCACTTCTTAGAGCAATTGCCAAAATATGAGCTTCTTGCGGGCTTCCTACGGTAATTTGTCCGCTTCCTCCTCCAATTCTCTCTTGAATTACAGGAGCAGAATAGACTTTATTATCAACTACAATAGCTAGTCTTTTTCCTACATTCTTCCCTGTTACATCTGCAAAAATAGCAGCTCCTTGAGAGTTAAGTGTAAAAAAGATTGCTGGTTGATTTGTTTTTTGAGTAAAACCTACACTAGCATCAGTAATCATACTTCCATCAAGAACAGGCGGAGTTTTAAGTAGCCACATTCTTTTTGGATTGTTTTTATCTGGCAAAAGAATATCGCCATATTTTTTAGCTTCTGCTGGAGTTGTTACTTTATGCTCATCATCAACTAAATAAAGCTCTAAATGAGCTGCTGATGATATAAGCTTTTTAATATTTCTTTTTTCTTCTTCTGTTTTAATACCCGGAAGCTCAACTACTATTTTATCTTTTCCTTGTTGAGTTACACTAGGCTCTGCTAATCCATATGCATCAAGCCTACTTCTAATCGTTTGTATTGCTTGTTTTAGAGCATCTTCTTTTGTTTGCTCAATAGCCTTTTTAGTAAGAGATACAGTATAAATTACACTTTGATTTTTTATCTTTTTAGTAACTTTAATACCTTTAAATTTTTTTAACTCTTCATCCATTTTTTTAGTGTCATCTTTATCAATTAGCTCAAAACTAAATTTGTCTTTTCCAATTTTTAAATTATCTATAAAAAGCTCTTTTTTTTCAGAAATGTATTTAATTGTAGAAGCAATCGATTTTATTTTATTCTTAACAGCCTCATCTCCTTTAACACCTAAAACTAAATACATTCCTCCTTGTAAATCTAGTCCTAAATTAACTTTTGGATTTTTGCCAAGGAAAGAGGGAATAGTAAAAGCTATCCCAAAAATTGTAGCAAGTATAAAAATTACTAATCTATAATTTAATTTTGTTTTATGCTTCTTCATCATTTAGCTTTCTAGCAACAGCAGCTTTGTCAACTCTAACCTCAGTATCCTTTGAAATTCTAACTACCAAATAATTTGGCTCATTTCTTACAACTTCTCCAATAATTCCACCTGTTGTTACAATCTTATCACCTTTTTTTAAAGACTCTACCATCTCTTTGTGCTTTTTTGCTTGTCTTTGTTGTGGTAAAATAACAAGAAAATAAAAAATTACAAATAAAATAATAAGAGGTAAAAGTGATGCAATCAAACTTGGTTGTTGTTGAGCAGATTCTGCAGCGTATAAGAAATTCATTTTCTTCCTTTTTTAGACGATATTTTAACACAAATTCATTAATTGTAGCAATTTTTTTATCAATTCCTATATATTTATATGCAATTAGTGAAAATATAGCAATTTTAACTCTAAACTTTTTTTTGCTTTTTGTTGGAATCTACTTTTTTTTATATAAAAAACACTCATTTTTTCAAACCGGCTTTTTTCTAGGAATATTTTGGTTTTGGTGGATAAGCCTTAGCTTTAGATATTATAACCTCTCTTTTTTAATTCCAATTATAATTTTATTAATTGGAATTGGGTATGGTATTATTTTTTGGGCTATTAATAAATTATTTTTTAAATTTTCTACTTATTTATGGGCTTTATTCATTGTTTTTGGATTTGATTATATAAAACCTTTTACATTTGATTGGCTAAAATTTGAAGTTTTATTTGCATCTACATTTTTAACCCCAATTAAAATTGTAATGATTTTATTTATTTTATCAATAATTTTCTTTCACAAAAAAAACTATATTCTTGCTTTAATTTTTTTAATTTTTGCTACTTTTATAAAACCTCAAGAGATAAAAATGCCAAATTTAAAAATTAATTTAGTATCAACCTATGTTCCACAAGATAAAAAATGGGATAAAAATTATATTCCAATAGAAATTCAAAATAATTTTAAATACATAAAAGAATCTATCAAAAAACATTATGATGTAGTAGTTTTGCCTGAGAGTGCTTTTCCTTTATTTTTAAACTTACATCCTGATTTAATGCAAAAATTAAAACAACTCTCATCTAAAATTACAATAATAACTGGCGCACTTCATTACAAAAATAAAAAACTCTACAACTCAACTTACATTTTTGAAAATCAAAAAGTAACAATCTTAGATAAACATATTCTAGTGCCATTTGGAGAATATATTCCGTTTCCCATCTTTCAAAAAGAGATAAATAAAATTTTTTTTAATGGCGCTAGTGATTATGATGTCTCAAAAAATTTTGGAATATTTAGTATTAAAAATTACAAATTCATAAATGCAATATGTTATGAAGCTACTATCAAAGATTTATATAAACTCCCACCCCCATATATAATAGCAATGAGCAATATGGCGTGGTTTATGCCATCAATTGCTCCTATTATTCAAAAACTTCTAATAAAATCATATGCAAGTAAATACAAAAAAATAGTATTTCACTCACTTAACGGATATAAAAGCTATGTGATAAAGGAGTAGTATGAATATTTTCATAACTGCTAATAATACAAATTGTGGAAAAACATATACAACACTTAAATTAATCAAAAAATTTAGCAATATGGGATATAAAGTAGGAGTGTTTAAACCGATTGAAACAGGAGTTGAAAATTACCCTCTTGATGCTAAAAAACTTTTTGAAGAAGCAAAAAAATATAATCCTGCTTTAAACTCTTTAACTATAGATGATATTGTGCCATTTAAATTTTCTTTGCCTGCTGCTCCTTATGTAGCTGGAGATGTAAATATAAATCAAATAAAACAATCTATAAAAAAGATAAAATCTTTATGCGATATTTTATTAATAGAAGGTGCAGGAGGCATTAGAGTTCCTATAAAAACTAAGAATAAAGATTGGATTGAAATGTGGGAGTTAGCAAAGATTTTAGATGCAAAGCTTTTTTTAGTTATATCTTCAAAACTTGGAATGATTAATGATTTTTTGCTAAATAAATATTTTCTAGATTCACAAAATTTAAATTATATTTGGGCAATTAATTTATTTGATGAGAGTTATTTCAAAATTACACATCCATTTATGAAAAAATTTAATCCTTTAATTATTCAAAAAGATTTAGATACAATAGCTAAAAAACTTATAGGAGAATAAATGGAGCTTAAAACTCATTTAAAATTTAATCCAAAATTTGGAAGATTAGTAGAAATAACAGAAAATGGTGCAAAAGTTGTGCTTGAGACTACTCCTGATATGGCAGTTGATGAAGAAGGCTTAGTTCATGGGGGATTTACTTTTGGAGCTGCTGATTTTTGTGCAATGGCAAGTGTTAATGAGCCATATGTAGTATTAGTAAGAGCTAGTAATTGTGAATTTATGGCACCTGTTAAAGTTGGAGATGTAGTTGAATTTGAAGGTGAAATATTAATGAAAGAAAAAAGAAAAGTTGAAGTAAAAGTTGTAGGGATGTTAAATGAAATTAAAGTATTTGAAGGATTATTTAGTTGTGTAATTTTAGATAATCACGTACTTAAAAGATAATTATCTTCTTCTACCTCTTTTATTTCTTGAATATCTTTTACCTCTATTGCTATCTTTTTTACTTCTTTCAATTAGTCTTTTAGCTTCTTTTATAGATTTTCCTATTTTTTCCCTGCCATCTACCTCTTTTTCAAATAACATATGGGCAAATTTAGTAGCAATACTTAGCAAATCATATTCATTTTGTAATTCTTCTACTATCTCTATTGCTTTTTCACTTGGCTCTATAGTAGATAATTTTTCAATTATTTTTTTAATCTCAGAGCTTTTTACATCTTCAAGAGTTGGCACCTCTTTTAAAACAATTTTAGAAATTTTTTGAATTCTATTAAGCGCTCTAAATTCATGAGGAGTTACAAGCGAAATTGCCATCCCTTCTTTTCCAGCTCTTCCAGTTCTTCCTATTCTATGTACATAACTCTCAGGGTCAAGTGGCAAATGATAATTAAATACATGAGTTACATTATTTACATCAAGTCCTCTTGCTGCAACATCTGTTGCTACAAGTATTTCAATTTTATCGCTTTTAAAACCTTTAATAACCTCTTCTCTTCTTCTTTGCTCCATATCTCCATGAAGCCCTTTTGCATCAAATCCAGCCCCAGATAAAAAATCAGCTATATCATCAACATCTTTTTTTGTTCTACAAAATACAATTGATTTTTGAGGATTTTTATAATCAAGAAGCCTAATTAATGCATCTTTTCTCTCATTTTCATCAATTACATAAAAATATTCTTTTATATTTTCATTTGTTACTTGTTTTTTTGTAATTGTGATAAATTCCGGCTCTTTTAAAATAGTTTTTGCAAGCTCTTTAATTGGCTGAGGCATTGTTGCACTAAAAAGAAGTGTTTGTCTATCATTTGGCACAAACTTAAATATCTCTTTAATATCATCTAAAAATCCCATATCAAGCATCTCATCTGCTTCATCTAAAACTACATATTTTGGAGCTATATCAATTTTTCCTGATTTCAATAAATCTAGAAGTCTTCCAGGAGTTGCTATAATAAACTGAGAATTTTGAATATGTTTAATTTGTCTATTATAACTGCTTCCTCCATAAACTGTTGCAGTATGAATCCCAAGATATTTACCAAATCTAAAAATCTCTTCACTAACTTGAATAGCAAGCTCACGAGTTGGAGTAATTATTAAAGCTTTTTCATCTGGTTTTATTTTATTTAAAATTGGCAAACCAAAAGCTGCAGTTTTCCCTGTACCCGTTTGAGCTTGCGCTACCACATCACGTCCAGCTAAAATTACTGGTATTGCTTTTTCTTGAATAGGTGATGGTTTTTCAAAACCTATCTCTTGAAGTCTTTGTAATATCTCTTTTTTTAAATTAAAATCATTAAATGTCATTTTTTTCCTTATTTTTATTAATGGCAGTAAAGCTTATAATTTAGGTAAGTATTTTTAAAATATGGAGGATAAGGTATTATTGCAGTAAAATTTTTAATCTCACCAGGTCTTAGTCCATCTGTAATTATATACTTTGTAACTTTTACTATATTAGGCTTTTTTTTCTCTTTACTTCCAAATAAATTTAAACCACCAGGTTTAAAAAAAGTTCCCTTTTTAAAACCTCCGCCCCATCCATTATTTACAAGCTTAATATCAAGTTTGCAATAATTAATTTTAAACTTACCTATATTTTTAACTCTACCTTTTAAAACTAACGTTTCATTGATAAGCACTCTTCTTTGTTTTACATCAATAAGCTTTGCTTTTTTTGTATACTTCTCAAGTATTACAAGACCAAGTATTGCACCAAAAGATGTAACCAAAAAAGAAGCAAATATCATACTAAGTAATAATTTTACGCTGTTTTTTGCAGCTTTGAGAGATAATAATATTAAAAATATAAATAAAATTAAAAAAAAGGCTATATCTAGCCAATGCAAGATAGTAAAATAAGGCAAATGCATTATTTTTTCCTATTTTTTTTCTCTTCTATCCCACTTATGCCTTCTCTTCTTTTAAGCTCTTCTAAAATAGCTTCAGGATGAATATTTTTATAAGCTAAAGCTATTAAAGTATGAAAAGCCAAATCTGCCGCTTCATAAATAATTTCATTTTTATCATTATCTTTTACTGCAAAACAAAACTCCGCAGCCTCTTCAGCAATTTTTTTAAGGAGCGAATTTTCACCTTTATTATATAGCGAAGCTACATACGAAGTTTTAGAATCAGCATTTTTCCTCTCAAGCAAAGTATGATAAAGCTTATCTATAAAATTATACTCTATTTCTTGTGTCTTGTCCATAGTAACTTCATTTGTCTTTAAATTTGTAAAAAAGCATGACTTTCTACCTGTATGACAAGCAACTCCATTTTGTTTGACTTTTAGCAAAATTGTATCATTATCACAATCTACTAAAATTTCTTTTACTTCTTGAGTATTTCCACTGCTCTCACCCTTTTTCCATAATTTATTGCGAGAGCGGGAAAAATAGTGAGCATACCCACTCTCAATAGTTTTTTTAAGAGCCTCTTCATTCATATATGCAAGCATCAAAACTTCATTAGTATCTACATCTTGCACTATTACAGGAACAAGACCATTATTTTTACTAAAATCAATTTTATTTACCACTGCTTATAGCCTTTTTTTCATTTTCAACATTCATCCAAATATTTGGAGTTACTCCTCCAGGAAGTAAGAAAACTTTTGCATTTGGATTTTGCTTTAGAGCTTCATTAAATTTACCTTGAATTTCTATTTGTTTAAGTTTTAAAAGCTCAGTTGTAAGTGATTTTGAAATTAATTCATTAGCTTTTGCTTGAGCTTTTGCTTCAATAAGTTTTGCTTCAGCTTTACCTTGTGCTTCTATTTTTGCGGCATTTGCCTTACCTTGAGCAATAGCTGCTTCTTTTTGAGCAATTTGCTGTGCTTTTAGCACTTCATATTTTGCTCTCTCAGCCTCTTGTTTTGCAATTTGCACTCTTTCAATTTGTCTTTTAATATTTTGTGGCAAAATTATATCTCTTAGCTGGAAACTCTCAAATATTATAGGTTTATTTGGTATTTTATTTAATTCTTCTCTTATCGCATTTTCTATCTTAGCTGCTATTTCATTTCTTTTTACAGGTATCTCTTCTGCTGGATATTTACCAATAACGTTTCTTACTACATCTCTTACTATTGGATTGATAATTTTATCTTCCCAGTTTTTACCATAAGTTTTCATAACATATGCAGCTTTGCTAGGGTCTAATCTATAACTAACCGATAACTCTACTTGAATAGGAAGACCTCTTGCATCTAAAACATTAATAGCAGGATATACTTTTATAGTACCATATCTATCTGGCATAGAGCCTAGCTCTTGATTTCTTTTGTAAGTAATCATATGAACTTTTGTATCTACTACAATAACTTTTTGCACTAAAGGTATATAAAAATGCATCCCCGGATATAAAGGTTTTGGGCTAAATTTACCTGTAGTTGAGAGTATTCCAACCTCACCTTCATTAATAATTACCCAAGGTTTAAACATAAATAGAAAAAACAACACAATCAAAACAACAATTATTGCATTTCCTCCATTTTTTAAAAACTTAGGAGGCTCAAACTTTGGCGGCTCAAATTTTTCTTTTTTATTATTATTCCATCCATTCAAATCTGCTGGCATTTAAATCCTTTTTTGTAAAACATTAACTAACTTTTCTTAAATATAAGTTAAATAATGCTCGTAATTTTTATCTCTTCCATACACTACATCAAAATATGCATCTTGCAACTCTTTTGTAATCTCACCTCTTGCTCCATTACCAATAACTCTTCCATCAACTTCTCTTATTGGAGTAATTTCTGCTGCAGTTCCAGTAAAAAATGCTTCATCTGCAATATAAACTTCATCTCTTGTTATTCTTCTTCTCTCAACCGGAATACCTCTATCTTTTGCTAATTCAATTACAGTAGCTTGCGTTATTGATTCAAGTGAATTATCATTTGGAGGAGTAATTAACACTCCATCTCTTACAATAAAAACACACTCTCCACTACCTTCTGCTACAAATCCTTCATCATCAAGCATCAATGCTTCTTCATACCCACACTCTATTGCTTCATATTTTGCCATTTGAGAATTTAAATAATTTGCCACTGCTTTTGCTTTTCCAAAAGTAGATTTTACTGGATTTCTTACAATTGAAGATACTTTTACTCTAATGCCTTTTTCAAGCCCTTCTTCTCCAAGATAAGCTCCCCACTCCCAAGCCGCAATACTTACATGAACCGGTGCTCCAATATGATAAAGCCCCATTTTTCCATACCCTAAAAAAACAAGAGGTCTTATATATACATTATCTTTAAATTCATTTTTTCTAAGAAGCTCTATTTGAGCATCTTCAAGCTCTTTTTGAGTAAAAGGCACATCAAGTTTTAATATTTTTGCTGAGTTTAAAAGTCTTTTTGTATGCTCTTGCAGTCTAAAAATAGCAAGACCTTTTTTAGTTGGATAAGCTCTTGTTCCCTCAAACGCTCCATTTCCATAATGAAGCGTATGTGTTAGGACATGAACTTTTGCATCATTCCAAGGAACAAACTCTCCATCCATCCAAATATATTTAGCTTCATTCATTTTTTTCCTTTTTTACGAAATTCTATCAAAAATTTGTTATCATTACTAAAAATTCAAGGAGCAAAAATGGAGCTATTTTCAAAACTATTTAAAAAATCTAAAAAAAATGAGCTCATTGCCAAAAAATTAATTGGAAGCAAAGAATTTGACGGAGAGCTTGTTGAGGTTATAAACCCATATACAAAACAAGCTGAAACAAAATATGTAAAATGTACTCCAGAAGATGCAATTGATGCACTAAATACCGCAAAAGAAGCTTTTAAAAACACAAAAAATTCTCCTCTTCATCAAAGAATAGCATGGATTGAAGATGTAGCTAAAAAGCTTGAAGAGAGAAAAGATGAATTTGCAAAATATATAACTTTAGAAGTAGCTAAACCGATTTCTCAATCAAAAATAGAAGTACAAAGATGTATAGAAAATCTAAAAATCTGTGCAGCTGAGGGCTATCATATTTTAGGTGAGACTATTCCAACTGACGCCACTGCTAGTGGAGCTAAAACAACCAGTTTTTATAAAAGAGTGCCAGCTGGAGTAGTTGTAGCAATAACTCCGTTTAATTTTCCTTTAAATTTAGTAGCTCATAAAATTGCTCCGGCATTAATCTCTGGCAATAGCGTAGTTCTTAAACCAACTCCAGAAGCTCCATATACTGCATATGCATTTGCAAAACTCTTTATTGATAGCAAATATGCAATTCCTGATGCTCTAAGCGTAGTTTATGGAGATGCAGATGTCGGAAGCACACTTGTAAAAAGCCCAATTCCTAGAGTTATAAGTTTTACAGGAAGCGTTCCAGTTGGTAAAAGCATTATGCAAAATGCAGGAATAAAAAAAGTAACTCTAGAGCTTGGTGGTAATGCTGCAACTTTTGTAGAAAGCAGTGCTGATTTAGAGCATGCAGCTAAAAGATGTGCAATTGGAGCTTTTGCAAACAGCGGACAAGTTTGTATAAGCCTTCAAAGAATTTATGTAGATGAAAAAATTTATGAAGAATTCGCACAAAAACTAGGTGAAGAAGCATCTAAATTAAAAGTTGGAAATCCTTTTGAAGAAGATACATTTATGGGACCATTAATTAATGAAGATGCAGCAATTAGAGCTGAAGCTTGGATTCAAAGCGCAGTAAAAGAAGGTGCTAGAATTATTGCAGGTGGTAAAAGAGAAGGAAATATACTTGAGCCTACTATTTTAGCTGATGTAACTGATGATATGAAAATTGTATGTGAAGAAGTATTTGCACCAATTGTATCTCTTGTAAAAGTTAAAAACTATGAAGAAGCAGTTGAAAAAATGAATAATTCACCTTATGGTCTTCAATATTCAATCTTTACAAATAGAATTGATTTAATGCAAAAAGCAATTGATGATTTTGAAGCAGGAGGAGTTATAGTTAATGACATTCCAACACTTAGATTTGATATCCAGCCATATGGAGGAATCAAACTCTCAGGAATTGGAAGAGAGGGTCCAAAATACGCAATTGAAGAAATGACTGAGATTAAAACAATTATAATTAAATAGAGTCTATAAGCTCTTTTACTCTTTTCCTCTCTCCCATTTCTAAATAAACTTTAATTAACTTTGATTTAAACTCTTTATTTTTTGATAATTTATTAAAATAATAATTAGCCTTTTTCTTATTGCCTAATTTATAATAACTAACTCCTAAATAATAAAAAACCCTCTCATCATTAAAACCTTTTAAATACTTCACACACATTTTATAATCACCAAGCTTAAAATATAACTCTCCTAAAAGTAAAGAGCTTTGCATAGAAGGAAAAACATCATAAGACTTTTTAGCAAATATTAATGCATCTTTATAATTTTTACTATTATAAAGCTTATTAGCTTTATGTAAATATACTTTAGAGAGAATATATGGATAATTTTTTAATTCTTTTAAATAGTTATTTAATCTTTTATAGTTTTTAGTTTGCAATAAATGCAAAAAAAAGCTTTTTTTATTTAACAAATAAGCCTTATGATAATAAAAATTAGCTAAATATGATTTGCTTTTTTCATAAACATCTCCTGCTAAAAGATAGATATTAAAATCATTAGGATAACTATTTATTAAAGTAACAACTTTATCTCTTGCACATTTTAAATTATTTTCCTCAAGGCATTTTCTTACTTCAGATATATATTGCTCTTTTCTAAAAGAAGATACAAGATTAGCAAAATGTTTATATTTTAAAAGTGCATTTTTATTTAAATTGTCTTTGTTAAATAGTGCAAAATAAAAATAAGAAAACTCACTATGAGGATTTATATTTCTAAGCGATGAAATTTCTTCATTTGCAACAAGATAATCATTTCTTTTTAAAGCATTTTCAATTTTTTTAATATTTTTTAACAAACGCAATATATCTTTATCGTTAGTTTTCATTTTATTTAAAAAAAGATAAATATCACTGCACGTATTTATCTTTTTTAATGAGCAAACTTCTTCTATTTTTTTAATCTCTCCTGCAAATAAAAGAGTTTTTAAATATTTTGCATACTCTTTATCTTTTAATTTATTTATATCTAAAGAATTTATGAAATTTATATCCACATTTTGAAAGTTTTTAGCTTTAAGATAATTTAATTCTATTAGATTTTTAATTGAATATTTATATTTTAATGCACTCTCTAGCTCTTCTATTTTATTAAATTCGTTATATACTTTTTTAAAATTGCTAATATGATACTTATAACACGCTTCATTTCTTAATTTTTTATATCTTAAATTATCTTTTACAATAGATAAAATCGTATAAACATCACAAGCTTTTTTGTAATTTTTACTTGATTTAACATTACCTTCTAAATTTTTAGTAGAAATATTAAATTTTCTAAATAAAAAGTTTGCTTTTATTATTCTATTTAATTTAATATCTGCTTTTCTTAAAAAACCTCCTCTACATTGTTTTAACAAAGGTTTTAAACTATTTTTATTAGAGGCTGCACCTACTCTTAGGGTATAATAACTTCCTATTTTTTCAATACGAGCATAAGGAAATGACTTATACTTACTAAATAACTTCTCTATTGAATGCAAATTTTTTGAAGATGCAATCTGGATACTATAAACATTTATCAAATCTTTACTAAGCAAATTATAAATATCTGCTTTGATACCATTTTGTTTTGCAAAATGCACAAATCTTTTTATCTGAGCTTTATCCTCACTTTCACTGCATATATACTTATCTTTGTATTTATTGCACTGAACTCCTAAATTTGTCATCTTTTGATAGTAAATCGGTTTAATAGCAGCAACATAATAAGCATTTAAAAATGAAAATAATAATAAAATTCCCCCTATTTTCATCCTAAATACCTTAAATTAGCCCAACCTCATTTAATATTGGTAATACTTTCTCCCAAATTTCTTCGATTTTTTCTTCTAAAAAAGCTATAGATTTTTTCTCATTATACCACTCTTTTAAATGCTCAATAACGGTTGCTTTTTCAACATCGTTTAATTCTTTTGAATTTTTTATTTTTTCAATCGCTTTATTTAACTTCTCCATCTAAAATCCTTTTTTTCCGCACTTCCATCCTCTTTTATTTTTAAATTCACTTGGTAATATTATATCTAAATTAATCTCTTTTAAGTCATCTAATGAATTTATTTTAAGAAATGTAATGCCTCTATCTCTTAACTTTTTAATCAGCCCGCTTGGGAGATATTTTCCTATAACTAAATTTATATTATGAATTTGACATTCAAATTCTAAATTATTACTTTTTATAACTTTATCATCTATTAATAAATCTCCCGGATACTCACTAACTTCATTATCTTTAACTATTATTGCTATTTTCTTCATTTTTATCTCCTAAAACATACCTAGCAAAAGCAAAACTTGCTGTAAATGCTGGGCTTACCGCATTTAGTATATGAATTTGATTTTCTTTTTTCTCTACTAAAAAATCCATTACTAAACTTAAATTATTTAAATCTACAAGCTGAGCTCTAATTCCAGGAGGATATGGTTTAAACTCTCCTCTTAACCTATAAACTAATTTTTTAGCTTCATTTATTAAATTTTTTGGAATATAATATCTCATTTCATAAAATGCTAAATCTCTAAACCACTTATGCTTAATAAACATTTTAGCTTCAATTCCTAAAATCTCAATCATCTCTTTAAAATTAAATCTATTTAACCCCCTGTAATGCTCTCTCCAAAAAGCTGGAATTGCAGTAGGTCCAATTTTTATAGTATTATCAGCCATTAATGTAAAGTGAACTCCTAAAAATGGATTTTTTATATTTGGAACTGGATAGATTTGAGTTTTTATTTTATCTTCACCTAAATATTTCAAATAAAGACCCTTAAATGGAAGCATTGTATAATTCTCTCCTACACCAAATTGATGAGCTATTTTATCTGCATATAACCCTGCTGCATTTATTAAATAATCATAACTCTCTTTATACTTTTCAAACGGCATATTAAAAATAAACTTAACTCCTTTATTTTCTAAATCTTCTCTTAATACTTTGCAAACTTCTTTTGGATTAACTGAAGCAGTATTTGGAGAATACAAAGCATATTTATAAGTTTTTGCATTAGGGTCTATTTTCTTTGCTTCTTCTTCTGTGATTAAGTACGCACCTGCATTATTTGCCTTGCTTCTTCTCTCAAGCTCTCTAAGTACTTCTACTTCCTCTTCATTTTTTGCTACTACAAGTTTTCCAGTTTCATTTATTTTAATGCCTTTTTCTTTACAAAACTCTTTCATTAATTTATTACCATCAGCTGTAAGTTTTGCCTTTAGAGAATCAGTATTATAATAAAACCCGGCATGCAAAATTCCACTATTTTTGCCACTTGCATGAAATGCTTCATGTGGCTCTTTATCAATGATTATTACTTCATCATTTGGATTTTTTTCTATCCACTCATAAGCTAATGTCATGCCTACAATACCGGCACCGACTATTAATACTCTCATCTCACCCCTTTACTCAAAACTTCCAACTTCTCTTCCCTCATTCTCCCATCTACCAATCATTACATTCCAAGATTCATAATTTTCCATAGTCTATCTATTTCTTCATCACTAAAAAGTAAAGTTTTTTTATTTTCAAATAAATCTTTTATTTTTTCTTTTGCAAATCCTTTTTCATAAATACATCTCTCATGTGCAGGCAAAAATGCCCTAGCTAATGCCACTTTTCCTTCAATCTCTCTTTCACACAAAAAACACTCAAACTCTTTATGCAGCCTTCCTTCTTTTTCAAGAAGCTTTACATAACTCTCAATTAAAAGTCTCTTAGGCTCTCTATTTTGCATATTTTTAGTAATATCGACTAATAAATTATAATAAAATTCATCAATTTTTGTAACATCACTTAAATGTTTATTAAGAAGCCCAACAAATATTTTAAAATTAAGCATTTTTTGAAAATCAAGAAGAAAAGGAAAAGGAAGTTGTATTACATTTCTAAGTCTTTTTATAGTAGCTTTTGCACTCTCCTCTACCACAAAATCTATATGATATCCTACATTAATATATGAATGCCTAGCTCCATAAAACCTATAAAGAGTTAATACCTCATCTTTTGTTAAAATCCTAACAATTAAATCTTCATCTCTAACTCTAGCTGTACTTAATACAAATCCTCTCATTAAAAATTAAAAACTAAACTTCCTGCAAACACATTTGAAAATACATTTTGGTTATTTTCTTTAAAATTATTTCTTGTATAGCTAACTTTTAATGAAGTATCCTTATTTAAAGAATAAGCCACATCCAAACCAACACTATTTTTATATTCTTCTTTTAAATTGTATGCAATAAATCCTCCATTAGCAACTTTATAAGCATTCTTACCAACAGATGCTCTTATAGTGGTACTAAAAGGACCTTGATGATTTGTTATAGATAAATCTGCATTTATATATCTATCTTTATTAGTTACAACTTTTCTTGAGAGATAAATAAAATTTAAATCAAGAGACATATAAAATGAGCCCATATATGAATTATAATCCCCACAATAAACTCCAAAGTGAGGTGTAATTTGATTTACATGAAAATTATCATAATCAGAGTAATAATAATCAACTCCCATATTATAATCTAGATGTTTGGAATATAAAATTCCTCCAAATAGCACTTTATCATAAGAGTCATTATTATTATCTTGGTCAATAAACATATTTCTAATACCAAGTTTTACTTTAAAGTTTTCAAAAAAATAATTACCAACTAAAGTTACATCATTTTCATTATAATCTGGTGTATTATCTTTATAAGAAATATTTAAATTCGTAAAATCAGCTTCTAATTTAAAAGGTTCTTTAAAATAACTAAAATAAATTCCCCCATTATAAGCTTCGTCTTTAATAGATTCGTTTGAATAATCGATATAACTAAAATATGGCTTAAGTAAATTTGCACTAAAACCAAGAGTTGATAAAAGTGCAATTGATAAAAGCTTTTTCATTCTATCTCCTTTTTAGTTTAGTAAAATATTATCAATATTTTTTGTTTTTTGCAATTAAACATTTTTCCCTAAAATATATTAAAAAGAAGTATAAACGAAAAGTTAACAATAAGTAAAACATATTTTGATATAATTTGAAAATAGGATTAATAAGCTCTTAAAGGAATAGTATGTTAGAATTTAAAGATAATTGCGGTTTTGGAGTTATAGCAGATATTAAAGGAAGAAGCTCTCATAAAATGGTAGAAGATGCCATAACTGCGCTTGAGAGAATGATGCACAGAGGAGCAATAGCAGCTGATGGTAAAAGTGGTGATGGAAGTGGGCTTCTTTTTTCAATGCCTGATAAATTTTTTAGAAAAGTAGCAAAAAAACATGGATATGATTTACCAGAAAAATATGGAATTGGAGTTATTTTTTTAAAAGATGAAAATCACAAAAAGATAGTAGAAGAATATTTAGCAAAAAATGACTTAAAAGCTCTATTTTGGAGAGAAGTGCCTGTAAATACAAATGCTCTTGGAGAATTTGCTCTAAAAACTATGCCAAAAATTTATCATTTATTTATTGTCCCAAATTCAATAATTGCAGTTAAGAGATTTGAAGAACTTTTATACCTTACAAGAAAAGAAATTGAAAATGCAATTGATGATAAAGATTTTTATATTCCAACATTTTCTTCTAAAAAAGTAGCCTACAAAGGTCTACTTATGCCAAATCATATTAAAGAATTTTACCCAGATTTAAATGATAAAGATTTTGAAGTATACTTTGCACTTTTTCATCAAAGATTTTCTACAAATACTCTGCCTGAGTGGAGACTAGCTCAGCCGTTTAGATTTATAGCTCACAATGGTGAGATTAATTCAATTCAAGCAAATAGAATAAATACATTAATTAAATCTGAGAGTATTAAATCTCCTGTATACTCTGATGAAGAATTACAAAGACTTTTGCCAATTGTTAGATTTGATGAGAGTGATAGTAGCTCTCTTGATAGAATGATAGAATTTTTAATTATGAATGGAATGGACTTTTTTAAAGCAATTAGAGCGCTAATTCCAATGCCTTGGCAAAATGCTCCATATCTTGATAGTGAGCTTAAAGCCTTTTATGAATACTTTTCAACTAGATTTGAAGCATGGGATGGACCAGCAGCTGTTAGTGTAAGTGATGGCAGATATATTGCAGTAGTGCTTGATAGAAATGGTCTAAGACCAGCAAAATATATAATTACAAAAGATGATAAAATACTCATAGCTAGTGAATATGGAGTACTTGATATTCCTGAAGAAGATATTAAAGAAAGAGGCAAACTTCAATCTGGTCAAATGATTGGAGTTGATACAAAATTTGGAGTAGTATTAAAAAATAAAGATATTGATGATTATTTGAAATCTAGCAATCCTTATACAAAATGGCTAAATGAAAATATGATTTATCTACAAGAATATATAGAAAATCCATATTCAATTGATGATAAAATAGATGTAAAAGAGCTAATTCCAAAACAAAGATATGCCGGAATTACAAAAGAAGTAATAGATTTAATGATAAAACCTATGATGAAAGAAGGAAAAGAGCCAACTGGCTCTATGGGAGATGATACTCCACTTGCAGCATTTAGTGATTATCCATTTAGAAGCTTTAATGATTTCTTTAGGCAAAAATTTGCACAAGTTACTAATCCTCCAATTGACCCACTTAGAGAAAAAGTTGTAATGAGTCTTAATACTGGATTTGGAGAAATTCATAATATCTTAGACGAATCACCAGAGCATGCAAAAAGACTAAAAACAACTTCGCCAATTCTTACTCAAACAAAATATGAAGTGTTAAAAAGCTTTGGAGATGAGAATTCTCCAAGATTTGAGAGTGATTACAAAAACAAAACTTACTATACTAATTTTAAAGAAAATCTAAAAGAATCTCTTGAGAGATTAACAGATGAAATTGTAAAAGATGTAAAAGAAAATGGAGTAAGAATTATTTTCTTAAATGATGAAAAGCTAGATAAAGAGCATAAACTTCTTCCAATGGCAATGGTTATTGGAAGACTTCATAAAAAACTTCTTGATAATAAAGTAAGACACTTAACTAGTATAGTAGCTGTTACAGGGGAAGTTATAAATCCTCATGACGCGGCTGTAATGATTGCTTATGGAGCAACTGCTATTTATCCATATCTTTTATTCAAAACAGCGTGTGAAATTTGCGATGAAGAAGGTATAAGCAGAGATGAAGCACTATTTAATGTGCACTCAGCTTTAAATAAAGGTATCTTAAAAATTATGTCAAAAATGGGTATCTCTACAATTGCAAGCTATAGAAATTCAGCATTATTTGATATTTTAGGCCTAAGCAGAGAAATCCAAAGTGAATGTTTTATTGGAAGCAAAGCATTAATTCCAGGACTAACTTATAAAGATATTGAAGAGAGAATTAATAAAAAACATCAAGTAGCTTTTGCAGAAGAAAAAATTCCAGCTGGGGGAGTTTATAAGTTTAGAAGAAACGAAGAATATCACGAAGTAACTCCACCTGTTGTAAAAGCATTTACAAAAATGGTAGAAGATGGAAGCAAAGAAGCATACGAAGCATTTAAAAAACTTATAGAAAATAGACGCCCTACTTATATTAGAGATTTACTTGATATTAAATCTGATAGAGCTCCTATCCCTATTGAAAAAGTAGAGCCAAAAGAAAATATAATAAAAAGATTTATCGGTGCTGCTATGAGTATAGGAGCACTAAGTAAAGAAGCTCATGAGGCAATAGCTGAGGCTATGAATAGACTTGGAGCTAAAAGTAATTCTGGTGAAGGTGGAGAAGATAGAGTTAGAAACAAAACTATTAAACAAAGTAAAATCCGCCAAGTTGCATCTGGTAGATTTGG
>JALVAK010000070.1 GCA_027011225.1 Nautiliaceae bacterium | reverse complement strand
CCCATATTGTTTAAAAAATTCTTTTGCCTGATCTTTTAAATTTTTATCCAAATAAACATTGGTTCTAACTTTATCAAAAGTCATAACAAATCCTTTTTGTAAAATTATAACACAATTAGTGTGTTTTCATATTAATGGTATGTTACAATATGTTAACAGAATACAATAAAAGGAGTTTTAATGAAAAAAGAGACTTACAAAGATTTTGTCTATTTAAAAATACCAAAAGATGAGTATGAAAAACTTTTAAAAGTTGGAGTTGAAAAAGGAACTAAAACAAAAGTTATCAGTATTGATGATTTAACAAGATATGAACTTACATATAGAATGGATATAGAAAATAAGCAAAATAGTGCAATAGAAGCTCATAAACGCAAAAAAGCTAAAAAAGATATACAAATATACCAAACGCTTGAAAATTATTACACAGGGCTTTTTAAGAGCGAATTAGAGCATATTAATGCTTATAAGCTATCTAAATTAGCAAAAGTTAATTTTAGAACTGCTAAAAGGTTTTGGGAAGATTATAATTTAGATTACTGGGTTAAAGAGTTTGAAAAAAGAGGAAGTGAGGCTTTAAGAGAATTTAAAATACAGGAATTAGCGGAGAGTTTTGTATTTGGTAGATAAAATATATCAAAATTTAACGATTAGAGCCGTTTTAAGCGATTTTTTTTTTAGACTATCTAAGTATTCAAAAACCAAAAAATTTTCTTATAAGCCGTTTTAGAAGCGAAAAAAGATATAAAAACATCTTCCCTTTTAATAAATTCAAAATACGCTTCCGAAAATCAAAAAAACTTATGCTGGTAATCATAGAACTAAAAATAAAAGTTTAATTAAAAAAACTCTCTCACGTGCGTATAGTGTCTATATAATATCTTGTAATATGTATAGTGTAGGGAGTTGAAAAGCCCGAAATTTAGGGATTTTTTATGATTTAAAAATAACAAAAGTGGGGCGAAAAATAACAAAAGTGGGGCGAAAAATAACAAAAGTGGGGTCTAAAAAATAACAAAAGTGGGGCGAAAAATAACATTACAATGATAACTTGTTATTTTTTTATGTTATACTTACACAAAAAGGCTATTAAATGGCTAAAATAGTCATAGCAGACGGAAATTTGGAAGTTAAAAAAAGTGAAGCCATCGTAAAAGCAAGATATAAATTAAGTCCGTTAGCTATTAAGTTTATAAGCGTAGTTATCAGCAATTTAAAAAGAAGCGATGATGTAAATGAAGAATATGTGGTAAAGGTGAAAGATTTTAAAGAACTTACAGGACAAAAAACCAAAAGAATTTATGAACTTATAGATGAAGCCTTAAATGATTTATTAAAAAATCCTCTTACCATACCTCTTGGAGACGATAAAAACTCTATTTTAAAAGCAAACTGGGTTAGCGGTGCAATATATAACGATGGTGAAGTTAGATTTATGATTTATCCACCATTAAGACCCTTTTTGCTTGAAGTAAAAGAGAAGTATCTTAAATACAGGCTTGAAAATATTTTATCTTTAAGAAGCTCTTATGTAATAAGACTTTATGAAATTTTGAAAGACTGGCTTGAAATGTATTCGCGACAGGGGAGAAAGGCAGAAAAAATAATTACTTTAGATGAATTTAGGCAAATGCTTGAAATACCAAGAAGTTATGTATATGGAATGCTAAAAAAAAGAATACTTGAAAAAGCCAAAGCCGAGCTTGCAGAACACACAGACATTTTATTTGATTACGAAGAAATAAAGACAGGGCGGAAAGTTACGCATTTGCATTTTTATATCCGCCCAAATCCTAAAAACATACAGACTGATAACAGAATACAAGAGAATTATTTTAACAATCGTAAAGCATTTGTAGCTTTGCTCAGACAAAATTATAGCGGAAACGGAAAATTTTGGGGATTTAAAAAAATAGACGGAGTTAAGTATTGGCTTGGATTGGATAAGGAAGGATTAGTTTATGGCTGGGATGAGCAAAAAATAAAAGACTTTAACGCGGTTGAGAGTGCAAAATTATATGATACTTGGCTAAAAATAGCACAGAACAGCCCTATTTATCAGCAGTTAGTTAACGATGGAGTATGTTTAAAACAATTAGCCGAAAAAAATAAAGAATTATGGCTTGAATTAAGGGAGGATTTAATCAGGCTAAAAGAAGAGGGGGTGATATGAAAAAAGAAACTTTAAAAGAGCTTGGAAAAGATTTTATAACCTTTGGAAATTCAGTAGGAGCTTTAAGTATAGTGTATGGACTTTTTAATAAAAATACAGGAAATATTCCTGCTTCTTTATTGGCAATAATAGTAACTTACATAGTAGTTATGGCATATGCAGGTGGTATAATGGCAATAGAAAAAGGAGCTGACAATGATTGAAATTTATATAGCATTAGCAATAATAGCAACAGGAATGTTTGTATTTGCACTATTAGTAAAACCAGAAAATAAACACAAACCGCACCAGGATAAATAAAACTCACCCTCCCTTTTAATAATTCTCTCCCAAAAAAAACTACAAAAAAAGTGAAAAAATTTTTAGAACTTAAATTTAAGCTAAAAAATGATTTATAATTTTGAAAAAAGTAAGAAAAAATGATTAGTGAAAATACAGCAAGGATAAAAGCAAAAAAGAAAATAATAAATAAAAAAAGAAAATTAGAAAGTGAAATAATACTACTTGAAGAGAAGATAGAAAAATTAAAAGACGAATT
>JALVAK010000069.1 GCA_027011225.1 Nautiliaceae bacterium | reverse complement strand
CAATATAATATCTAAATTGATTTTTTTCAAAAATACTTAAAATCTCACTTAATTTTTGATCATTATTATTCCAACTGTGATATTCTACAAATAAATTCTCAACATTATCTAAGTTATTTTGACAATCTTTTAGCACCTCATATTCAGCGCCTTCAATATCAATTTTTAGCATATCAACTTTTTCTTCACTTTCTAAAAAATTTTTTAATCTAATTGAGCTAACTTTTATTTTATTTTCATTTCCATATATACTTCCACCATCTGCACCTTCACTTGAAAATTCAAGCCCTTTATTATCTATCCAAACTGCACTATTTATAATCTTAATTCCATCTAAAACATTGTTTTTAGCTAAATTATTTTCTAAAACTTTTGCTATTTTTGGATCTGCTTCAAAAGCTTTTATTTTAGCTTTTGGGTAAAGTTTTTTAAAATACAGACAACTCATCCCTATATTTGCTCCACAATCATAAATAATTGGCTCTTTTGAACTTGCTTCAAATCTATAAAGCTCATCCACAAAAAGCTCTTTAAATTGCCAAATAAAACTTGGCAAATCTGGTATATCAAAAGAGTATGATAAAAACTTAACATCTTTAACCTCAACATACCTTTCATACCCCCCCCCATTTATCATATAGCTTATAAAATTCTCTTAAATTTTTATTTTTTATATAATGATAAAGTGGTCTAATTGTGTCTTTTAGTAAATTTTTCATTTTTTAACCGCCTTTATACAAATTGTTACCTGATAATCATTATCTTTATAAAAAGCTCCTCTTTTGTTAACTCTTCTGCGCTTATCCCTTGTAAGAACGCAGTAGCACTCAAAACATTTCCATAAACTTCTACTTCAACATTTCCTTTTCCAAAAACTTCTTCAAAAGCCTTTTTTATACTTATATCTGTAAATCTCCAATAATCTCCCCATCTCTCATAATCATATCTACTAATTTGACTAATTCCACTAACTGTAACAAGCGCAACACCCCCCCATTTAACATATAATGAAGTCCTCTGATAGCACTTTTAAAATCGTAAAAAAAATTTAAAGTTTGAGTTAAAATAAAACAATCTATTTTATTTTGCGGTATTGTAGAAATATCGCTTAAATCACCAATTATAGTAGCATTTGGATTATCATCTGTATAATGGAGTATCTCATATTTTTTTACATTATTTCCAAATTTTTTAGAATAATAATTATCCGCTCTTTCACAAACTACACCTTTGATTATATCCCTATGTTTGCTTAAAAAATCTTCTATATAAACCCTATCAATCGGTGTTCCTCTATCAAGTGCAAATATTTTTGAGACGGGTTCTAAATTTCTTAAATTATGCCAATTTGGTCTATTTATTAGTCGTTTTAATAGTCTTTTCATTGTTTGCCTTTTATTTTTCTGTAAATAGTTCTCGTTATTTCATATAAACCAAAAACTTGCAATATTTTTATAGGTATTCTCCTATACAATGGTGACTTAATACTATTAAAATACTTTTCAAACCTTTTCCTTGCTTCTTTATTTTCTTCTATTTTTGTTGTAAACTTAACTGGATATTTTTTAGTTAATTCTACATCAAAAACAGAGGTCTTTCCACAATGTATTCCCCCTCCATCATGTCCAATATTTTTTACAAAACTTTCTTTTGGATGTAAAGATAAACCATCTTTTAAATATACACTCGCATACCAAAATATAGCCCATGTATTTATTTTCTCTTCTTTATTTGCAACTATTTGAGAAAAATAATCATAGCTATTA
>JALVAK010000068.1 GCA_027011225.1 Nautiliaceae bacterium | reverse complement strand
GTAGAGGTTTTAATCTGTAAACAGATTAATATACTGATATTGGTATATATGTTGTGTATTCTTAAAACAGAGTGCAATTAATGAGAGATGATTTTTCGGTCTTAAAAGGGAAGGTGTTTTGGGAGAAGATGTATTATGTTAAGTAATTAAACATTTTTTATTTAAAAAAGCAAGTATTCTCCTAATAAACTATTTTTTACTTATAGTTATATCAATTTTATCTATTTCTTCTATTGAATCAATCCATTCGTATCCACAATCTTTACATTTGAATTCGTAATATTCATTTTTAGTAATAAAAGAAATTGATATTCCTATAGTTCCTGTCGATGTTCCGATAGGTGAAGATTTTTTTATTTTTAAAGTATTTTTGCTTCCACATTTAGGACATGTTTTATTTGTTAAGTAATCTTTTATTGCATTTAATACTCCCATATTAGTTCCTTTCTTACTGATTTGTTATAATATCAAAAAAGGGCTTAAGAATGGCAAAAGTGCTTATAAAAGAATATAAATCAAAAGATGGATATACTATCTTCAGAGATTATAAAGATGAAAAAACAGGAGAAATATATACAGAAGCGGAATATAAAACAAAAGATGGAAAAATAAAAAAAACTATTTATAAAAATGGAAAGGAAATATAATTCCAAAATTTTATTGAAAGTACATCTCTAATAACATTATCTAACAATTATACTTTTTACTATTTTTGTTTTTAAGCTCTTGCTAAATAATATGGTTCTTAAGCATTGAAAGAAAAAAATCTTTCTATAGCTTTTTAATTATCCGAGCTTGATATTTTTTATTTGTTTTATTTTGATTAAATATTGTTTCACTTCCTAATATTTGGAAGCCATTATAAAATATTTTTTTATTGTTAAGCTCAATAGTTAAAAAATTAAATTTATGATCCATATAAGAATACTTTTCATTTTTACTATCTATTTTTAGTATCCATTTGGGTTCTTTGAGTTTAGCTCTAACTAATTTAGTGTTAATATTTTCTTCTTCATATATTTCTAATTTTTTATTTTTTAAATTAAATATTAATTTAGTTTTTAAATCTTCATTGTTTGGAAAAATAGTTAAAGTATTTGTTGAAAGATTAGCAATATCAAAAATATTATTATAATAATCGCAAATTGTATAAAATCTTTTTAAATTGTTTATTATTTGAAATAATACAAATTCATCAAATTCTGACCATTCATTTTTCATTTTGAGATTATTAAGTTTGTTCGAAATTTGTAAAAATAATTTTAGTTTTTTATCTTCCGAAATATTTTTTCCAATAGTAAATCGATTTATATCAAATATATTAATAAGATTATTTTTTTCTATTAAATTATTCAATATATTTAATGAGAAATTTGATATATCATTTGCATTTTTTTCATCTGAAACCAATGATAACATCAAAAAATCTATTTCATCAAAAATTTTAAATAATTTTTTTCTGCTAAGAAATTCTAATTTGTACATATTTTCTAAATATGTGTATAAATCTTTTTTACACCCAAATAAAGGTTTATTTTCACATTTATCATTTTTATATTTTTGAAATGTTGAATAAGAAAAAAAATTAAATCTATCATATAAGTTAGAGATCTTAATTTCCATTTACAGTCCTTTTTGTTTTAATAATATCATATTTTTAATATATTTGTCAATAATGATTACTATCTTAAATTTAATGGATAATTTACTTGACAATCTAGAAAAAATGTATTAATATTTTATTGTTTAAATAGATATAAGGAGTTTAAAATGCTTCAATTTACCAAACATGCTTTAGCTAGAATGAATCAAAGAGGTATAACAAAAGACATGGTTGAACTGACATTAGATTATGGTAGATTTGTAAAAGATAAGGTTGTGTTGGGTAGAAAAGAGATCAAAAAGCTGATTGAAAAATATCCTGCTTTAAAAAGTAAATTGTTAAAGCTTTTTGACTCTAAAGGTTTGGTAGTTGTATTCGAAAATGATTATATCATAACTGTATATAAACCACAAAAAGGACTTATCAGTGGCTAAAAGAAGACTTAGATGTGAGGAATGTGGAGAATTGATTGATTTTGAAGATTTAGTGTATTGTGAAAAATGTGATGCTCCTTTACATGAATGGTGCATTACACCTTCTAGATATTTTGAAGATGGGGTTTATTGTAGTAATTGTGCAGAAGAACTAGATGAAGAAATTGAAGATAGTGATGAGTATAGTTACACTGGAGGCAGATGTCCAAATTGTGGAGTTCCATATGTAAGAGAAGAAAATTTAGTTTGGTGCCCAAATTGCGGATATGAACCATTTTAATTTATGTATATAAAATCAAAGTAATTAGGAGATTTAAAAATGATAGTAGTGTATATTAATGATAATGTAAAAAGAGCAAGAGTACATGAAGAAGATTGTTCTAGGATTTTACAAAACAATGGCGGTTATAATGGTTATTATAAATACTTTGAATGTTATGAAGATGCATGGAATTATTTAAATAATGAATTATATGATTATGATTGCGAGGATTGTTATTATTGTAACCCTGAAAACGAAAGTTGTGAATAAAGTTACTATACAATAAATTTTTGAAAGGTGGTTGTGTTAAATAGTTGAAGCAACTACCTTTCTTCTATCGGCACAAAATCATTTACTTCCAAACAGGCGTTAATGCATCTTTTGTCATTTACACAATAGGAATGTGTATGTCCGTGTATGTTTATATCGCAGTTGCATATATTAAAAATCTCTTTAAGT
>JALVAK010000067.1 GCA_027011225.1 Nautiliaceae bacterium | reverse complement strand
AATTGGATAAATTAAAGATTCATTTAAATAGTTTAGAGAAATGGCTAGCAAATTTAGAAGATTATAAAAGTGAGCTTAATATGCTTTATGGGTTGCCCCTAAATGAAAAAGATGTAGAAAATATTGAAATTTTGAAAAAAGTAATAAATAACATTAAAAAGTATGTTAAATGAAATATATAGGATTAATTATAGGGATTGTTTTAGGTTTTATTGGTATTTATAAAATTGATGTTGTTTTGATTAAGGGTTTAAATTATTTTGGCAAGTATGTATTTTTTGTAATTTTTCATTTATTTATTTTGTATATTTATTATTTTATTTATAAAAAATCTGAGGGGAGATTAAAAATAATATTGCCTATTATTTTTGGGATGATATTGCTTTTATTTGGAATAATTTTGGGATAATTAATGAAATTATTTATATGTTTAATGCTTTTTGTTTTTTTAAATGCAGATATCTTTATAAGAGGGCATATACATGTAGGGGATAATTATTTTGATAATTATATTCCTCCTGAGCCTTTGAGTTATAAAAAATCATTTTGGTTTAGCTCAAGAACTTATTTTATGTATTTAGATTATCCAAGTAATTTTTATTTAAGTAAAGATTCTTTAATTACAGGGGTTGAATTAGTAAATGCAAATGGTATTGAGAGTGATTCAAATATAAAAGTATATATTGATGGCAATTTGGTTGGAACTGGTGCTGATGGCTCAAATATAATTATTTTTGATTCTCCAGTTAGTTTGTCTGCTGGATATCATACTGTTGCAGTTAGAGGGAGTTGTTATAGAAGAGATATAGAAGTGTCATGTAATAGAAGAAATGCAGATAATGATGATTTTTATTTTTCTGCTTATAGGTTATTTAGTGTTAATAATGAAAATACAATAAATTTTGACGAGAGATTTCATATAGGTGATAGTGATGATGATGAGGATTATTATGATGATTTAAGTGATGATAATGCTATTCCTTTTTTGTATCCTGACTCTCCTGTAGCTTCAAGAGGTGTTAAATATAGCTTTAAGTTTAATTGTGATATAAGCAGTATGGATATAAATCTTACTAGAGTAAGAGATGTTTATCAAGATAATCTTGATTATGTTAGTTTATATGTAAATGATAATTTGGTTAAAAAATGGTATATACCAAGTAATAATGGAGATGTTGAGAATGTATTTTTTACGTATAATGGCAAAATAAGTAAAGATGATAATATCTCTGTAGTAGTTTATAACGATTATGTGTATATTAATGAGCTTGATGATATCTCTTGGGATGAAGCTATATTTATTCCTCATTGTATTGTTAGTACAGGAAGTTTTGATGCTTGGGATGAAGATGAGAATATTACAACAAAAAATATAAAAACAAAAATTGTAAGTAAAAAATTTAATATTAAACTTGCATCTTTAAGTGAAGATGGTAGTGCCTTAAAACCTTTTTTTGGGACAGTTTGTAGCAGAGTAATTAGTGATAATTTTAGTGGTGATTGGAATGAGACTCACTGGAGTGGTGAGAGAGAAAAAAATGTTACTTTTAACATAAATAGAGCTATTAAAGATGCAAGAGTTAATATAAGATGGGCTTTTGCATATAAGCATTGTCCCTTAAATGAGTATAATGAAACAAATTCAAGTGATAATTTTGCAATTAGACCAGATAGGTTTAATATAACAAATATTCCACCTAAGATAAAAGCTGGGGATGAATTTAATTTAACTATTCAAGCATTGGATTATAATAATAGTCTCTCAAAAGATTATAATGAAACTTTTAAAAAAAGTGTTACTTTTGAATATAAAATTACAAAAGATGGGTGTAATGATGGAGAATTAAACTTAACAAATGGTAAAAATTTTAAAGATGGTGAAACTAATGCAACTTTTACATATAATGAAGTTGGAGATTTAAATATTACTATAAAAGAAATAAATGGAAGCGAATTTGCAAAAGTGGATGAAGATGATACTTCTGATGATAAAAGATTAATAACTCCAGTTACTAAAACTTTAAAATTTATACCTCATCATTTTAAAGTAGAAGCAAATATAAGCAATTTTGATGATAATTTTACATATCTTGATAGTAATTTAAGTATTTATTCTACAATTGATTTAAATATTACTGCACAAAACAAAAATAATAAAACCACTACAAATTATAATACAAAATGTTTTGCTAAAGATGTGGATGTAAACTTAACTCCATTTATATTTAGACATAATCAAACTTTATCAAAAAATGTTATATATAAAGTGTTTTTAAGAATTTATAACAACTCAGATATCAATTTTAGTGTAGATAAAAGTAATTTTACTACTGATAATAATGGAAGTGCGCTTATTAAAATTTATGTAAATTTTGATAGAAATATCTCAAAGCCTATAAGCCCTTTTGAATATAATTTAACAAATGCTGAGGTTAATGATAGTGATACAAATTTAACATTTTACTCTTTAAATGGTAAAGCTTTATTTTATTATGGCAGTTTAAATATGAATGATGTAATAACTTCTAAAAATGATTTTAATATTTCCCATGAATTTATTATTTTTGATAATAACTCTAGTGATAGTTATCTGCCGCAAAATACAAAAGAGATTATAATCAATTGGTATTTAAATACTTTAAATAAGTTAAAAGATGCAAATATCTCTTCTTTTGCTATTACAAAGGGTTATGTGTATGATGATAATATTATAAACTCAGTAAAGATATCAGTAACTGATGTTAATAGCTCTTTAAATTTGAATATTAAAAGAGAAGATTTAAGTATAAAATTTGCAGTAGTTCATATTATAGATGAGAATGCATCTTATCTTTGGTATTCAAAATTTAACAAAGAGTATAACATAAGTAAAAATAGCTCTTGTGCTAGTCATTTTTGTTTTAGTATTACTTGGAATGATGAAAATAATGAAAGTGGGGTAATAACTGGAGATATAAATGGTACAAAAGCTGATGTAAACTCCTCAAAAGAGAACAAAAAAGGAGTTAAGTTATTTAGATAACTATTTTTCTATAAATATTTTAAATTTGTTATTTTCTTTTCTTACAAAAATTTCTTTGTTTCCTTTAAATGTATAAGTAGGAGAGAAATATTCTTCATAAAAAGATACTAAATAAATTTTTTGATTTTTTGCATTAGGATAAGGAAGTATTTTTATGTTTTTGAAAAATATAGATACTTTTTGATGTTTTTTATTTCTAAATACTCTTTTTTTGTATGCTATAAATTCTTTTAAATTACTTCCGTTTGAGCGATGAAAATCTTTGCTATAAAATGATATGTATTTTTTTAAATTGCTATTTTGCCACTCCCATCTCCATTTGTAAATAAGTGCTAAAATAGATGCAATATCATCTTTTGTAGCATAAAAAGGTTTTTCAAAAATATGCAAGGTAGTTTTTTGATAATTTATAAGTTTAGATAGTTTTTCTATTTTGTCATTATCTAATACAATGCAACCTTTGCTTAAATCAGGTCTACTCTCTCCATCTAGAGGTTTTCCATGTATCCATATACCATGACCATCTCTTTTATGAAGTTTATCATATAAATTTGGGTATGATGTTACAAATGCAAGTGGTCCATAAAAAGTATTTTTTGGGATAATTTTATATTTTAGAGAATATATTCCAATAGGAGTTCTTAAATCTCCTTCTTTTTGCTTTTGACCCGATTTGCCTACTATTAGGTTATTGAATTCTGTTATTTTATTAATTCCACCATTTTTATATCTTAAAACTTCTAACTTTTTTAATCGCTTATCACATAATAAAATATAAGAATTATTTTCATAATATCCATATTTGACATTTAAATTTTTTATTCTATTAAGCCAGTAGTTTTTTGATTGGATTGTTTTTTCAATTTCGTTTAATGCAGGTTTTATTCCTTCAAATCTGTATGTATCTATTATAGAGCCATAAGAGAGAATAAAACTTAAAAACAATAAAATTTTTTTCATATGCTTTCCTTATATCCAAATATTATCAATTAATCTAGTAGAGCCTACAAATGCTGCTATTAAAATTATAGTATTTCCTGGGATTATTTTATCTATATAATTAAACTCTCTATCTACAAATGCAATATATTGAAGCTCATCTACATCTAGGATTTTTAGCATTTCTTGTTTTATTTCATTAATATCGTTTGTTTTAGAAGATAGTTTTGCTGCTTTTTTTAAGGCTTTAGAAATACTTAGAGCTCTTTTTCTCTCTTTAGGTGAGAGATATACATTTCTACTTGATAGCGCTAATCCATCTTTTTCTCTTATAGTATCAACTGGTATAATTTCTATATCAAAAAAGAAATTTTTTACCATTTGATTTATTAAATATAATTGCTGTGCATCTTTTTTGCCAAAATAAGCACGAGTTGGTTTTGTTATATTAAAAAGTTTATTTACTACTTGCAAAACTCCATCAAAATGTCCTGCTCTAAAAAAGCCTTCTAAGATATATCCTTTAACTTTTGGAGCTTTTATTAATATTTCATCTTCACTATACATATTCTCAGCATTTGGAGTAAAAACTGCATCTACTCCAGCTCGTTTGCATATTTCAAAATCTGCTTCAAGCTTTCTTGGATATTTATCTAAATCTTCTCCTGGTAAAAATTGTGTAGGGTTTACAAAAATAGATACGATTACATTATCATTTTCTTCTCTTGCCTTTTTGATAAGCTCTAAATGTCCTTGGTGAAGCGCTCCCATTGTTGGTACAAAGCCTACGCTTCCTTTTAGGGATTTTCTAAATTCAATTGCTTCTTTAGGAGTTTTTAAAATTTTCATTAATAACCTTTAAGTTATTTTTGATAGAATTTTAACAAAAAAGGAATTAAATGGATGCTTTTGAATATTCTGAGCTTATAAAAGACCTTGAAAATAAACTTCAAAATATTGAATCTATTCTAAAGCCTGAGGAGCTAGAGAGAAGATTAAAAGAGATTGAAGAGATGGAAAATGAGCCTGAATTTTGGAATGAGCCAAAAAAAAGCGCAAAAGTTCAAAAAGAAAAAAATGCAATTTTAAGAAAGCTTGAGAAATATAAAAAAGCAAAACAAGCATTAGAAGATAATAAAGACATGTATGAATTAGCTACCTTAGAAGAAGATGAAGAAACTTTAGAGGAAGTATTTAAAGATGTTAATAACTTATCAAAAGCGATAAGAGAGCTTGAAATTGAGGTTATGCTTAGTGATGAAAATGATGAAAAAAACGCTATTATTACTATCCATCCAGGTGCTGGTGGAACTGAGTCGCATGACTGGGCTAGTATGCTTTATAGAATGTATTTAAGGTATGCTGAGAGAAAAGGATGGAGGGTAGATGTTGTTGATTATCAAGCTGGAGAAGAAGCTGGAATTAAGGATGTGACATTTATTGTAAAAGGTGAAAATGCTTATGGATATTTAAAAGCGGAAAATGGAATTCATAGACTTGTTAGAGTATCTCCATTTGATAGTGCAGGTAGACGTCATACTTCTTTTGCTTCAGTTCAAGTATCTCCTGAAATTGATGAAGATATAGAAATTGAAATAGAGCCAAAAGATATAAGAATAGATGTTTTTCGTGCAAGCGGAGCTGGAGGTCAGCATGTAAATAAAACTGAGAGTGCTGTTAGAATTACTCATATTCCAACAGGAATTGTAGTTAGTTGTCAAAATGATAGAAGCCAGCATAAAAATAAAGAGATGGCATTTAAGATGCTAAAATCAAAACTTTATGAATTAGAGCTTGAAAAAAGAAGAGCAGAAGAGGAAGGTAAGCCAAAAGATGAAATGGGATGGGGACATCAAATTAGAAGTTATGTGCTTTTTCCTTATCAGCAAGTAAAAGATGTAAGAAGTAATAAAGCATACTCAAAAGTTGATGATATTTTAGATGGGGATTTAGATGAAATAATAGAAGATGTATTGATTTCTCAAAAAAGTGAATAATGAAAAAAGCTTTAACTTTAATTGAATTAATTTTTACTATAGTAATTATAGCTTTTGTTTTTATGGTTATTCCAAGGCTTTTTTTTATCTCAAATAAAGCTCTTTTTCTATCTTCTAAAGAAGATGCGCTTTTTAATATGTATTCTCAAATGATGGATATAGCAGTTAAAGAGTATGATGAAAATAATACAAATTATGATGATATTTTATTAAGCGGTAAAAATTTGCTTGAATGCAATGTAAGCACAGGTTATAGAGTAGGCGGATTTGTAGGAGGGAGAAATTGTTTTAATAAAATAAATGAAAGTAATATAGGGCTTGATAGCAATGAGCCTCCTAGAGATGATATAGATGATTTTAATAATTTAAAATATGATATCTATAGTGGACATAAAAGTTATAAATTAGAAATAAAAGTAGGGTATAGTGATAATTGGAGTGAAGATAATTATTCTGATAAAAAATTAGAATTTAATTTTACTAATAGGCTTGATAATAATCATTCTCAAATTAAAAGAATTTATGTAAAAGTACTTGATAACAATAAAACCATCTCAACACTTGATTATTATAGTGCAAATATTGGGCATGCGAAAATAAAGAGTATAAAATGGTAAAAAAATCTTTTACTTTAATAGAAATGATTTTTGTAATTGTTATTTTAAGTATTATTATAACCGGTGGCTTGATTATAATAAGTAAAATATATAAAAGAAATTTAATAGCTTCAAAAACTTTAGAGCTCTCTTTTAATACTCAACAAGTAATAGATAAACTTGCTAATATGCTTTATTATAGAGTTCCTCTTAGTGCTATTGGATATGATATAAATAGTGGTGAATATAAGTATTTAGGAGATATTAAAACTCAAAAATATAAAATTTTTGAGTGGATAGGAGTGAGTGAAGATATTTATAAAGAGACAAACTTTAGTGGTTTTGCAGATTTATATGCTAGTAAGAAGCCTATTTTAAAAGCAGTTGATTTTAATACAGATTATATAAATAAAACTTTACAAAATAAATTTGATACTAATAGCGATTTTAAAAATCTTGTAGGTATTGTGTTTGCGGGCAGTTTTGATAGGGGTGAAGAGAATATACTTGATGATTATAACAATTCATTTGGTTGGCATGGTGGGGGTGCAAAGTATGTTTATATTATAAATGATTATAATCAATCAGATAATGATGCAAATTTATCTTTAAAAGAAGCAAATGAAAGTGAAATAAAGCATGCAAGGATTTATGAAAAGTTTTATTTAGTAGATAGTGCGTATGCAATTGCTTTAAAAAAAGATTTAAATGAATCAAAATGGAATTGTAAAGAGTATAATTTTTCTAGTTTAGATGATAATGATTTGCTTTTATTTTATAATTATAGACCTTGGAGAAAAGAGAGTTTTTGCGCAGATGAAGGAAAAGGAAATGTCTCAATTTTAAGCAAAAATATTGCAGGTTTTTATATAAGGGATTTAAATTCTCACATAGAGATATTTATTAAGTCAATCTATAAAAGAGGCGATATTACTATTAAGGTATCAAAGCAAAAGGTAATATTTTGAAAAAGGGTATAGGGCTTATATGGGCTTTAATTATTTTAGTTTTAGTATCTACTATGATGGTTTTTATTGCAAAAGTTTCTTTTATTTCTCAAAAACACACTACTATTAGTTATGCTATTCAAAAAGCAGAGCTTTTTATGCAAAGTTGTGTAGAAAATGCAATATTGGCAATACAAGGGTATGATAGAAACAAAAACAATGATTGTTTAGAGAATATAGCCTTTAATAAAAATAATTTTAAGTGCAATGTAAAGGTTTTAAGATATTATTGTTATGGTGATTGCAAATGCTCAAATAAAAAAATTATTAAAACTCCATTTTCTAACGGATATGTGCTTTTAAAAGTTTTAGTTAAAAGTGATAAATATAATGTTAAACTCTCTAAAATAACTTTACAAAGGTTATAGATGAGAGGGTTTACTTTAATAGAGTTGATTTTTGTTATTTTATTAATTGGTATATTAGCTTTTATAGGATTGGAGTTTATTCCAGATAATACATTAAATGATGATGTAAAAGAGCTTAAAAATTTAATAAATTTAAAAGCTACTAATGCATTAAGTTATGAAGCTAATATGAGTGATAGCAATGATAAAAAAAGAGTTTGTATAACATTTGATAGGGATTATTTAAATAATGAAGAGAATTTATCAAAAGTTAAATTTTTTTTCAAATCAGAGATAAATTCAACTATTAAAACAATATGTTTTGATAAATTTGGAAGAGTGTATAAAAATTATGTTGATAATGAAAACGAAAATCTTTTACATGAAAATGTCAAAATTATGTTAAAATTGAAAAATGATGAAAAGTATATAATAATACATAAGCAAACAGGATATGTAGAGTGAGAGTAATTAATGTAGTTTCTAATTATGAATATATTTATGAAGATGGCAAGGTTATAAAAAAAGAGTTAGTTAAAGAAAAAGGAATAATAACTTCTTTTATCCATCCTAAATATCTAATATCTATTACAAAAAAATTTGATAAAAGTTTAGATATTAATGAAATTTTGCTTGAGATGGAAAAGTTTATTTATTCATATCCAGGTGTTGATGTAAATAAAGAGTATAAAAGTATATTTTTGAATATAAAAAGAGAAGATTTTTTAATTATAGAAGCTATCTTAGTAGATACTAATGTATTAAAAGAGCATTTTAAAAATATCTTAAAAGTTTATAAATATATTGACTTTATTTCTCCTTCTTTTTTAGCGTGGAGTGAATATTATAATTTTTCAGAGCCTAAAAATGATATTTTTATATATTTAGATGAGAATGAATCATTTTTGAGTGGATATTCTAATAAAGAGTATTTATTTCATAGACATTTAACTACTCTTGCTTCATTATCTAAAATCTTAAATAAAGATATAAATGATGTTATAAATATTTTAAAAAGCAAAGGTCTTGATATAAATTTGTATGAAGATGAATATGAATATAACGTGATAGATAGGTTTTTTAGTGAATTTTTTTTAAAGGTTTTTAATATTATTAATTTAGTCTCAAATGAATACAAAGTTAAATTTAATAGAATTATTTTCTATTCTCCTTTTGATATAAAAGGATTGTTTGATAAATACAAAAATTATTGGGAGCTAAACTCTATTGAATTTCAAAAAAGTGTCTTGCCTACAGAATATAATCATTTAGAGTATTTAATTACAATTTTTAATGCTAAAAATTATACAAATGACAATATAAATTTATCTATTTTTAAAAAACCTCCACCTTTTATTACTACTAAAACTGGTATATTTGCTCTAAGTGTTTTTAGTTTGATTTTTTTATTGCTTGTTTATTTTTTTTATGAGCAATTTAACATATTAAAAGAAGAGAAGTTTATTAAAAAGTTGCAAAATAGATATTTAACATTAAAAAAACAATATAATTTTAATGAATTAAAACTTTTAAAAAAAGAAAATGCTAAATTAAAAGAAGAGATTAAAAAAATAAATAAAAATATTGAAGAAATAACTCAGAAAATAGATTTTTTATATGAAAAAGCAAAAGAGCCTCTTTTTTATAATACATTGGCAAAAATAGCAAAAAGTATGAAAAAATATTCTCTTAAAGCTAGTAAAATTGAAAAAAGTGGTAAATTAATTACTATATATATAGTTTCAAACTATGATAATATAAAAGAAGTAACTTCTTTTATGAATGATTTAATGAGTTTTGGATTTAAAGATGTAAAAGCAACTTTTGTAAAAAATAGCAAGAATTATTATTTATCTAAAGTGAGTTTTAAAAATGAATGAATATATCAAAAATCTTGATAGAAAAAATTTTATTCTTTTAATATTAAGTGTTATTATTATGGCTTTTATGGCATTTTATTATTTACATAACTACTTTTATAATAAAAAAATTAAGCTTCAAAATCAAAAAATTGAAATATTAAAAAAAATTAGACAAATAAACTTAGCTAAAAAAGAGCTTATTTCTTTAAAAAATCAAAATAAAATTTTAAAAACAAAGCTTTATAATTTAAAAAAAGATTTAAAATATCTCTTAAGCGAAATTGAATCAAGCGATGTTTTAAATGTTGATAAAGAGCATTTTTTAAAAATATTACATAATATGATTACAAGCGGTGCTAATATAAATGCTTCATTTTTAATTAAAGAAAATAAACCTCTTAAAAAATATTTAGTTTTTATTAAAGGCAGCTGCAGTCTTGATAAATATTTTAATTTTGTAGAGTTTATAAAAACTATTGAGGCAAATAAGGCAATAATTGAAATTAATAATTTTAAAGCTTTTAGAGATAAGAAAAATATCAATTATAATTTAGATGTTTTAATATGGAGCTTTAAATGAGAATATTAATTATTTTTTTAGCAGTGTTTGCTTTTGGAGATATTTCAGATGCTATTTTAAAAATAAAAACAATAGAAAATTTAAAAAAACGCTTTTTAAAAATAGATTATAATATTTTTTCTACTACTAAAAAAAGGTATTTTGTTGTAAAAAGCAATATTGAATTAAAACTTTATGCGATATTTAATAATAGAGTCAATATAAATGGTAAATGGTATAAAATAGGAGATATTATTCAAGGATATAAGATTATAAAAATCACTTATGATAAAGTTTTTTTGAAAAAAGGCAATAAAATTTTTGTATTAGAAGTTAAAAATAGTATTTTAAGGGTTGAGAAATGAAAAAAGTTTTATTTTTTGTTTTATTTATTGGAATTTTATTTGGGATGGATTGTAAGGATAGACTTTTTAGTCTAAAAATAGAAAATCCAATTCCTCTAAAAGATATTTTAAAAGATTTATCTAGCGAATGTAATTTGAATGTTATTATAAAAGATAAAAAAGCTCATCAATTAATAAATTCAAATATTGAGTTTATTAATATAAAAAATGAGCCATTAGATAGATTTTTAAAAATTTTATTTGATTCAAAAAACCTTTTTTATACTTTAAAAGATAATGTTTTAAGTATTAGTTTTTATCAAACAAAAACTTTTAAAATAGATTTTATTCCAAATACGATTACAGGAAATAGTGATTTAAATTCTTCTACTAATAATATTAAAACTAGATATTCATTTGATTTTTGGAGAAGTTTAGAGAATAATTTAATTAATATTTTAAAAAATACAGACTCTATTTATAAAAATCCGGTAATTGATAAAAATGCAGGTCTTGTAACAATTACTGGTACAAAAAAGCAACTTAAAGAAATAAAAAAATATTTAGATACTTTAAATAAAAGGCTTAGAAAAGAAGTGTTTATTGATGTGCATATTTATAGTGTAGAATTATCAAGCTCTCATAAAACTGGTATTGATTGGAGTAATTTTTCTTTATCTTTGCCAAACGTATCAAAACCTATTAGAGCAAGGTATCTTCTTGGCAGAGAATCTGTTTTTAATTCAGCAACATTTAATTTAAATGCATTTTTAAACTTTTTAGCTAAAAATGGTAATGTAAATTCAATTTCAAACCCAAAAATTGTGACTCTTAATTCTCAAAAAGCTATTATTAGTATTGGAGATACAATATATTATAAATACGCTTCAAAAATCACTCAAACAGATAATGGTAATCCTACAGTTGAATATAAGATTGAATCAAAATTTGTAGGTGTACTTCTTGATATTACACCTCAAATTAGTGATAATGGAGAAATTATTTTAAGTATTAATCCTAAAATAAGCTCTTTTAAAGATATTGCTCAATTATCCCAAGTAAATAGAGATATGCCACCAGATACAAAAGATAATACTTTAATGAGTGTAGTTAAGCTTAAAAATAATGAAACATTGGTTTTAGGAGGTCTTATTACCAATGATGAGCAATTAAAAGTAAATGGAGTGCCAGTACTTAAAGAAATACCACTTATAAAATATCTTTTTTCTTCAAAAGAAAAAATTACTTCAAAAAAAGAGCTTGTATTTGTAATCACTCCTCATATTATTGATTTTAATTCAAAAAAAACTCTAAAAGATTATGGATATGGCAAATTACCTACCTTAGAGGATTTAGATGTTAAGTAGTTTAATTGATTCATTTAGAGATGAAGTTAGTTTAAAAGATTTTTTTCCTTACTTTAATTTTGAAGTTGTAAAAGAAGATATTTTATCTAGTAAAAACAACTTAATATTTTTACTTGGAGCACCTGGAAGTGGAAAAACTTTTATGATTAATTATTTAATTAATAATTTCCCTAACAAATATCAAATCTTTAGAGGATTTGATAAAATAGATAAAAATAAAACAATTCTTGTTGATGAAGCTCAGTTATTAAGCAATTCTGAAATAGAAAAATTAAGAGTATTATCTGATAGTGGTATTCAGGTTCTTTTTGCTATGCATGAAAAAGAAGGAGAGGAAATACTTAAAAAAGCTCAGTTTCACTCTAGATATTTTCAAAGAATATATACAAAACCTCTAAGTTACAAAGAGCTTGAAAAATATATTAATAAAAAATTTGATACTTATCCAGAGCTTATAAATAAAAAAATAATCAAAAAAATTTATAAATACTCTAAGGGCAATTTTAGATTATCAAAAAAAATAGTATTTAGAGCATTAGATTTATTGGATTTTTCTCTAAAAAATAATTTAAAGTATAAAAAAATAGATAATTGTATTTTGAATATGGCTTTAATTGACTTGGAGTTAAAATGACGTTTTATGAATTAGAAAAGGAGTGTAAAAAAAGAAGATTTAAAGTTATTGTTTTATTAATTTTAATTTTATTATTTATAGCAGGATTAGTTTTTTATTTTCAAAAAAAACCATTTATGAAAAAACAAATATCAAAAAAAATTGAGCATAAAAAAACTATAAAGAAAAAAGTAAATCAATTACTTCCAATTATTGATTTAAATATTACACAAGAGCATAAAAAAAATATCAAGCCTAAAATTACTAAAAAAAATATTATACAAAGTACTAACATTCCTTCTTTTAAAACGTGTTTAAATCTAGCTAAAAGTTATTTTGAAAAAAAAGATTATAAAAATGCTCTAAAGTGGGCTAAATTAGCAAATAAGCAAGATAAAAAAAATCCAATGCCATGGATTATTAGTGCAAAAGCTTTATATAAATTAGGAAAAAAACAAGAGGCTATTAGACTTTTAAAAATTTATGATACATATTATAATAATAAGGAGATTAAAAATCTTATTAAGGATTTTAATGAAAAGTAAAATATTTATTTTATTATTTGCAAGTTTATTGTTTGCAAAACCTAATTTATTAACCGATTTTAAAAATCAACAATATACAAATTTATGCACTATAAAAAATATAAATCAGTTAAAAGATGAAAAATCGTTAAGTTTAATAGGAATAAGTTGCGTAAGAACTGATAGATTATATCTTTTGCCTTTTATTATAAGAAAATTGAAACGAACTAAAATTGGAAGATTAAATTCTATTTATCTTTTAACGATTTTAATGCAAAAAAAGCTTTTATATTCATATTTTTTTGATAATTTGAATTTAAATAATTTTGATTTGCCAGATACTGATTATATTATCTCTCATGTATTTTATAAAGTAAAAAAGAATGATTTTAAAAAAGATAAAGATATTTACATTATAAAATATACTGATGAAGTTATTAAAGTTTATAAGAGAGGAGATAAATTATTTATGGATGAGTACAAAGATAATAAATTAATTAAAAGGCACTGGTTTAGATGATAAAAAAGCAAGTAAAAATTGGAGATTTATTAATAGAAGAAGGATATGTAAACAAAGATGAGTTAGATATTGCATTACAAAAACAAAAAGATTTTAGATTAGAAGGAAAACATAAAAAGCTTGGTGAAATTTTAGTTGATTTGGGATTTGTGGATGAAAAGGTTTTATTAAAGGTATTATCAGAGCAACTTGGAATAGATTTTGTAGATTTGTATACTCAAAAGATTGATTATGAATTTTTATCATCTTTTCCTATAAATCTTCTTGAAGAAAATTTAGTATTGCCTTTTAAATATGATGAAAACTTTGTATATATTGCAACTGCAGACCCTCTAAATTATGATATTTTTGAAATGATAGAAAATTTTGTAGGTAAGAGAGCTAAAATTTATCTGGCATTAAGTAATGATATTTTACATATTATAGAAAATTTAAAAAAATATCTAAAAGCAAAAGAGCTTATAAATAGAATAAGAGAAGAGTTAAGCAATAACGCATTATTAGTAACTGGGGCTATTGATGAGTTTGTTGATTTTATATTAAAAGATGCAATTGATAAAAGATGTACAGACTTACATATTGAGCCTCAAAAAAGTAATTTTTTAATTAGAGGTAGGATTGATGGTGTTTTAAATGAGCTTTTTTCTTTTGATAAAGATATTTATTATCCTTTAGTTTCAAAAATAAAATTATTAGCTTCTCTTGATATCAGTGAAAAAAGAAAACCCCAAGATGGTAGATTTTCTAAAGAGTTTGATGGTAAAACTTATGATTTTAGAGTTTCTACTGCTCCTGTATTGTATGGAGAGAGTGTAGTGCTTAGAATTTTAGACTCTTCTAAAATTTTTCTAAAAATGAATGAGCTTGGAATGAGTGAATATAATCTAAAAAAGTTTGAGAATTTAATTCGAGTGCCATATGGTATGGTTTTTGTAACCGGACCTACTGGAAGCGGAAAAACAACTACACTATATGCTGCTCTTAATGAGTTAAAAGGACCTGATAAAAAAATCATTACAATTGAAGACCCAGTTGAATATGAGCTTCCTTTAATCCAGCAAATACCAGTAAATTATAAAATAGGACTTACTTTTGCAAGTATTATTAAAAACATACTAAGACAAGACCCTGATATTATTATGATAGGAGAAGTTAGAGATTCTGATACGTTAAAAAGTGCTATTCAATCGGCTCTTACGGGGCATTTAGTGCTTGCTACTTTGCATACAAATGATGCTATTAGTACTATTACTAGACTTATTCAAATGGGTGCCGAGCCTTATATGGTAGGGGAGACATTAGTTGGAGCTGTAGCACAAAGATTAGTTAGGAAAATTTGTCCTTATTGCAAGAGAATTTACAAACCTACTAAAGAAGAGCTAGAAAAAATAAAAAAATATATAAAAGATAAAAATATAACCTTTTATAAAGGCATAGGTTGTAATAAATGTAATTTTACAGGCTATTTAGGTAGAGAGATGATTAGTGAAGTATTGGTAGTAAATGAAGAGATATCAAATTTGATTGTAGAGGGAAAAGATAGGAGTGTTATATTAAGTGTTGCAAAAGCTAATGGTTTTGTTACAATGTTAGAAGATGCAATTGAAAAATTAAAAAAAGGTATAACAACGATAGAAGAGATTTTAAGGGTTGTAAAAGTTGATAGTGTATAAAATTGATTATTTGCAAAAAGGAAAATTAAAGAGTGTAAAAATCAAAGCATCCTCTATATATGAAGCTTTAAAAAAATTTAAAAAACAATACAATGGCATTATTCAAAATATTACTGAGGTTAAACAAAAAAATTTAATTGAAATTATTAAAGAGTATTTTTTAACTTCTTCTGTAAATTTAGAAGAGTTTATATTTGTTTTAAATCAATTGTATGTAATGTTAGATGCTGGGATTTCTATAGATATAGCTTTAATGCAAACCTTAAAATCAGTTAAAAATAAAAAGTTAAAAAATATATTAAAAGATATCTATGATAAGATTAACTCAGGATATTCTTTATATGAGGCTTTTAGAAGATATGAAAGAGAGCTTGGTGTAATTACTGTTGCAATGATAAGATTAGGGGAAGAGAGTGGTGATTTAGCAGGAGCTATTAGAGATTTAATTAATATATTAAGCGAAATTGAAGAAAATAGAAAAAGATTTAAAAAAGCTACCCGCTATCCTATGTTTATAATAATTGCAATGATAATTGCATTTACTATTGTAATATTATTTGTGATTCCTCCATTTAAGGCAATTTTTGCTCAGCTTCATACAACTTTACCTCTTCCAACAAGATTTTTATTATGGGTTGAATGGGCAATTAGGAAATATTTTTTGGTAATTATTGTTTTTTCAATTATTGTTTTTGGTATTTTTAATTATCTTTATTTAGTTAATAAAAAATTTCGCTTATATGTAGATAAACTAATGCTAAAAATTTATATTGTAGGAAAAGTTATAAAACTGGCAATGATAGGAAGGTTTATATATGTTTTAACAAGCTTAATCAAAAGTGGTATACCAATTATTGCGGCAATTGAAATTGCTTTATCTATTGTAGAGAATGAATACTTAAAAAGTAGATTAGTCTTAATAAAAGAAGAGATACAAAAAGGTGGAAGCATTAGTGAGGGGTTTAGAGTAACTAATTTATTTGAGCCTATGATTGTGCAAATGGTAAAAGCAGGTGAAGAGAGTGGAAATTTAGCTCAAGTGTTTGAAAAAATATCCGATTATTATTTAAAAGAGTATAAATACATAGTAGATAATATTGCTATATTAATTGAGCCTATATTAATAGCAGCAATAGCAGGGTTTGTTTTTACGCTTGCGCTTGGAATTTTTCTTCCAATGTGGAATTTGACAGAATCTTTTAAATGATGTAAAATTATTGTAAAGTATTAGTATGAATTTAGAGAGCGGAAGTATCATAATTGCAATAATGAGTGGAATTATTCTTGGAATTGCATTATGGATAATTAAAAAAATAACCAACATTTAAGGAGAAAAAAATGAAAAAAGCGTTTACTTTAATCGAGCTTATTTTTGTAATTGTAATTATTGGTTTGCTTGCAGCAATAGCAGTGCCTAAATTTTTAAATCTAAAACAAAATGCGCATGCTAATAGTGTTGTTAAAACTACTATTGATGCAGCTCAGCAAGCAGTTGAAGCAGCAATTAATTATAGAGATTTAGAAAACAATACATCTTTTAAATTAGGAGATATAATAGAGCTAAAAGGCAAAGGTTGGAATTACGATTCTGGTGTATATGATGGAAAATATTATTATAATGACCCTGAAAATAATAATACTATCTCAAGTGTATTATTAGATTTAAATAATTCAAGAGTAGAATATAAAATAGATTGTACTCAATTTAATGATGTTAAAACACAAGACAAATGTAAAGCTCTCTTAGGCAATCAAGATTCAGTGGATGTTAATTTAACATTTTAATGAAAAGAGCTTTTACTCTAATAGAGCTTATTTTTACAATAGTAATTATCGGCTTTTTAGCCGTAATTGCTATTCCTAAGTTTATGAATTTAACTACTCATGCAAAAAATGCCTCTATTAAATCAATTGTAACTTCAATAGAAGATTCTGTAGAAAATATTCATGCTAAATGGCTTGTTGATGAAGATTTTGTGTGGGACCCAGATGGCGATGGAGATGATGATTTAAATCAAACTAGCGGGTATCCAAAATACCTTGATAGCGGTAAAGATGAGAGCGAGCTTTTTAAGTATGTGTTAAAAATACCTATATATGCATGTGGAAATAAATCGCAGAGTTGTTGGAGAGAGTATGATGATAAAAGGTATGAGTATATTTATAATCCTAATAAAATTTTAAGGCTTGATTATAATTCTTCAAATGGAATGCTTGAGTGTGTAGATGGGGTTGGAATAACAAAAGAAGAGTGTAGAGAGCTTATTTATTAGGAAGTTTTATAATAAAGCCCTTTTTTTCTTTGCATAATTTTATCTCTCCATTATGTTTATTTATTATTTCTTTGCTTAATGCAAGCCCTAATCCATGACCTTTAGTTTTTGTAGATTTAAATGGCTCAAATAAAGCTTCTTTATTTTCAAAATCTTTTCCATTATCAGTTATTATAAAATTGTGAAAATTGTCTTTTTTGTATTCTATTTTTATAATTCCATCTTGCTCATTTTCTTCTATTGCATCGATTGCGTTGATTATTAAATTTTGAAATACAAGTAACAATAAATCAAAATCTCCACATATATATTCATTAGTATTAGGGAAAATTATTTCAATATTTTGAGTATGAGGGTAAAACTTTATTATTTTTTTTATTTCTTCAAATAACTGCTCTATTTTAAATTTTTTGGGTTTTAGCTTGATACCTTTGCTGAATAATAAAGTAGATTTTATGGTTCTCTCTACTCTAAGAAGGGAAGATTTCATTTCATTTAATATTTCATTTTGAGGGCATTTTTTCTTAAGTAAAGATAAATAGATATTAATAGAGCCTATTGGGTTTCTTATTTCATGTGCTAAATGTGCTGCCATTTGCCCCATTGCTATTAATCTTTCATTTCTTTTTTGCTCGGTTATATCAGTAGCAGAAATTATTTTTTTATCGTTTATATTAGAAGATTGAATTAAATAATATTTATCTTGTATTTGAATTTCACCTTCATTTGGAATTGAAGAGAATATTTCTGTTTTAGAATTTTTTGCAATTATTTCTCCATTTTTATCTATAATCCATAAAGCTTGAGGTAAAAACTCAATAACTCCATTTAAAATATTTTTTAGCTCTTTAAACTCTTTTTCTATTATAAATGTTTGGTTTATAAGGGTCTCTAGGTTTTCTAATAATTCTTTTTGAGATTTAGGCAAATTCATCTCTCTCCTTTTGTTATAATAAAAAAAATTCATAAAGGTGTCATATGAAATATAAATATAATAATTTTTATGAAATGATAGTAGAAAATGAAAAAAAATACAAAAATTCTCCTGCTTATTTTATCGATAATAAAAAAGTTACGTGGGGGGAATTTAAGAAATTAGTAGATACATTCTCAAAAGCTCTTCATTTAATGGGTATAAAAAAAGGAGACAAAATCCCTATTTTTGTTACAAATTCGCTTGAATTTATAATTGCAATGCAAGCTATTCAAAAAATAGGGGCAGTTGCAGTACCTATTAATACTTTTTTAAAAGAAGAAGAGGTAGCTTTTATTTTAAATGATATAGATGCTAAATTGCTTATTGCTTCAAAAAAATTACAAAATAACATAAAAAATATAAGAGAAAAAACGAATGTAGAAAAAATTATATGGGAGGGTGATATAGAGGAGATAGATGAAAATAATATCTCTTTTAATGAAATGATTTCAAAATTTGATTCTCATGAAGTTAGTCAAACTCCTAAATTAGATGATTTAGCATTTATTATTTATACTTCAGGGACAACTGGGAAGCCAAAGGGTGCTATGTTAACTTATAAAAATATCTTTTCAAATATTGTAGGAATAAATGAAATAACAAATATTACAAAAAAAGATAGATTTATTGCATATCTTCCTATGTTTCATTCATTTACTCTAACTGTTAATTTGCTTCTTCCTATGTATAGTGCATCAGCAGTTGTAATTATTAAATCAATTATGCCCTTTAGCAATATAATAAAACAAACTCTTTTAAAAAGAGTTACTATTTTTACAGGTGTGCCTGATGTTTATTCAGCACTTTCTCGTGCAAAGCTTCCTTTTTATTTTCATTGGTTTCATAAAGTAAGATTTTTCATATCAGGTGCAGCTCCCCTGCCAGCAGAAGTGCTTAATAAGTTTTCAAAAAAGTTTAAAAAATCAAAACTTTTAGAAGGATATGGTCTTAGTGAGTGCTCGCCTGTGGTAGCTGTAAATAGAGCAGAGCTTCAAAAGCCAGGCTCAGTTGGTCCTGCAATTCCTGGGGTTGAGGTAAAAATAGTAAATGATGATTTAGAAGAAGTTCCTATTGGAGAGGAAGGAGAGATAATTGTAAAAGGCGATAATGTAATGAGGGGATATTATAATAGAGAAGATGCTACAAAAGAGACTATTATTAATGGATGGCTTTTGACAGGAGATATTGGAAAGCTTGATGAAGATGGATATTTATATATTTTGGATAGAAAAAAAGATTTAATTATAAGCAAAGGTGTAAATATTTATCCTAGGGAAATTGAAGAAGTTTGCTTAAAATATCCTGGGATTAAAGAATGTGCAGTAGTTGGCATGAAAGATGAAAAATTAGGCGAAATTCCTATAGCTTTTGTGGAATTAGAAGATGATGCAAAAGTGAATGAAATTGAAATTAAAAATTTTTTAAAGAAACATTTAGCAAATTATAAAGTTCCAAAACATATCTATTTTGTAGAAAATTTACCAAAAAATGCTACTGGAAAAGTTCTTAAAAGAAAATTAAGGGAAAAAATTGATGAATATGTAAAAGAAGGAAGAAATAAGAAAAATTAAAGAGCAGCTTTTGCTTGCTCTACTAATTTAGCGAATGTTTCAGGCTCATTCATAGCTAAATCTGCTAAAATTTTTCTATCAAGCTCAATACCTGCTTTTTTAAGACCATTTATAAATCTTGAATAGTTTATATCATTTAATCTACAAGCAGCATTAATTCTTACAATCCAAAGTTTTCTAAAATCTCTTTTTTTCTGTTTTCTATCTCTAAATGCATATACTAGGCTTCTTTCTACTTGCTCTTTTGCTTTTCTAAAATGTTTTCTTCTTCCACTATAGAAGCCTTTTGCCATTTTTAATATTTTTTTATGTCTTTTTCTTCTAACTGTTCCTGTTTTTACTCTCATGATATCTCCTTATTTGTGGCGTGCATCTTTTGCAACTTAGCGCAATGCGCGAAAGCTTAAAGCTTTACTTAGCCTTTTTCTACACTAATTTAGATGCAAAGTAGTAATTTTACTTCTTTTATATTAGTAGCATCTACATATTTTGGGGCTCTTAGATGTCTTTTTCTTTTTTGTGATTTTTTAGTTAAGATGTGGCTTCTATAAGCGCTTCCTCTTTTTATTTTTCCACTTTTTTTAACTTTAAATCTTTTAGCTGCCCCTCTATTTGTTTTCATTTTAGGCATAGCTACTCCTTTTTGGGTTTGAGGTGTAATTATATCAAAAAATTTTATGATACAATAATGTAAAAAAGGTTTTTTATGAATATAAAAGATTATGTTGATAAAATAGAAAGTATTGAGTTAGAAGAGCTCAAAGATAAAACTTTAGCAGATGTTATAGCAAAGTTTCATGTTAAAAATATTTTAAGGCTTTATATTACAAAAAATAAAAAGCCAATTTTTGTTTTAACTCCTAAAGAAATAGTAAATATCTTTTTAAATAATCAGCAAAATTTAAATGCTTATGAGTTTTTTAAAGATAAAGAGTATTTAGAATGTTTTGATACTGATATTAATATAATAGATGCATATTATAAATTAAGAAGTGAAAATAAAGATTTTATGCCAGTTTGTGAGAATGGAGAATTAATTGGAGAGATTGATTTTAATACTTTTAGTTTAAAAATCACTTATTTTGTAATTAAAGATGAGCTAACAGGCGTTTATAATAAAAAGTATTTTGATGTATTAATAGAAGAATATAACAATTTTAATAAACCTATGGGTATTATTTTCTTAGAAATTAAGGATTTGCCTATTTTTGAAGGTTTATATGGGGTGGATATGAGTAATAAAATTATTAAAACTTTTGCAGATGTTATTTCTAATAGTGTTAGAAAAATAGATTTTGTATTTAGATGGGATAATCAATTTAGAGTAGTTATTTTTAATAATTTAGAAGTAACGGCAAAAGTTTTTGATAGAATTCAAAACAGATTGCAAAATACTGAAATAGAAGGTATTAAAGCGCCTTTTGTTATGTGTATGACTCATATCCCACAAATTAATAATGATATTTTAATGGCAATAGAGGAGTGTGAAGAGAAATTAATTGAAAGGCACTAGAGCGCTTCCCCAAGTAAATCCTCCTCCAAATGCATCAAGAAGCATTAAATCTCCCTTTTTAATTTTACCTTCACTAACCATATCATTTATAGCCATAGGAATAGAAGCAGAAGATGTATTGCCATATTTATGAACAGTTAAAACTGATTTTTCTTTTGGTATATTAACAGCTCTTGCTACTGCATCAATTATTCTATAATTTGCTTGATGAGGCACAAACCAATCAATATCATCTGCTGTTAGATTATTTCTATTTAAAATATCTCTTACAGATTGAGATAAAGTTTTAACAGCTACTTTAAAAGTTTCATTTCCTTTCATCTCAAGCCATATTCTATCAGTATCGCATCCATATTTTACTCCACGTCCAGGAGTTATGAGATAGTCTTGATATTTTCCATCAGAATTTATATCAATATCGATAATTGCTTCTTTTTTTTCTTTAGTTGCGCTAATAATCGCCGCACCTGCTCCATCGCCAAATAAGACACATGTAGTTCTATCTTTCCAATTTACAATTTTACTTAGTGTCTCAGCTCCTATAATTAATACGTTTTTATACATTCCACTCTCAATAAAGGCTTTTGCATGAGCTAGAGCATAAATAAATCCAGTACAAGCTGCACTAATATCAACAGCAGGTCTTATTATTCCTAATTTATCAGCGACAACACAAGCAGTTGAAGGCATTGTAAAATAATCAGGAGTGATTGTAGCTACTATTATCATATCAATATCTTGTGGTTTCATAGATGCGTTTTTAAGTGCATCAATAGCAGCCTTATAGGCTAAATCACTAGTTACTTCATCTTCAGCAATATGTCTTGTTTTAATTCCTGTTCTTTTTGTTATCCATTCATCATTTGTATCAACGATTTTTTCTAAATCTTCATTTGTTAAAATCTTAGGAGGAACATATGCTCCTATAGAGGTTAGTTTTGCATACATCAATGTACCTTTAGAGAAACTTTTATTTTTTCAGTTACATTATTTTCTACATATTGAATCGCTTGAAAAATTGCATTTTTGATAGCTTTTGAGTTGCTTTTCCCATGGGCTATTATAACACATCCATTTACTCCAAGAAGTGGGGCTCCTCCATATTCCGCATAATCAGTTGCTTTTTTAAGCCCTTTAAATACTGGTTTTAAAAGTAGTGCTCCTATTTTTTGTAAAAGACCTGATTTATTTATTTCATCTTTTATAAGTCTTCCTATAGTCTCAGCTGCACCTTCACTTGTTTTAAGAACAATATTTCCAATAAAACCATCTGTTACTACAACCTCAACTTCACCTTTGAAGATATCATTTCCTTCAATATTTCCTTTAAAATTCTCAAAACTATTTTTTAGCATTTCAAAAGCTTCTTTGGTGATGCTATTTCCTTTGCTCTCTTCTTCTCCGTTGCTCAAAAGCCCAATTTTTACATCTTCTTTATTTAAAAAGGCTTTTGCATAAACTTCACCCATCAAAGCAAATTGATATAAATTCATAGCATCACAATCTACATTTGCACCTGCATCAAGCAAAAGTGTGTATGAGCGTTTAATATTTGGTAAAAACGTAGAAATAGCAGGTCTTTTAATACCTTTAATACGTCCTAGTCTAAGAGTTGCTACACTCATAGTAGCTCCACTATGACCTGCTGATACAACTGCATCCACTTCATTATTTCTTAAAAGCTCGATAGACTTATAAATAGTGGATTCTTTTCTTTTAAAAGCTTCAGTTGCACTCTCATCCATTTTTATTACATCTTCACTATTTATAAACCTAACCTTATCTCGTAAATTTTGTGGGATAAGAGGCTTTAATTCTTTTTCAGGTCCAACAATATAAGCAGTAAAATCTTTTTCTTTTAAAGCTTTAATAATTCCTTTTATTATAGGCGCAGGACCAAAGTCCCCACCCATTGCATCAATTGCAATTCTCATTAATACTCACCACAACTTGGGCAAATTCTATGAGGTCTTTTATATGCCCCACAATGTTTACATTTTACTACAGTTGAGAGTTTAACTTTATAATGAGTTCTTCTTTTTGCTGCTCTAGTTTTTGAGTTTCTTCTCTTTGGAACTGCCATTATTTCTCCTTAAAATTCTTTATTGAATTCTTTATCTTTACAATTTTCGCATACATTAGAAAAATCAGCTTTTATTGATTCTATTTCACTTTTTATAATATCATCAATATCTAATTTTTCTTGCTCTATAATATCATATTCTTCATCAAAACCATCGTATGGAGGTTTTACTACTTTAAATTTTACATCTTCTTCAATATGCTTTTTAAAAGGTGTTAAACACTTTACACACTCAACTTCCACTTCTCCACTAAGTTTGCCTGTTATAACATATTCGCCATTTTTGTTTTTAATACTTTGAGCTTTTAGTGTTAACCCATCTATTGTTTTATTAATTTCCAATTATAAAATCTCCCTTTCACTAAAGAAAAATGCAATCTCTTTTTTAGCATTTTCAAGAGAATCACTTCCATGCACTGCATTTGCTTCAATGCTTTCTGCAAAATCAGCTCTAATAGTTCCTGGTTTTGCTTCTTTTGGGTCAGTTGCTCCCATTAATTCTCTATTTTTAGCTACTGCATTTTCACCTTCAAGTACCATTACTACAACAGGTCCACTGCTCATATATTCGCATAAATCATTGAAAAATGGTCTATCTTTATGAACTTCATAAAATTTTGCTGCATCTTCTTTTGTTAGTTTTATTTTTTTAGCTGCTGCAACTCTTAGCCCATTGCTTTCAAATCTATCTATAATTTTACCAATAACATTTTTTGCTACTGCATCTGGCTTAATAATTGAAAGAGTTCTTTCCATATTTCTCTCCTTGTGGTTTTAGGGAGAAATTATACAAAAATTTGAGGAAAAAAAGAAGAGAGCTTTAGCAAAGCTCTGTAGCTGGAGTTCCAGGTTCACATCTATGTGGATGACAAACTTGACCTTCGTGGCATTCATCCCAAACAATACATCCCTCAGTTGGACATGCTTCAGCACATGCTGGAGCATCATAATATCCAACACACTCTACGCATTTATCAGGATATACATAATAAATTTCTTCTCCTGTTGGGTTTTCGCTATCATCAACAATTGCTTCTACTGGACATTCATCTATACATGCTCCACAATTAATGCAGATATCAAGAATTTTTACTGCCATTTTGACTCCTTTTTGTTTTTTTAATTGTACTTAAAAATATATCATTAATATCTTAAAATTTGCTTAAAAAATCTTTTATATTAGGTTTTTGCTACTTTTTGTAACTTATTTTAAATTAAGAAAATCTTTAATTTCATCTACTTTGTTTAATTTTTCCCAACTAAATTCTTCTCTTCCAAAATGCCCATAAGTTGCTGTTTTTCTGTATATTGGTTTTAACAAATCAAGAGATTGAATTATTCCTTTTGGTGTTAAATCAAATAATTTTTTAACAGCTTCTTCTATCTTAGTCTCATCCACTTTTGCAGTGCCGTGAGTGTTTACATAAATACTTACAGGTTTTGTAACTCCTATAGCATATGCAAGTTGCAAAGTTAGTTTATCAGCCGCACCTGCCGCTACTAAATTTTTTGCTACCCATCTTGCTGCGTATGCTCCGCTTCTATCTACTTTTGTAGGGTCTTTACCGCTAAATGCACCACCACCATGAGGAGCAGCCCCACCATAAGTATCAACTATTATTTTTCTACCAGTTAGACCTGCATCTCCTTGAGGACCACCAATTACAAATTTTCCAGTAGGATTTATGAAAAATTCTACATTCTTGCTAAGCAAATGAGCTGGTATTACTTTTTTAATAACTTCTTCAATTACTGCTTCTTTGATTTCAGAATAGTTTATATCAGGCTCGTGTTGAGTTGATACTACTACTTTTTCTATGCTTACAGGTTTTCCATCTACATATTTAACACTAACTTGCGCTTTTCCATCTGGTCTTAGCCATGGAATAATTGCTTCTTTTCTAGCAACGGCAAGTCTTTTTGTAAGTTTATGTGCATACATTATAGGAAGTGGCATAAGCTCTGGCGTTTCTTTGCAAGCATATCCAAACATCATACCCTGATCACCCGCACCAATTTCTTCGCCTTTTTCTACTCCTTGGCGGATATCTGGGCTTTGCTCTCCAACTCCATTTAAAACTCCTGCTGTTCTATAATCAAATCCATATCTAGCATCAGTATAGCCAATTTCTCTAATAACTTCTCTTGCTATCTCTTGCATTGGTGCATAAGTTGTAGTTTTAAGCTCACCTGCAATTATGCAATATCCGTTGCTAAGTAACGTTTCACATGCTACTTTTGCATTTTTATCTCTTTCAATTATATAATCAAGTATTGCATCACTTATTTGGTCTGCCATTTTATCTGGATGACCTTCAGTTACGCTTTCACTTGTAAATAGATATTCTCTCATTTTCTTCCTTTT
>JALVAK010000066.1 GCA_027011225.1 Nautiliaceae bacterium | reverse complement strand
AGAAAAAAGAAGTTTTTTATTTTAGTTTAGCTCTAACTTCTTTAGCAGCATCTACCATATTTTTAAGACTTGGTTTAACTTCTTCCCATTTTCTAGTTTTTAATCCACAATCTGGATTTACCCAAACTTTCTCAGCTGGTAAAACTTCTAAAATTGCTTCAATTTGCTCTACTATTTCTTCTTTGCTTGGAATTCTAGGAGAGTGGATATCATATACTCCTGGTCCTATTTCACCTTTATAGCCTCTTTCTTTAAAGATTTTAAGTAAAGAATTGTCACTTCTTGCATTTTCAATTGAAATTACATCTGCATCCATATCTTCAATAGCATCCATAATATCGCTAAATTCTGAATAACACATATGAGTGTGGATTTGAGTTTCTGGTTTTACGCTTGAAGTTGTTATTCTAAATGATGTAATAGCCCAGTCTTCATAATCTGCTCTTTTTTCATTTCTTAGAGGATATCCTTCTCTAAGAGCTGCTTCATCAACTTGGATTACTTTAATTCCAGCAGCTTCTAGCGCTTCTACTTCATCTCTTATTGCAATAGCCATTTGATAAGCTGTAGTTTTTCTGCTTTGGTCATCTCTTACAAAAGACCAGTTAAGCATTGTAACAGGTCCTGTTAACATTCCTTTCATAGGTTTATTTGTTAGACTTTGAGCGTATGTAATCCATTCAACTGTCATATCTTTTGGTCTACTTACATCACCATAAATTAGAGGTGGTTTTACGCATCTACTTCCATAGCTTTGAACCCATCCATTTTGAGAAAAAGCAACTCCATTTAATTGCTCTCCAAAATATTCAACCATGTCATTTCTTTCAAATTCACCATGAACTAATACATCAAGACCAATTTCTTCTTGAAACTTAACTGCATCTTTAATCATCTCTTTAATTTTTGCTTTATATTCTTCCTCACTTATTACACCATTTTTATAATCTCTTCTTAATTTTCTAAGCTCAGGAGTTTGAGGAAAACTTCCTATAGTTGTAGTAGGCAGTATAGGGTATTTTAAATTTTCATGTTGAAGTTTAATTCTCTCTTCAAAAGGCATGCTTCTGTGTTTATCTTTTTCAGTTAGGTTACTTACTCTATCTTGAACGATTGGGTCGTGAATTTTTTTAGATGTTTTTCTTGTAGCTATTGCTATTTTATTTCCTTCAAGCACTTCTTTATCATTTGCATTTAATTCTTCATTTTTAACAAGTTTATTTATAACTCTAATTTCATCAAGTTTTTCAAGTGCGTAGCTTATCCAAGATTTAATATCTTCATCCATTTTTGTTTCATATTTTAGAGTATATGGCACATGAAGTAAACTACAACTACTTCCTATATGAACTTTTTCACTATCAACTGCTTCAGTTAAACCTTTAATAAATTCAGCTGATTTTTCAATATCATTTACCCATACGTTTCTTCCGTTTACAATTCCAATTCCTACTTCTTTTCCAGCATCAACAAGAGCTTTTATCTTATTTTCACTTCCTGCTACAAAATCAAGTAGCATTCCTTTAATTGGAGTTTTAGCAAGCACTTCATTTGCTTCATTTGAGTGCTCAAAATAAGTTGCAACATAAATATCAGCATCTTTTGCAAGCTCATTATATACTTTTTCTAAGATTTCAAGGTCTTTTTTAGTTGGATTTGTTACAAAATATGGCTCATCAATTTGAATTTTGTAATCTTTGAATTCATTAATTATTTCTTTGTATACAGGGATTAATTTTTCAATAATTTTTTCTTCATCTCCATTTACTTTACTAAGTTTTACAAAAGTAATTGGTCCAATTAAATTAATTTTTGGAGTTATTCCAAGCTCTTTAGCTTCAGCTAATTCTTCTTTTATTTTAGCAGTGTTTGCCTTAAATTCCATATTTTCATCAAGCTCAGGTACAATGTAGTGATAGTTTGTATTAAACCATTTTGTCATTTCCATTGCTTTATGATTAGAATCTCCTCTTGCCATTGCAAAATATCTATCAAGCTCATTTTCTATATCTTTATATCTATCAGGAATAGCATTTAACATTACAGCAGTATCAAGCATATTGTCATAAAAACTAAAATCATTTACACTTATCATATCTATACCAGCATTTTTTTGATAAACCCAGTGTCTTTTTCTTAAATCACTTGCAGTTTTTTTAAGCTCATCTTGAGTTATTTTCCCTGCCCAGTAAGCTTCAAGCGCTTTTTTTAGCTCTCTTTGCTCGCCAATTCTAGGAAAGCCTATTACATATGTTGCCATTTGTATCCTTTTTTGTCGCAATTATAACAAATAAACTTAAGGAGTAGAAATTTCTTTAAAGGCTTTAAATACTATTTGATAAAGTTTTGTTTTATAATTTATTTGATTATCAAAAATGTATGTTAAAAAGTCACTCATATAATAAGAGTCTAAATTAGTCACTTTATTATAGATATGATTGCATAATATATTTGCAGCATAATTTACATAGTTAAACTTTATATCACTATTTAAGAGCATATGTATATCAATTAATTCTTTTGGCAAGTTTAAAATAGAATTTGCAACTATAAATTTATTCAATATTTCGTTTTGAGTTAAAGCTATTATCAAAGGAGAATAATTAATTTGAGTTGATAAAATCAAATTTGGATTTATATCATTTGAATATATTTTTGAGAGTATTTGTATGGTATGTTTAGGGGTAGTGTTTATAAAAACATAGTTATTATTTAAATTTTGATAGTTAATGTTATTGTATTTATAAGGAATTGCCATAAAAAGTTTATTCTCAAGCTCAAATAATTTTTTAGATGTTAAGGTATTGTCATTTATGGCTATAACACTTTCTTTTTCTATAAGAGAAGAGAGTTTTTTTAATTGAATGCTATAATCCATTCCTCCAAAGAAAAAATTTGAATTATTTATATCTACTTCATTTTTATTTATCATTGGGAAATAAAAGCTATTATTATAATCTTGCATTGAATATACATCATTTGGATTAAAAGTGTAATAGATTATGTTTTTATGCTCTAAAGCATCATTAATTTCAGTAGTATCATAAATATCTAAGTTATATTCTACATCTTTATAT
>JALVAK010000065.1 GCA_027011225.1 Nautiliaceae bacterium | reverse complement strand
CGCATATAGAGCTTGATAAAGGCATTACTTGGTGGAATTTAAAAAGAGTAAAAAGATTTTCTAAACTTCAAAAAGAACTTATGATTTCCGCTTTTGAAGCATTAAAACCGGGCGGAGAGATGATATACGCAACCTGTACATTTTCACCAGAAGAAAATGAAGAAAATGTAGATTTTTTACTAAAAAAATATCCAAATGCTGAGGTTTTAGAAGTAAATCTTCCAATTGATAATATTCAAGAAGGAATTACTAAATGGGAAGGTAAAGAATTTAGCCCTGAGGTTAAAAAAGCCATTAGAATTCTGCCAAAAGATGCTTACAGCGGATTTTTCTTTTGTAAGATAAGAAAGAAGGATTAATATCCTGAATCGTCGTAATCTCCTTCTTTTGAATATTTTCTAGCGGCTTCATCTATCTCTTTATCGCTCATCTCTTTTACAAAATCCATCATTGAATGTTTCATTTCACCTTTTTTAAATTTTATTAAATCCTTTTTAATTTCTTCATAAGACATTTTGGATAAATCTACCGCTACACTGCCGTTATGGCACATTGTGCATTTTGGATATGCAAAAAGTGCCGCTATGCCTAATCCTAAAATAATTAATTTTTTCATAATATCTCCTTTATTTTTGAAGTTAGCAAATTAATACTCATTACATCAATTCCTAAAAGTTTTTGTTTTTTTGCACCTTTTTTTATTAAAAACTCTACCATTTCTTTATTTCCAAATACAGCTGCAAACATCAAAGGAGTTTTGCCTCCTCCCTGATCTGCGTCAATATCAGCGTTATATTTGATTAAAATATCAGCAATTTCTAAATAACCCTTAAAGGCAACTCCGCCAAGGGGAGTTTGACCTCTGTCGTTTCTCTTTTCGGTATCGGCTCCTTTTTCTAAAAGCATTTTTGCGGTTTCATAATTTCCATTATAACTTGCAAGCATTAAAAGTGTATTTCCTTTTGAATCTGCCAGATTTACATTCAAACCAGCATCAATCATTTTTTCAAGCTCATCTCTATTTCCGTTTCTTGCAAAATCAAGTGCCATTTGTTGAAGCTCTATAAATCTTTTCATCTCTTCTTGTGTAATCATTTTATCCCTTTAAGGCTTTTTCAACTCCTGCTTTGTATTCAGGTGAAATTTCTTCAAACAATCTTAAAGCCCTTTTTATGATGAAATCTTCAACCCCTTCCATTGAAGCGGCAATATTATTAAATAACTGCTCTTTTTGGTTGTCATTCATCAAATTAAAAAGCGCTCTTGGCTGAGAGAAGTAATCACTGTCATCTTCTCTAAAATCGTATCTGTATCCGTCTCCATCTACCGGAAATGGAGGTTCTTTATAGTTTGGGTCTTCTTTTGGTCCGTTAAAACTGTTTGGCTCATAGTATGCATTTATCTCTTTTGGCTCTTCAAAATTCATTTGTCCATCAAGATAATAGTTATTTACTTCTACAATTGGTCTATTTACCGGCAGTTTTTCATAATGTGTGCCGATTCTGTAAAGATGTGCGTCTGTGTATGCAAACAATCTTCCCTGAAGCAATCTATCAGGCGAAAAGCTAATGCCAGGAACTACATTTGATGGTGAAAATGCAGCCTGTTCTACTTCTTGGAAATAGTTTTTTGGATTTTCATTAAGCTCAATTTCTCCAACTTTTATAAGCGGAAAATCTTTATGAAGCCATACTTTTGTAACATCAAAAGGATTAAAAGGAACTTTTTTTGCCTCTTCTTGGCTCATTACCTGAATATAAAATGTCCAGCTTGGAAACTCTTTATTTTGTATCGCATTAAATAAATCTCTTTGATGCGATTCTCTGTCTTTTGCAATAATTTTTTCAGCTTCTTCATTTGTCAAGGTTTTAATTCCTTGATTTGTTTTAAAATGAAATTTAACCCATACCCTTTCGTTTTTGTCGTTTATAAGTGAATATGTATGTGAGCCGTACCCATTCATATGTCTGTAACTTGCAGGTATTCCTCTATCAGAAAATAGTATCGTTACCTGATGCATTGATTCTGGCATTTGTGACCAAAAATCCCACATTGCGTTATTGCATCTAAGGTTTGTTACCGGGTGTCTTTTTTGTGTATGAATGAAATCCGGAAATTTCATAGGATCTCTTATAAAAAATACCGGTGTATTGTTTCCTACCAAATCCCAGTTTCCTTCTTTTGTATAAAATTTAATAGCAAATCCTCTTACATCTCTTTCAGCATCTGCTGCGCCTCTTTCTCCTGCCACAGTAGAAAATCTAATAAACAGCCTTGTAACTTCACCTTTTTGTAAAACTTGTGCTTTTGTATATTTTGATATATCTTCTGTAACCCTTAATACACCATAAGCACCGCTACCTTTTGCATGAACAACTCTTTCTGGCACTCTTTCTCTGTTAAATTGAGAAAGCTTTTCTATAAGTTTGTAATCCTGCATTAAAATGGGTCCTCTTTTACCGGCTGTAATTGAATTTTGATTGTCTTCTACTACAATTCCTGCATTGGTTGTTAGCTTTTTCATTTTTTATCCTTTTGTAAAACTTTTTAGAAGAAAAAAATTTTCTTTTGAAAAAGTATACTCTTATAATATTAATTTGTCAAACAAAAATAAAAAAATAAAATTTATTTATACAAATTATTAAAAAATGTTATAGCAGAGTGGCAAATGAATAAGTTAAGAAGAAGATTTTGAATTTTTAAGCAATTTTATCCAAGATTTATTTTTGAGCTTTTTGTATTATACTCCCTAAAAAGGGAGTATATGAAAACGGTTATTATTTTAGAGCCTCATCAGCCTTTGGGATTACTTATAAATACAGCTTCAATT
>JALVAK010000064.1 GCA_027011225.1 Nautiliaceae bacterium | reverse complement strand
TCTGTTTTTAATGGCTTCAATTTCATACATATCAAATTCAATCTCTATTTCATCTTCAACAAGGACTTCTTTTAGCCATTCATCCTCTTGAAAAGATTCGTATTCTGTTTTGAAAATACTATCAACCTCTTTTTCCATATCATCTAATCTCCACTCAACATCTGATTCTAACTCTGGATCAACACTACTATCAACCTCAACTTCCCATCTAATTTCATCTGGAACAATTGCCCCAGTTTTTACAACAACTGGTCTAGCAGATATATTTACACCTTCTGTAATGTCATAAATTTCTTCACATAATCTAATTAATTCTTCAAACTTTGAACCATATCTAAATTTTATGCTCACAAAATCAATTTCTTTTTTCTTTTTAAATTCATCGCAAACAAACATAGCCCCCTTATTAAACCCTTTAAAATCATATTCTACTACTGCTTCAGAAAACCCCATATCCTCTAAAAGGGTTTCTATTTCACCGGCAAGGCTTTCAAGCGAATATGCTAAAACTTCATTTCTTACTTTATCTAACACAGGTTTATATTTTACATACTCCCAGACAGTATCTACTTCTTCTAAAGAATCAAAAACAATTTTTGATGTTTTATAACCTTCAATTATTTTCATCTTTGCCTCCTTTTATAATTTTTTCAAATTCTTCTTTACTAGTTTCTCTAGTTATGAATTCATTCGTTTTAGGAATAAATGTAGTTTTAAAAAATTTATCTCCATTCCTATAAACAGCAAACACATTTGCTAATCTTCTTTTCTTTTTTAAGAAAGTTTCACCAATATATACATCACTATATGTTGAACTTAAAATAGGATTAGTCCAAAAACCTTTATAAACTAAAGTAACACTGTTTTTAGTTTCTATGATTTTAGGCATCCATTTTGAACCAATCCCTAAAAATCTAGCAAAATCAACAATAGCGCCACCTGCATAAGTCATATTGTCTAAAACAACATTAATGCTACCTCAAAAAGGACATTTAGCTTTACCTAATCTTGCTTTACTTTTAAAACCTTTAAAACAACTACAACATCTATAAAGCATTCTTACCTCCTTTTAAGTATTTAAAAAACAGATTTTTTCAATTCTTTCATCTTCTGCTTTTATAGGTGGCTCGTAAGAAAGCCACATTTTTCTAAGCACATCTTCAGGAATATATTTACCCTCTCTTTCTGCTCTTTCTTTATTTCTCTTTAAGATAGTATCGAAACCTGTAATTAGATTAACGATTCTAATTTTGTAATCTTTGTCTATTTTGTCATACATTTTTTTACGTGATTTTTTACTTAATAAAGTCATATCTACAACAAAATCTTTACCTTCTTCTTGCAATCTTCTAATTCTATTATCAACCATATCATCTATAATCTTATGATCAACAGGAGTTAAGTTCTTCCAAATTTCAGAATAACTAATATCTCCAAATTTCTCTTTTCCATATTTCATTAACTCCTCATCTCTACTTACAACTTCTAACCCACTCAACTCTTTCTTCACAAAAGTACTTTTTCCTACATTAGGCATCCCAACCATTAAATAACAAGTTTTCATTCAGAACTCCTTTCACATTTTTTCATAGTATTTATTTTCTTTAAAGCAACCGAATAACCGTAAGTGCTTCCATAACCAAAACCGATAGAGAAACTAAAGAAAGCAATAAACACAACGAAAAGAGCGAAGATAAAACCCGCTCCTATTTTATCTATAATATCCATTGTTACCTCCTAACAAGAAAGTTCATTTGCTAAACTAATTTTCTTAATAAATCCTTTAAAAGTTAGGTCCCCAGCTATATAATCTTTAACAGCCTCACAATTAAACCTAACTGCAGGATTTACTTTTCTAAAAAGAACATCTAATGTTGCAACTTTATCTAACCATTTTTCATCAGGCATTCTGATTTCTATATAAGGGCTCACATATCTCACTTCTTCTATATACGCTTCATCATAATCACAATCTGTATCAATAGAGATATAAGGAGTTCTGGTGTAGATTCTATTCTCTTTAGGTTTCCAATTTTTAGCGTCATCATAAAATTTTTTATACGCTTCCAAATCATGATACAACTCATGATTGTCTAAAGAAGATATAACCTCTAAATATTTACCGCTAAACATTGAAACAACTCTTACCAAATCCATATCTTCTTTTGGAAAAGAAGCAATGTCTAAAAAATTAAACACCTTACCACCTAGTTTCTCTTTAGCAGTAGCTAAATCTTTCTCAACCTCTTTTTTAAGCTGCTCTTTTGTCTCTGCTATTAATTGCTTTAACTCTTCTGGCCCAATCTCTCCAATATCATTTGGATCTACTTCCATTTCATATAAATTACTTGTATCCATAAATGACTTTTTACTGCTCTCAAACACATCAATTACAAAATTTTTATATCTTTTAAATAAAATTTCCATTATTCACCTCCTTTGTTCATTAATTTTTTGTAAAAATTATTAACAAGCTTAGCTCCATATTTAAGATCTTCAATACATTCATCAATTTCTTCTATTTTGCTTTGCAAATCTTGTTCTATCTCATGAAAAGTATCGCCTGTAGCAACAATGTAGATATCATTTCTTTCTTCACTATATAAAATATGAGGGAAATTCATAAAATCCTCAGCAACTTTTCCAATAATATCTCCATTGCTATTTTTAACTTTTAAACCTAAAAACTCTGGCTTACCCTCAAAAGAAAGCCCCTTATTTTTTAAATAATCTCCTATAAATAATTTCACTCTCATTACTCACCTCCTTTAAATTCTTTTAGCTTACAAAGTAATTCTTTGTTTATTACTTTAGTATTATCATCTATAAGCATCCATTCAAATGTATTTGATTCAGCATAACAACTCGCATATGCCTCTAAATCACCTTCAAATTCCTCCTGAAATTCTTCCTCATCTATTTCTACAACTTTAATCATGTTATGCGAATAATCTAAAATCAGAATAGCTTTCATTTCCGCTCCTTTAGTTTTTTTCATGGTGTACAATAGTTTTTATAGCACCTTCAAGTTCCTCCAAATGTTTTTCGGCTAAAATAGCATAGCCACTAATGTCATGAAAATTATCTATTACTTTCCAACCATTTGGATTAGCTGCAATTCTTGCCATTTTGTGGCAAATCATTTCTATTGCCTCTCTAACAACCTCATCAGCATTTTCAAGAGCAGGGGACATAACCCTTTTTAGCTCTTGAGAAATTCTTGCTACATTCTCAAACCCACCATATAAACTTTCTCTATTTTGTAAAGTTTTGTTTTGTTCCATCAATCCTCCTTATCCCAATTTATATATTTAAAATCAATAGGTCGCTCTCCTATTTCATCATCAAATTCAAATTCATAATTTATTGGAACGACATAATACGCTCTGTAAGCATTCACCCCATCTCCTGAACAACACTTGCATTTAAAATCTACAACAATTATTTTTAACTTTTCTATTTCTATAATAGATTCTCTAGGAATAATTACTTTCTTATTTGTTAACTCATCTTCAACATAAACAGAATTAGGAAATAACGAATCTTTTCTCCAATAGTTAATACTTTTTGAATAATATGATTCACCGCCTTTTCTCTTAATGCACCAAACTTGTTGTTTATATAAAATTTTAGCCTCTATAACTTTATCTTTAGAGCACATTGACTTCAAGTAAATTTTCATTCCTCATCCTTTACTGTTTTAAATTTTAGAATTATTTCTATCAGTCTTTTCATTTCCTCATTTTTATACAAGTGAACTCCATAGAGAGAAGGGTTTCTTAGGTTATGCACATCTTTTTTCAGATACTCTTGAGCAGCTTTCTCTGTCAGAAAAAAATTAAATCTATTTAAGAATACTTCTTTTTCTACATCACAATCGAACCATTTTAAATCTAGTTCATCCACCAATTCATCATCACTAGCTAATTCATTAAAATCGTTATATTTCTTCACCTTCTCTACAATATCTTCTCCATCAAATTCCTCTTCTACATATTTCACAAATCTATCCCATTCATCATCTAAAAACTCTACATCATCAAAAATGTAAAGCACCCTATCTCCAAATCCTTCTGGCACCACTCTTACATTTTCTTGAAGCACAGTAAGCCCATATGGCTGAGCTGTACCTCTAGTATCTTGAGTCGCTATTTCATTAGCTAACTCTTCTAAAAATTTAACATCTTCTTGCGTTAATCTATTCATTATTGCCTCCTTATCCTTCAATATTTACAACTTCACCAAACTTAATTGATTGCATCACAATCACATCATAATAGCCTTCACTATCAACAACATATTTATAACAATCAATTTCTTCATCAAATTCCTCATAAACTTCTTTGCTAAAATCCGCATAAATATCTTTCACCTCTTCTTTCCATTCCTCATAAATTTCTTCAGCCTCTTCTTTAGTTTTAACAACAACTACTCTTGTGTAATTTTCATTAATAGCTACATCGTGAGAAACACTCCAACCCACTAAATACATCTTCGCCTCCTTATTTTTTTTCTTCTGTGGTATCTCTATTTGTTGATAGAGACACCATCGAAGAAAAAGAGAGGCTAAATAGCCCCTAACATCTCAGAAATAGATTGGAACACTAATTCTACAAACCCCATAACTGCATTAGCAGCATCTTCGAGAGTTTGTTTCTCTTTATCTTTCAAATCAATGTTTATATTAATAGCCTTTAGAAAAATAACAATTAAATATAATCTGAGTAGTTCTTCAAATTTAGAATAATCACAGTTTTTCCATTCTGCAATAGAAATTTCTATCACTTTCCCATCTCCATATTTCTTAGCCATTTCTTCTACATACTTAATAGGATCATCAGTATCCCCCATTAACCCCATTACATATGTCTCAACATTTTCAAGTTGCTGAATTAAAGTTTCTCCTTCTTCAAAAGCTTTTCTTACCATATTCTCTAATAACCTAAAAGCAACAACTTTAGGGATTTCCATAATTTCAACTGGATTAAAACTAAAACCTATACCTTTATTTTTAACTACTTCAATTCTCATTTTGCACTCCTTTCTTTTCTAATTTTATTTCTAAGTCTTCTTAAATCACTATAAATAGTGTTTCTGCACCATCCACATAATTCATAGACCTCTTCTTCACAAATCAATTCTCCAAACTCTCCATCATTCTTATCACCACACATCCAACAATAGCTAGCACTATCAGGCTTGTACCTAATCTCTTTATACTCTTGCATATTTGCAATAATCACATTCAAACAATCTTCACATAAATCATACTTCCTTTTAAGTTCACCTTCAGAATACCATTCTAAAAACTCCTTTTATTGGTTTGTTTTCTTGACACATCCGGCACATTATTTATCCTTTAAATCAACACTAAAAGAAACTTTAATTTGATCAGGACTAGAAATAGGGTGCTCTTGTAATATTTTCATTAACTTTTCATCAATTTCATTTTTTAATACAACCAGCAGCATATCTTCTTGATTTTTACACTGCTCAAAAAACACGTTCACTTCATACAACGTACTATATTTTTGAGAAAGATATTTCTCTCTGAAAAACTTGGTTTTTAGTTTTAATGCATTGTGGGCTTTTACTAATTCAATTAAATTTTTCTTATCTCCTAAGACAATTTTAGCAACAGGATTAATTGGCTCATAAACAAAATATGTTACTTCTTTTACAACTTTTCCTACCTTGTAAACCATACTTTTAACTGGTTCTTTTTTTGTTAAAGTCATATTTTCTACTTCATTAATAACTTTTAGCAACTCTTTTTCAAAAGAGTACTTATTTTTGAAATCATTAAATTTACTTCTAAAAATGCTATAAGCTTTTGCTTCATTTTCAGCAAAAACCCTATTATAAACATCTACTAATTCAAATAACACACGTTCAACAGTATACTGAGAACTCCCTAACAAATTAGATGTTAAAAGATTGCTAAATTGTATTTCCCCATGTTTTTCTGTTTTCATAACAGCGTATGTGTTGTCAACAGCAAGAAGTCTATCATCATTTTTTTTTATAAAATCCTGCCACCACATTAACATCTCTTGCTGTCTATCTGTTAATTTAGTTACAGATTTAACTCCATCGTAATCATATTTTACTTCTCTCATAACTTCTCCTTATTCTGTTTTTTAAAATCTTATCTTCACTATCTTTGATGTTGACAAAATAAACTATAACTCCGCCTTTGTTCCAAACATAAATTTTGTTTTCTTTCACATATACCACAGGCTTTCTCATAGAGTTAGCTAATTCAACGAGTCTATCTATATCTCTTTTAAAGAATTTTCTATTTTTCATTGCACCTCCTGTAAAAATTGCTTATATTTCTCCTCCACCATCTTAGGGTCATATAAGTTATTCTGATTCAACTGATCTGCAAATTTTTGCATCAACTGATACCTCATGTTAGGAACCCATTTATCCCCAACTAACTCCAAAAATACTTTACCTCTTGCATGAGCACTCTCTGGGACACCAACGCAATGGAAGTAAATTCTTTTCTTGCCAGCTTTCTCCCATGCTTTAACCTTTGATATTCCTGCCCAATCAATTTGGGCATCATTATCGAAATGTTCTAATACATCTTCAACATCATAAAGTTTTCTTTCTCCATTAACTACTACCATAACCTGCTCATCATCTAACCACACCTCCGCATCAAGAGGAAAAGAAGAAATTAAGTTATTTGTTATTTTTAGTAAATCTTTAAGCTTCATTTTCTTCCTTCTCCTCTAATGCTGGAAAAACAACTTGTTTTAGCCCGATTGTATTCCATCCGATTTTTTTAAGTCTTTCATATTCTTTTTCTCCTAATAATTCAGCCAAAGACTTTGTACATACAACACCATAAGTACCAGAACTTGGATAACCAGACGGGGTGATTTCTTCAGTCGCAATCTCCATTACATCGCCTGGCTTAAGAGTGTAATAATATCTGAGACTCCCTTGACGACCTAGAGACACATTTATAACTATTTTTCTATCTCCTTTATCTGTAGCTTCATATAAAGTTTTAGCTTTATTACTATCACACTCTTCTTGTATTTGCAAAATCAAGTCTATTAACTCTTTCTTTTTCATTTTGCTTAACATACTTTCTGTAAATTTAATCATTTTTGCCTCCTTTTGGATTTTTTACATATTCCCAAATGTAGTCTAATAATTTTTCAAGTTCTTTATTTATTTCTTTTGCTTTCTCTTCATCTTTTTTTATAAAACCATCGCAGCTAATTCCGGCACCACCTCTATAATACATTTCAGCACAATTGCTTAAATTATACGCTTCAGCAAACAATTCCATCAATTTCCAACCATCATATTTCTTCAAAAGCTTAACTTCACCAATACCTTCAAAGAACAGCACATTCTTGTCACTTTTATTTGGAACAACACTACTCATATGAAAATGCATATCATCATTTCCTACGTAACCGAATCCCCAATACCAATCACAATCCCAACTGTGTTTAGTTAAATAGATTGGAATAGTTTTTCTATTATTTACCATATAACCTATTTTAACTCTATCCATTTTATTCTCCTTCTTTTTTAACTATAAAAGGTGCATATATTCCAGCTTCTACGAAAGAATCTGCATCAGTCATCTTAACCATATATCCTACTAAATGTCTTTTTGCCTTATTAAAAATTGGTTCTTTTAGAATTTCATCGTGCTTATTGTCTTTTTGCTCATAGTTTAAGAACACATAAATTTGATCACCATATTTTTCTATAGCATACACATCTTTTCTTCTTGCTAACTCTGCAATCTCATCAGAAGTAATGTTTTCACCAAGAGTAAATTGAACCCTGAGGTTCCCTTTGTAAACCCCAGGTTTTGCATGTAGGATTTCACTTTTAGACATCTCCATGTTCTACTCCTTTTCTAATTTCTTTTAACATTTCATCAACTGTTCCCGCTGGATCTTTTCTTAATTTTTCTAACCACATTTTTCTCTCCTCATCAAAATAGAATGGATCACTATCTTTTATAGGAGAGTAATTGTCGTTAATCAAATACGCCATTTCAAGAGAAGCAGACCTGTCCATACCTGCTCCCCTTAGTGCTAACGCATACACATCTAAATCTGGAATATAAATCACATGGATATCTGGCACATATCTTTTAATTAGTTCAATAGTTGCTGCACTTGGTTCCCATCCTAAAATATGCACAAAATTAACCATATATCCACATTCATCAAATTCATCAAACTCTTCATTTTTATCACAAGTTAAAACTTCAATATCTTCATAATGCTCATTATATGGATAATAAATAGCATAAGTCATCTTTACCTCCTTTAAATAATTTCTTGAATTAGTTTTTTAAGGACTTCATATTCATTACAATCTTTACAATCAATCTCGACTATACCCTCATCGATCAAGAATTTAACAAAATCATCCGTATACACTTCCGCTGCTTCCCATGCATCTTTGCACTCCCAGAACTCATATTTATCATCATACCCACTATCTATATAGTTAAGGTACCAGTTTACCTCATAATTATCTAATTTTCTTAGATCAAGTAACACTCTATCATCATCTATGTTGTAGAGAAAATCTCTAATAGTGTCTTTCATGTGCTCTGTATGTTGATAAAACACTTCCCATAGTAAATTATTAAAATTAATTTCTTCACCTCTGTCTTTAATTTGATCAACAGCATCAGTATAATCAACATCCCACTCTTCACATTTTCTAAAAAGGAAATATAAATCATGAGTCCCACACCCTAGTAAATAAGATAGCAGTATTTCATTATCTCTACAGTAATCCATTTTTATCTCCTTTTAAATTATTGATTAGACTTGTAGATAAATTATCTTTATGCATAGCTTTAACTAAATTTTCAAATTTCTTTTTCTCTTCACCATCTGAATAAAAAGCAGAAACAACTTCAAGATCACTGGGGGTTACAGAAATAGGTTTTTTTATTTCCCTCTCAAAACCATATTCTTTAATGAGCCTATTCAAGTCATTAAAAAAACTCAGCAAAATTCTATCCTCTAATTGCATTATTCCTCCTCATTGAATTGTAATGTCTCATATTCAGTTTCAATTAAATCTAAAGAAACTCTTTCTATATCCTCAATAACCCCATAACCAACTAAAGCCCAAGGATTACCGTTTCCCTCTTCATTCACATAATCTGAAATAGAATCGTAGCCCTTTTCTTTAAGGGCTTTTTCGTCATATTTCATTTCATAGTCTGTACTATATGTTTCTATTACGTTAAAAGTTGTTTTTTTCATGTCTACCTCCTTACTCGCATTTAAAATATTCATCTATGTGTTTTTTTACTTCTTCTTGAGACATCCAAGGCAGATAATCAACAATATCACCAAATTCATCTTTGATGATTACATAACCAGGTCTACCTTTTATTGTAAAACATTTATATTCAAAATCATACTCTTCTTCAGACCTTTCTTCATTCCATCTTTTAAGAACATCTTTTTCTTCTATCCTCATCTCAATCCAACTGCTATCTTCTTCTGATAGCAACAATACCCAATCGGGTGTTTGTTTTTGAATATAATAATTGTTATCTTCAATCTCTTCATTTATAGAATTTTCAAAAAACTCTTTAGCACCTTCTTCATTATCAAAAACCGTCACATCACACCAATTATCTCCATAAGAATGAGCATATCCATATTTAGAAACTACATACACTTTCACTTTTGCCTCCTTTTAAATATCTAACCAAACTTGAACAAAATCAACTCCAAGACTTCCCACATCACCTATTGCAGGTAATTTAGTATTCTCTAACTCTGAAACTTCAAATTCAATATATTGCCCTTCTCCCCAACATAAATCTCTCAAAGAGTAAGAGGTTGTTTGTTCATCCACAAATTGCACAATTTTGTCAAAATCTTCTTCTTCTACGGTAAAAAATGCACCCTTTGCAATATAAGGTCTATATTTAGGAAACTCACTGTCTGTTGTCTCACATTCATCATCTTCAACTTCAATTTCGATGTGATCTGGCAAACTGCCATGCACATGTCCATCAACAAAGTCTTCTATTTTCTCTTCAATAGCATCTTTAACACATTTAGGTAACTGTTCACTCCAATTAACACCTTCAAATAAAATTTCACTACCTTTATAATCATACTCTACTTTACCTTCAACATCTCCTATAAATTTATCGCCATCAAATATTTCAACTACAAAATTATGTGTTGATTCTCCAGTGTCATCAGTTTTAATCGCACCGTATGAAAAATATAAATCAAATTTTTTCATTTTTTACCTCCTTTTTTAATTTTCAACATAAAATATCAACCAATAATTGTCATATCTTAATAGATAGAATTCTGCTCCATTAATCCTATGAACATAGACCTTATCTGTTTTTTTAATTATTTGTTCTTTATTTACTCTTCCATAAGTATCAGGAATACCTAACACAACTCTAGCTTTTTTATCCCACAGCAACACCCTATTGCCTAACACTTCCTCTTGAGCTGCATAATATGCTTCATCAAAATCTAAACCATTAATATTTTGAAAAAAACCACCAAAAACAACTATTTTTGAATTATCTAATTTATCAACAAACTCTCTCCAGTCGCTTTCCCTAACAACTTTTTGCATCTTATCACTTAGGTCTATTGATTTCATTTTTGCAACTGGTTTAAACACATTTTCAAATTTATATTTAGGAACAGCATACTTTTTACTTTTCTTTTCAAATAAATTTATTAACAACACTCCCTCAACTCTTGAAACCGCATCATACACCCAACAATTTTCTAATTTGTAATACAATTCTTGACTAACTTCATTTAGATAAACTTTCATTCTATCCTCCTTAACCATAAATTTTAAACCCTTCTTTTTTTAACTCTTTTATTTTCTTTTTCACTTCTTGCAATGGAGATAGTTCTTCATTATCTTGTTGCTTATTTTCAACTTTTACCTCAGCATTCTCTGCGCTAAATTGTTTGGGCTGTTCAGAAGGAACTTTGTCAACATTACCAAGAGAATTTCGTTTCTTAACAACTTCAACTTCAGCTTTAATTAGAGATAATTTGTTTTCTAACTCTGAAATTTTTTTTAGATACAACCTTTCTAAATGAGCATAATGTTCAATGATTTTTGCTTTTCTAACATTTTCTTTTACTAAATATTCTTTATAAATTCAATCATTTTCATCTCCTTTATTTCTTTGTCGTTTTAATGCTTGTAAAATAGCTCTTTCCACATATTTAATATCTTGAGGCCTTGCTAATTCAAGAAGAACATTTCCTCTTACTCCACCTATTTTATCTGGGTCAATTCCTGCTTGCTTTATAAATTCCTGGGTACCGACTTTACAGTTTCCTGCTTGTATTGAGTCTTCTATACCAACGAACACTTCTTTTGCTTTTCTATATACAAGCCTTTTCTTCATTTTTTCTGTGAGTCTTCTAAGGAGACTATTAAACAATATATTAAAAAACCTTTTCGGAGAGCCATTGTATAAATCCCTTAAATAAAAGTGATATTTTTCATTTTTGAACCTTAGATAATATGTACCAAACTCATCATCATACCCAAACTCAACACCGTGGTCTTCTGCAATTTTCTTTAGAAGATAAAGGTGTTTATATTTTCCAAATAAGCGTAATTTTTCATCAAGTTTTGATTGAAGGAATTTTTCATAAGCATCATCAACAATATATTCTGGGCTTGCGTTAGAATTCCAATCTACAGGAAGCTCATAAACAAAATCCCATAAGTTATCGTATTCTTTAGCTAAAATATTCAAATTAAACATTTTATCATTCTCATAACAATACTCGCACAAACCAGCCCTATTGTAAATTAAGGATTTAATTTCAACCTCTCTTTTTAAGTCTTCTAAAATTTTTAGAGCTTCCTCAACCAATCTCTCTGCTCTCTCCTCTTCTATAAGGGTAAAATATTCCTGTTCTAAATCTTGCTCAACAGGATTCCAATACCACACCTCATAATCATTTTCATATGCTCTAGGTGCAACATACCAATCTTTGCCTTTTCTATGCCACACAACTATTTTCTCATCAGGGTCAATATCTTCAAATGGGTCCTCCAAATTACTCCAAAACTCCTCTAAAGCATATTCATTATATTCATAGATACGCCCATCAAAATATTTCGCATGAGCCTCAATAACATAAGGGTCCCCGTGAATCACTTCATTGTCTCTATCTAAAGCTGTAACATCATCAATATAATCAACATCAGCAACTTCAGTGTCTCCAAACATCTCTCTTAAATCTCTAACAAATTCACATTGACCGTCATAGTCAACTGTGTAGTGAGAAATAGAAATGTAACCCAAAAGTTTAGGTTTTGTGTATAATTTTACGCTATCAATTCTATATAAGTTTTCTAACACCCAATCTACATCATAATACTCATAACCATGTCCATTTGATTCATATTTTGTATTCTCATAATACAAATAACCAACAAACAAATTGTCTTTACCGTATTTTTCTATAGCTCTTTTGATTTCTTTTTCCATAACATCTCTTGATACCCAATATTTGCTTACGTCAACTACTGTTTCAGGAAGAGACCAAACTTCTGTCCCTTTCCCTCTAATACTCTTTCCTAACTCAAATCCTGCTTCTTTTGCATTCAATTCAAACACTTCTCTTTTTCTAGCGTTACTCATTATCGCCTCCTTTATTTTGTTGTTTTTTCCATAGGCTATATTGTATACACCATGGATTTTTACTTTCAATTTTAAACACAAAATCTTCTTCATTTATATATTTGTCAACCAATTCTTTTGGAGTTTTATTGTTACAACTTTCATAAAAACCACTTTCTGCTTCTGTAACTTTCTCAAAACCATATTCCTCTAAATTCAACCACGTTGGAGCCGCTCTGTCTGTATTATTTAATAGCACCTCTTCAATATAGAACTCTTCATTTCCTCTAATTGGGTATACCACACTATCAACAATAAAATAACTCGGCTCCCATTCTGGGCCATCTGGCTGAGTTCTGAAAGCTGCCCCTTCATCATCACAAACCCACTCATCAAACCATTCAAGCGCATAGCCGGCAGACTCTATTTTTTCATTAACATCTACCGACAAAGCATTCCAATCCCCTAGTAAAATTTCTTTTTTCGGATTTTTGTATCCAGGTTCACCATATTCTTTACATCTATCAGCAATAACACCTATATCTTCTAAAACATTTACTAATTCATCTACACTTAAACCATCAACATCTTCAAGCTGAATCTCTTGCCCTTTTTCATATTTGTCATATAACAATTCTATTCCCATAAAACCTCCTTATTAAAAACTCACAACATTAACACTACCATCTCTCAATTCAACTAATTGCAATTTGCTAGCAAAATCTTCATACTCAAAAACAGCTTCAAAGTTTTTTTCACTTACATAAAATTCAGCATCTTTATAATTTTCAGTATCTTCTCTCATTAATGCTAACTCTTCTTCCCAATATTCTTTTGCTCTCTCAAAAGACTCAAAAGAGGCTACAATAGCCTCAGATGATTTAATAGCTTCTTCAACTGCTAATTTAATTACTGCATACATATCACCCTCCTTTTAGTAAATTGATTTTAAATCCATAATTTCTCTTAACGTATGCCATGCATCAAACGCTATCGGCATACAATCCCACATCTCACAATTATCCATATAATCGCAACACTTTTGCTCAGGTTCCTCCCAGGCAGTAACCGCAACAATAGAGTGTTTTTCTCCGCCTCTATAATCACACACAAACACAAAACTATATTTATTGATAATTTTCTCAATTTCTTGCACAGAATAATCATCTATAGCTTCATAAATATCATTAAGTTTTTCTTCAAGCTTTTCTGCTTCTTCAGTAGTTAATTCTCTGTTTTCATCCAAATCAATAATTCCCGTTTTAAACATTCTTTCATCAAGTATTTTATAAGGAACCTCTTCTTTGTATCCAAGGATAGACGCAAGCTCTGCGTCTTCTGTTAATAATAATTTTCCTTTATTATTTCTAAACAATTTTTTCATAGTTCACCTCCTTCTAATTTATTTTCTAACACATACAACTCATGCCCTAAATTTTCAACTTTACTTCTAAATGCAGCTGCACTCGCATCGTTTCCGCAAAGTTCTAACTCATCTGCATAATCTAATAAACCAAACACCATATCTCTTACTTCATCAAGAGATGGTCTTTCGCCTTTTTCAATTTTGCTTTCTATGATGTGCAATTCATGTCCAATAGTATCTATTTCTTTTCTTAACTCTTCAGCTTGTTCATTTTCACCACAAAGTTCCAATTCATCTGCATATTCAAACAATGCAAAAAGTTTTTCAAAAATTTGTGAAAGTTTGCCTTCTTTCTTATTCTCATTTTTTATAATTTTTATTTCGTCTATTAATGTTTCAACAGTATCTACCTCACAAGTTTCAACAATCTCTTCACAACAAGGTTGCAACTCAACTAAACCATTTTCTTTAATCCAATCAATTATCTCTTGTGCATGTTTTTCATCCTCAACTTCAAAATAATTGTTAACAACAACTTTTCTTACTTCTACTACAGGTACTACTACTTTCATGTTGTCCTCCTTTATGCAATATCCATATAAATTCTGTCTGTGAAATCAAACATCCTAAGTCTAATAACAATATCTCCTATATCGAAAAACACCTCGTTAGGTGTAAGCCTTTTAACCATAGGGGAACACCCCACATCACTCTCATAATCCTCATATGTAGGATTTTCTATGTTATAAATTTCTTGCATAATTTTTTTATATTCTTCAAATGTTTCATACAAATCATATCCTTCCTTGATATTTTCTATAATTTCTTCAAATTTATCCTCTGCTTTATCATCCTCTATATTCCAAATCTCTACACTACTAGACAAAAAGCTTTCGCCTTCTAAAAGTTTTACTATTTGTTTCATTTGCCCTCCTTTCTATTATTCTTCTACACCTTGCGCAACAACAAGTTCTCCATATTTGTTATAAAAAGTTAACTCCATATCTTCTTCAACTTCATCCCATGCAATTAGCTCTTTTTCTTCTTCACTCATACCATCATAATACTCCTTGAGCTGTTCTAAAATATATTTTTCAGAAGCTTTATACATTTCATCTACAACACCATTAACTGTTTTTATGAACCACATCTGTTTTCCAGATTCGTTATAGAAGATATCAGCTTTTTCTGGATACACTTCTACTGCACTGCTTTTTAAAATCTCAACATCCTCAACCTCAAATCCACTATATTCATCTATCTCAAGTGGATTTTTTTTGACATTTTCTAAAACTCTTTTAACATCTTCAATGTTTTCACTCGTAAATGAGTAATCACATTCAACAAGTCTCTTTTCAATTACAGGGATAATTAATACGTATTCACCTTTTATTTTTTTCATTAGCGCCTCCTTTTAAATAAATTTCTAAATCTGGCTCCCACTCGATAGGTTTTGAGTGGTAAAGCGCCAGGGCTTGTTTATATAACATCAATGATGGGCCATATTTTCGAAGGTCAGAATTTAAGAGAGCAACTTTATGCAGAAATTCTTCTATTGAAGAAAACTTTACTTTCCCGGAGAAATCACCTCTATATCTAGGTTTTTTACACTTTTTAGCTTAAGTTTCTCTTTTAGAATTTGTTTAATAGATTTATCAATCAAATCTTTCTCATCTATATCAACAACTTTAACATCTCCTGTGCTAACTTCAACCTCACATTTATCACCATTAAATTTCACATTTTGGATTTTAAAATCAGAAGTTTTTAGCTTCTCTTCAACCACTTCTTCCACTGAGGAAACAATTAGATCTTTTGCAGAAATAGTAATCTTTTTGCTTTTTCCAAAAGACACTTTTACTTTCATTTTTCGCCTCCTTAAATTTAATATAACAACACAAAAAGCAGATTACAAAGAAAGATAAGAAAGAGAAAAGAAAGAAGACTTTTAAGTGTTATTTTCTTTTAGGCATATTTTTTTCAAATTCTACTAAAGCTTTTTTTACAGGTATCTTCTCCTTGCATATTGTATCTAATTTCTTTCTGAATCTAGTACCTCCAGCTTTAGTATATCTGCCTTTTAATTTTTCAGCTTCAGCTAAAGCATCTTCTAAAAGTGCAATCATACCATCTAATTCTTTTGGTGCTACCATACTCACTCCTTTAATTTTTTTTTGCAAAAACATTATAACACACTAGAAATAGAAAAACAACAGTTTAAGTGCGATTGTTCGCACTTTTTATAAAAAAGTGTTTACAAATGCAACGATTTTTAGTCTATTTTCAAACGCAACTTTACATATGTTGTAGCTTTTGCATGTCAAATATTTTAAAGGTTTAATTTATTTTTTTGAGGTTTTTTCTGCTTTTTTCTCTATTTTAGAATATTTTTTATTGGTTTAAATTAATCAATTTCAGGAATTTCAACTTCTTCAACATCTCCAGCTACCCAATCTGGAACTTCTTCTTGATTATTTTCATTGATGGTTTCTGTTTTTTCTAACTCTTTTACCTCTTTTTTTTCTTCGTTTTCTTCATTTTTTTTCTTACTTAATAAAGTTGCTGCATCTTTTTCTTCTTCTTTTACAATTGTTGCTGCTACTTCTTCATCAATTTCTTCTATATTCTCATAAAAATCAAGAGCACCTCTAATATTAAACGCTTTTCTAAGTGCTTGACTCTCTGCTACTTTAGCAAGCATAGTTAAAGGCATTTTTTGCCAAAACTGAGTAATTGTTCCATCCTTCTTTCTTTGTACATACTCACTGTACGCCACTTTCACTTTGATAGGATGAGACATATCTTTTCTATATACTTTAGCTTCTGCAACCAACTCATCTTCATAAACCCATTCACCTGTAGGTCTTCTTTTAGGAACTTTTTCTATTCTAACATCACTTTCAATCCCATCAAATTGACCACTCCTATGAGCAATAGTTAGATACGAATTTCTCCCCAGCATTGGTTCTATTTTAGAAACCCATTTTCCATTCACTTGAACTTTTCTCTCGATAAAATAAATCTCTTTTAAAATTGGATTTAAACCAAGCTGTTTTGCAACATTCATGCAGTACATCATATCTACATCACTTGCATTAGGTGGGAAAAACTGTTTTCTGATGATCTTTTTTTCTTCTGGAGTATACTCTTCTAAATATTTATCCATCGCTTTAATAACTTCTTTATTCATGATTTCCTCCTTTTTTTTAAATTAAATCATCTAGGTAGAACACCTGATTAGCAACGCTTACCATTTTTTTAGACATATTATCTTTCCAAGCTATAGCTATTTTTAACGCTGATAGCTCAGAAAATGGTCCAGACAAATCCTTATCTCCACTAACCAATACAACTGTATCATAAGAGTCGCCATATTTAACCATGTAATGCACTATAAGAGCATCAGTATCGTTATCGTAATACTGATACTCCATCCCTTTGTAATTGCTTTTCTTCAGTCCTGTTTTTTTTGCTATAACTTGTATCCCATATGCTTGTAAAAGTTTAGAGAATCTAAATGTGCCATCATTGTATATACTCATAAAAGCAACATGGACACACTTATCACCAACAACCCGTTCTATTTTTTCCTTCAAATCCAAGAAATTAAACATCCTAGATTTTTTGCTAACATTGCTTTTAGCAGTTTTAATATTCTCAACATCATATAACACTAAGGTCATAATGACCCCTTTATTCTTTCAGCTACACTATAAATCCACTCATCCAATTCTTGAACGTTACGTGGATGCCCAACTTCTACAACTTCTTTTCCTTTAAGATAAAACTCTAACTGAACACTGTCATCTTTATTTATAGTAATAGTTATGTTTGCTACACTTTTACCTCCTTTCGAGACATTGAAGCTCCATTTATCTATTCCAATTCTTTTAAATTTATTTTTCTCTAGCGCTTTAATAAAAATTTCTCTAATACTGTTTTCTTCACATTCTTTTTCAAGTTCCTTTAAAATTTTTCTTGTCTTTCTCATCTCTTGCTCCTTTCTTTCTAAACATAAGATACACAAATCTAATTATAGCGATAAATAGTAGAAAAATCTTGTTTTTTTTTAGATTTTCCCACTCTTTATGCCAGTCTATTTTCTCTTCTTCAATTTTTATTTCTTGCTTTATGATTTCTCTATTCATCCAAGCTCCTTAAATAATCATAGTCATATACTGTTTTAATATCCAACAACTGACCGTTTTTACAATATTGCTCATATTTCTCAAGCAATTCGCTATAACGAGCCCTTCCTTTTTCTATAATGGATTGATGCACTTCTACTGCGTAACAATTAAATGGAGACTGATTTTGAACCACTAAAAATACAAAATGCTCTGCATGCCTATTTAAACTATTTAAAACATCTAAATACCAGGCTGCTTGAATGTCATAATTATGGCCCCTGATATCATATCTATAAAATGCATCAGGGTCTCCATACCTAGAAGTTTTTACATCAAAAATTATTCCTAATTCTTCGTTGTAGGCATCACATCTGCATTTTTTGAGAAAAACATCATCTTTTGTCAGATAGCTAACTTCTTTTTTGCTTCCGTGTAACACTTCTTCAAACATAAGTTTTGCGTTATTGATCATAATTTTCAATTTATTCACCTCAGCTGGTTTAAGTCTATATGATGATAATCTAAACTTATCTGGCTCTAACAAAGCCTCATGGAGAGCAGTCCCCATATCCATAGCTTGAGACTCTCCTCTTAAAAATTTATTCTTTTTTACCACCATATCTATACTGATAGTCATAGTTTTTATATCTGTGCTAGACAAAGCATTTATTTTATGATACTCTTCATTAGAAATTTCAGGAAGCTCTCCAAGAGGATATTTTTTTAATGTTTCTTCATTTATAAAACCATAACAACTCATATAAAACTCCTTTATTTAATTCTAACAACAGGTTTTAATTTGCCACTACAAATAAGTTCTTTTGTTTTATCAACTAATTTATTCCTATCTATAGAAGCATCTGCTTTGACTTCAAAAATTATTTCAAAAATCACCTTACCATCGGCTTTGTTTTCTTTTATTTCTACTTCATTGTTTTTCACAAATTCTTCAATAGCTTCTTTTTTGATTTTTTCTATTTCCATTTGTCTCTTTAACTCTTCTTCTTTTATTGCTTTAATTTCTAATAACAACTTGTTTATATCATTTTCTATTTCAAGAGCAGTGGTTTTAGAAATATTTCCACTAGAGGTTACTGCTGTAAGTTTCACATATTTATCAATGTCTAAAGTTCTAAATCTATCTTCTATATTGTTCAAATCATAAAGATTTTCAATATATTCTTTTACTACTTTTTTTATTTCCTCTTTTCTTTCATTCTCAAACTTCTCTACCTGAGATACTATATTTTCTCTAACCTCCTTAATTTCTCCAACTAATTCTTTTATTTGATTTTCAAATTCTTTTAGAGGTTTTTCATATTCTTTTTTAACCTCTTTTCTTTTATCATCAAGAGCTTTTGCAAGTTTGTTTAGTTTTGCAGCTTCTTTTTTTGCATCTTTTACCTCATCTTCACCAATAACCAAACCATCATATTTCTTTAGAATTGCGTCAATAGCTTGTTTAAGATCATCATATCCACTAATATTTATTTTTCCAGGAACTACCTCTACACCTATATTTTCTACTGGGATTACTTTATTCATAATTACCTCCTTTAATTGATTTTTATTTCTTTAATTTTGAAAACATCATCATTTTCAAACACTAAAACATCATCATATTCTTTATAAACAGAAATTCCATCTTTTGCATATTCAGATTTAATTTCCTCAACTTTATCGAGAGCTTCTCTTTTATTTTGAAATACGCCTTCTAACACAAATCCGTACTCCATTTCTCCAAACACAATAAATCCATTTTTAACATCACTTTCACCATTTCCACAAACTACCCAAACTTCTCTACCATCATCAAAGACAACATAATTACTACCTTCATTCTCTACACCAACCCCATCTTTTAGTATTTCATCAACCTTATCATTAAATACTTTTGTAATTTTTTCTTTATTGCTAGAAACAAAAGACACATCCCAGAAAAAATCTTCATCAACTGTTATAATTGCACAATACTCCATTTGTAACTCCTTTTATTTTCTTTCCATAACAAAGTATTTATCAACAAGCTCATCTCTAGCTCTTTCTATATCCTCTATTTCACCTTCTGAAGCAATTTCAGAATATTTATTCAACTCATCTTCAGTTAAAGGTAAGCCTTCAATAACTCTAGCTACAGAAAGTACACTCTTTGCAGTTTTTAAAGCATCCTTACATGTTTCGAAACCATAATATTCATAAAATTCTTCTATATCATCTAATTCTTTAAAAAAATTATAATCTTTAGCAATTCTTAAATTATCTATCAAATCAAGCAACACTTCTCCTTCTAAATATTTATCGCTATACTTCACTCCATTCATCTCTTTTATCAACCTAATTGATGTAGAACACTTGTTTCTTTCACTTTCAATAATTAAGTTGTATTGTTGCGCAATCCAATAATTAAAACCTAACTTATCTTTTGCTATTTTTTCATCAATTGGTTCTATAATCACTTTTACTTTTCTCACCATTTCCTCCTTTACTATTTGTTAACCACAAAGAAGTTATCAAAATATAAGTGGGGCACATTGTCCCCACATCATAAGCAATTAATTCTTGATTAACTATCTCTACTTCATACCCTTCTTTTAAATAATTATTTATTTTTTCTTCTGTTACTTTGGGTGACTCTTTTAAAATCAAAAACTTTTTATTCATTTTATCCCCTTTAATTTGGTAAAATTTGATCAACTAGCTCTTTTGCTACTACCTTTACATCACTGTAAACAACATCTACTAACTCATCTATGTGTTGTGGGGTTATTTTTTCTAATTCCCCAGAATATATTGCATCTTCCATCCAACCAAGTTCTTGGCTTACTATAGAATTAGCAGCATCCCAAAAAGCTCCAACTCCTGTTTCATCCTCTTCCTCTCTTTTGTAGATTTTTTTATTAAGGTACACGCTCAATGCATCTAAAATACACTCTTTATGTTTTTCATAATTGATCACTAACTTTAAGTTATCAGTTAAATAATACTCTTTAATTACTTTATTCATAATATTCCTCCTTATTATTATCTATAAAAGCTGCTAAAAATGGATGCACATCCAAACACTCTATTGGGACAAATACGCCTTCTTCATGAACTACAATACCTATTTCATCATCTATATCATTTTTATTGTAAAATACCAACACTTGGACCTTCCCATCTTCAACATCATAAGCCTTATCCCAATTCAACATATACATTTCATCTATAATATTATCATTCACTTTTACATACTTTCTACTATAACAATTAATGTATTTTTTCAAATCTTCGCTCATTTTATAGTGCTTTCTTAAAATATCTGTAAACTCAAACACCTTGCTGCTCAAATTATCAAGATCAAATTTATTTTTATCCTTACCAATAACCTCTTCTAACCTTTTCTCAAAAAATTGCAACTCATCTTCAGAAAACATTCTTCTACCTAAAAGACCATTAGTCATATATCCATTTTTTATTTTAACTTTCACTTTTGCTTTTTTAGAAATTGTACTTTTAGCCTTCACAGTAATCTTAACACTCAGCACCCAAGCAACTCCGAAAATCTCTGCTCTTTTTGTAAAACCAACATTATCAGTATAAACACATTCTACTATTGCTTTAATCATCTTTGTCTCCTTTTAAAAAACTTTTATAATATTCAACTGCTTCTTTAAAATCTTCATCATCTATTTCACCATCCATCAAGAGCTCTTTATCCATAGCAATATTTATATCAACCAATTCTTTCAGAGTAAAAACTTCTTTTGGAGCAACATCAAACCATATATCTTCATCACACTCCTCACAATAAATAGGAATTTTATTTGGATGATCTGGCTCTAACGGTTCCATTGTTTCTCTTCTCCATTCTATAAAAGCCTCTCTTAACTCATCTTCAGTTGGTTCACATTCCCAAAAACCATGAGTCACAGGTGGAACTCCGCCTGGACCATCTACACCATAATATTCTTCTTTGCTTCTGTAATGTTTACACTTCATATTATCCTCCTTTAAATATTTTCTATTTTTTTTATCTCTAAACTATCAAAATCGAAACTTGTCTTTTCAAACTCATTAATACAACATTCCACATCTGTATAATAATCAGGCTCTACTTCTTGATTTTTTATTTTCTCAACATAATCACCAACATTAACCTCTTCAGGAACTGAAAAGTAAGCAATACCACAACCATCTTGCCCCACATAGTAAGGAACTTCTATAACAGTATTGCTATTTAGCGTTTCTTTGATTATCTCTTTTTCAACTTTAGAAAGAAGTTCTTCTAAATCAGATTTTATTTCTTTTAATCTCTCAATTTTTCTCATTCTGCGCCTCCTTTATTTTTTATTTTTTTCACAAAGATACTTTTTTGATGTTTAGGACTTCTACGTCCAAAGAAGTCATAAACCTTCTCTGCACCATTGTCAAATTTCACTTTTATCAATTTTAGATGTTCTTTAATTGCAATAACTTCGCCTTTTCCCAAAACAACATCACATACTTTGTCTCCAACTTTAACATCTTCTAAGTATTCCATGCATCCCTCCTTTTTAGTATAGAATTAAATAATCAAAGCTTTCAACATCGCTTTCATCTAGATTTAAAACTTCTAAAATATCTTCCATTTTACTTGAATCAACCTCAACTCTATATTCTACCCCACTAGGTCCTTCCCACTCTTCAACATCAATACCTCTTTCCAACAATTCATCTCTTTGCTTTAAACTACATCTAATAAAAAGTGCTTTCATCATTTATACTCCTTTATAAATTTTTCAACTTCTTCTTTATCACCATCTTCTAATAAACTGAATAACTCTGAAACAAATTCCTCATCATCTCTGTTTTTATTAAAAACGTCAACAACTTCATTAGCAAAATGATCATCATCGAAATTTTCTAACAAATAATCTAACTCATCATCCAAATCTATAAAATTTTTATAGAGCCACCAGCCATTGACGTATCTATCACCCCACTCATAAGTGTCATCATAAGCTATTTCACCATCTTCAAACTTAGCCTCACCGAAAAATCCCATACCAGGCTCCATGTATTCTAATATGAATATTAGATCTGGATACATAGCAGCTATTTTCTGAAAAGCCTCTATTGGAGGGCCCCATGGAGTATCAAATGTAAACGTTACACTTCCATCATGATGATAATTTGGGGAACTTAATTCAGACACATCCCACTTTACTCCCCAATTTTTAATTCTCCACTCGTACCAGTCTTCTGCTCCATACTTTTCAAGGTTTTCTTTTGCTTTTTCTGGTTCATTAATTCCAGCAGGCGCTGTAGTATTTAAAAGTTCCTCAGGAGTAGGGACAAACGCCTCTATCCCATTTTTATAAAATTTTTCAGCAAAATCTTTTACTTTTTCTTCTGCTCCACTAACTGTTAAAAAATTATTGTTCCAATTTGGCATAATATCCTCCTTTTTTTTAATTTAGCACTCCCGAAAAATTTTCAACAACTTTTCGGAAGGCGCTTATATATAACAACACATATTTTGATTTTTTCGCAAAAGGAAAGAATTAGAAGTCGTCTAAGTTAAGACTTCCTTTTGAATAATTTACAACATTTCCTTCGAAGAAGTTTGTTTTTTGGTCGTTAAAGCTAGAAAAACTGTCAAACCAGCTAATAGGATTTTTAAGTCCAATTTCAGGGAAAAGTAAGCCAAGCCCCATAGCATTTGCTCTTTTGTTTGCTAAATATTTTGTAAATCTATCTATAAGTTCTTTAGATAGACCTAAAATTTCATCATTAGTAATATAAAATCCCCAGTCTCTCTCAAGCTCATATGCAGCATAAAGCATTTCTTTTATATTTTTTATAACTTCTAGTGTAAATAGATCTGGAAATTCTTTTTTAATTTCTTTAAAAATATTTGCAAATAAAGTTGTGTGAGTTACCTCATCTCTTTGAATAAATCTAATCATTTGAGCAGACCCAATCATTTTCCCAGCTCTTGCTAAAACATAAAAAGCAGCAAATCCATTATAAAAATAGATTCCCTCTAACGCTTGATTTGCCACTACCATATAAATTTTAGCAATATCATCACCTTCAAGGGCTTTTCTTCCCCACTCTTCATAAACATTTCCAATAAATTCATTTTTTCTTCTCAAATTCTCATCAGCCCTCCACATTTCATAAATTTCATCAGTATTAAGTGAAATACTATCCACCATAACAGCATAACTTTGAGAGTGAAGCGCTTCTTCAAATGCTTGTCTTACTAAACACATATTAACTTCAGGTGCTGTTATCCAAGGGTTTACATGGTCTGGTGTATTATTTGTTTGAATTGAATCCATAAAAATAAGCTGAGAGAGTGCTTTATCATACATTCTTTTTTCTGCTGGGAGTAAGTTTCTATATTGTCTTGCATCTTCTGTTAAATCCACTTCTCTTGGAAACCAGGTATTTGCAAGCATCATCTCCCACAAATTATACGCCCAAGGGTAAGAGAGTTTATTTAGATTAATAATTCCTTCAGTACATCCATTAATAATAGAGGTAGTAGAACCTCTATGAGTAGGACAATTATAGTTATAAAGTCTTTTTACCTGCATTTAATCTCCTTTTACTGACATCCAAAACATTCAACACTTCTATCCATTACATCCTCTTTAACTTCAGGTGATTGACTTCTTAGATAATAGAAAGATTTTAGCCCAAGTTTCCACCCAAGCATATAAATTTCATTCAAGTATCTTCCACTTGCTTTGTCTGTGGTAATAAAAATATTTAAACTTTGTCCTTGGTCTATCCATTTTTGTCTAATTGCTGCTGCTTTAACTAATATTCTTTGGTCAAGTTCATAAGCAGGAGTATAATACATATATGTATCAGTGCTTAAATTTGGCACAACTACAGGTATTAATCCACTTAGATTCTCTTCATACCATTTTCTTTTATACACCGGCTCAATCGTTTGGGTAGTACCAGTTAAAATTGAAATTGAGCTAGTTGGAGCAATCGCCATTAAATAACCATTTCTGATACCTTTTTTTACTTTTTCCCTTAATTTATCCCAATTGCAGACATATTCTCTTTGAACAAGTTTTTTTGCCTCTTCATTCGCTGTATCTATTGGGAGAATGCCTTTTGCCCATCTACTACTTTCAAACTCTGGATAAACTCCTTTTTCTCTTGCTAAATCACAACTTGCATTTATTGCATGGTAACTTATATTCTCAAATATCTCATCAATAAGTCTTAAATGCTCATCACTTCCCCAATGAATCTGTTTTTCAGCTAACATTTGAGCTTCACCCATAGCCCCAAGACCAATTGCTCTATTTTTAAGGTTTGTATCTTTAGTCTTTCTGACTGGATAGAAATTTAAGTCAATCACATTATCAAGCATTCTAATAGCAATTGGAACAACTTCTGCGATCTTTTTTGATGTATTTACTTTACTTAAATTTACACTCGCAAGATTACAAACTGCAGTTTTACCACCAACTGCAACTTTTTCTACAATATAAACCTGTTTTCCACTTATACTATCAAGAGAAGTAATTTTTTTAGCCTTTTTAACAACTTTTACTTCTCCACTTTCAACCTCAACATTATCATCTTCTTCAAACATCTCAAAACTTTCATCCTCAAAAGTAACTTTTACTTTATAGTGATTTGGTTCAGTATTTTGGAAAATTTCACTACATAAATTAGAACTTCTAATGATTCCGCTATGATCATTTTGATTTCTTCTATTTGCATTATCTTTAAAACAAAGAAATGGATTTCCTGTTTCATAGTATTCAAGAAGTATTTTTTTCCATAACTCTTTTGCTTTTATTCTTCTTTTTGGAATATCTTCTCTATTTTCATACTCAATATATTTTCTCTCAAACTCCTCACCGTAACAATCAGTCAAATCTCCCACATCATATGGGTCAAACAAAGTCCACATTTCATCTTTTTCTACTCTTTTCATAAATAAATCAGGTATCCAAAGAGCTGGAAATAAATCATGAGCACGACGTCTCTCTTCCCCTGAATTTTTCTTTAAGTCAAGAAAATCAAGTATATCCATATGCCAAGGCTCAAGATAAACGGCAATTGCCCCTTTTCTCGTATTATGGATTAAATGATAATTTCCGTTTTTAGAATCTGTTGAACAGAAGTAGTTATTATTATCTTTTACTGTTAAATCACAAAATTCTATATCTTTGTTTCCATCCCTTATTTCAACAACTTCTACAACTTCCCCATTATTGTTTATAGTTTTATCTCCAATATTTACCTCATCGGTTCTTACATATTCAAGTTTTCCATTTTTAAAAACAGGAAAAGGATGCCACTCAGATGTAACAAGATTATTCCCATCGCTAAATATTAGTTCTTTTTGAGCTTCTTTTTTAACCTCTACATTAAAAGTTCCTATAACAGGCTTTAATTCAACTCTCTCTTTCTCAATATTATAACTCTCAATAATATCTCCAACTCTAACCTTCTCTATTGGAATAGATATTATCTCTATCTCTTTAATATTTATATTATCAGTCCCTCTTCTGTCACCTTTTAATTTGTAACCCATAGTAAGATGTTTTTTTATTCTGCCCATTTCAATTCGTTTATCTCTTGTTCTTTCCCACCCTTTTGAAATATTCTCTTCATTAGTGATAATTTGCAAATTTTCTAAACTATTGTTTAGTTTATTTCCATCAATATGATCTACTGTTAAATCACTGCTATACTCTGGAATAAACTGCTTTGCAAGCAAAAGGTGAATAGGTACGCTCTTTTTACCTAAACTAACTGTTATATACCCTTTTCTATTTATTCTACGAGAAACTCTTTTAAGTTTCTTTCTATCAATTACAACTCCATTTTTGTTTATTAAATAATCTTCAAAACCGATAATAGGCTCAAATCCATCAGGCAAACCTTTGTCAATCTTTTTATATTTACCGATTATCTTTTTATATTGATCTTTGGATAATTTATAAACATCTTGTAAAACTTTTCTTGGAGTTCCCATTACATAATCATAAATTAGAGAAGAAACAAAATTTTTACTAAAATCTCCATACTCAAAAGCAAATTTACTTGCATAAGAGGCAACACCCATCATCTCCTCACGAGGTGAGACTAACGGCTCACTATATTCTCTTCTAAAATCGTGTTTATACTTATCTGTTGTAACACTTTTTAAAACCCTAACATATGTTCCTCTCGCAACACACCCAAGCTGGTCTACTGCTATTGCTATATCATTTGTAATTTTAAGCCAAGGAATCACTCCTCCTGCTGCATTTTTGTGATTATCAATAAAACTTCCAAGAGCTCTTATTTTGCTAAAATCCCAACCAATACCTCCTCCAAACTTACTAAGTAAAGCCATCTCTTTATAATCATCAAAGATACCTTCAATATTGTCTGAGCATGACCCTAAATAGCAACTACTAAGTTGATGTCTAGTTGTCCTAGCATTTGAGAGAGTTGGAGTTGCCATCATTATTTCGAACTTACTCATAACATCATAGAATTTTTTTGCCCAATACCCTCTAATTTCTTTTACATCATCCAAATTAATTTCATCCCTATCCTCTTCAGGAATAGACTCTGGATTTGTTTCATTTTGAGCAAGAAACATAGCAACTCCCATAAAAAGTTGCTGAGGAAGTTCTATTGGTTTACCTTCTTTATCTTTAATAATATATCTATCGTAAAGAGTTTTAATTCCAAGATATGTAAATTGAAGGTCTCTTTCAGGTTTAATATATTCATTCAAATCATCTAAATTATACTTTTCTTTAAGGCCCGGTAAAATTCTTCCAGCCTTTTCTCCTTTTTCAAAATACTCTCTTAAATGATTATAACCAGTAAAACCTGTAACCCTATGATACAAATCATATAAAAACAATCTTGCCGCTACAAAATTCCAATTTGGTCTATCTACATCAATTTTATCAACTGCTGTTTTAATTAAAGTTTGTTGAATCTCTTCAGTTGTAATTCCATCACGAAATTGAAGCTTAGCATCAAGTTCAAGTTCGCTATAATCAACTCCATCAAGTCCCTTACACGCTGCTAAAGTGTATTTTCTAATCTTAGAGATATTAAGAGCTTCTTTTCTACCATCTCTTTTAATAACCATAATTTCCGCAAACACTACACACCTCCTGCCTAAAACGGAATTTCAGAGTCATCAATTTCTATATTAGAATATTCTGATTCTCCAGAAATGTCACTTTCAGGCTCAACTCTACTATATTCATCATGATTATTTTGTTGAGATTCAGTAAACATTACAATATCATACAAATAATTTAACTTTTCGCCTTTATATAAAGGCTTTGCTGCAAAAACTCCAACTCTAACTTCTTTATCACCAAGCAACATAAATCCTGACATATATTTTTCGCCATTCTTTTCTTTAAGCCATAATGTTCCAATTTTAATATCCCTAAATGATAAGTTTTTATTAAATCTGCCTCTCCTATACAAATAATAATCAGGAGAGTTATCTCCACTTTTATTTTTATTAGCAACCAATTTAGCCTGAAATCTCTCAAATCCAGGAATTAAAAAATAACACTCCATCCATTTTATTTCTTTTTCTATGCCATTTTCTTTTATTGTTGCTTTTTCTGGTTTAACAAAACCTATATTATACATTCTCATCTCCTTTACATGTTTTATAATTTGCTTTATACCATCTTTTTTTTGCCTCTTCTGATGTGTCTTTTACAAACTTACCGTCAATAATTTTTCCAGTTCGAGATTCGATTTCTTTTAAACATTCATTTAAAGAACACTTTGGATTGTATCCCATTTTTAACATCATGCCAACACTAAAAACAACTATATCACAAGCACCATCAATTACAGGATCATTCACTTCTTCTAAATTATTATCAGTAACAAAATTAACAACAAATGCTTTAAAAGCTCTTCTTAACTCACTCCTTTTTTCCTTAGGAACTTTGTATCCAAACATTTCTATTAACTCTTCCACAACATTCACAGCTTCGTTATCCCAAATGTATTCCTGCTTGTGCAACATTCTGTCTTTTTGCCACTTCACAATTCTATCTATAATATCGCCATTACATTCCCTCCCTTCTAACTCATTTAGCAACATCATATTAAACTCATATGCTTTTTTACATTCATTCAGCTGATGATATAATTTATTATATTCATCTTGAGGCAAAGAAACATCTATCTTATCAACTAGTTCTTTTATCCTGTTTGTGGATAGTTTTATTTTTTCTTTTATCACATCAATATAACTCATTCCACAGAAATATTCAGGATCTACACCGTATAAAGATTTTG
>JALVAK010000063.1 GCA_027011225.1 Nautiliaceae bacterium | reverse complement strand
TTAATTTATGAAACTAAGTGGTGCCCGGGGCCGGACTCGAACCGGCACGGGCTAAACGCCCGAGGGATTTTAAGTCCCTTGCGTCTACCAGTTCCGCCACCCGGGCATGTGTAGGTGAAATGATATCAAATAAAGCTTAAATTAAGCTTAATGGAGGCGCCACCCGGATTCGAACCGGGGATCAGGGCTTTGCAGGCCCCTGCCTTAGCCACTTGGCTATGGCGCCGATGGAGCGGGCTACGGGACTCGAACCCGCGACCTCCACCTTGGCAAGGTGGCGCTCTAGCCAACTGAGCTAAGCCCGCAAATGGAATAGAATTATATAAAAAATATCACAAAAAAGCAATAGCTTTTTTTGTGATTAAAGTTGTGGTCCTGCTTTTTCGTACTCTTTTCCTTCTGGAACGTCTTCATATCTTTTGAAGTTTTTAATAAACATTTCAGCAAGTTTTCTTAGTTGTTTATCATAAGCTTCTTTGTCTTCCCAAGTATTTCTTGGATTAAGTACTTTTGTATCAACTCCTGGAAGCTCTTTTGGAATAGCTAAATTAAATACAGGTAATGTTTCAAATTCAGCTTTTTCAATGCTTCCATCAAGAATTGCATTAATGCAAGCTCTTGTATCTTTAATGCTCATTCTTTTTCCAACTCCATAAGGTCCGCCAGTCCAACCTGTATTTACAAGGTATACGTTTACATTGTGCTTATCAACTTTTTCTCCAAGAAGTTTTGCATAAACAGTTGGATGAAGCGGTAAAAAAGGCTCCCCAAAGCACGCACTAAATGTAGCTACAGGCTCAGTAATACCTCTTTCTGTCCCTGCAACTTTTGCAGTATATCCGCTTAAGAAATAATACATTGCCTGCTCTTTTGTAAGTTTAGATACAGGAGGCAATACTCCAAATGCATCAGCAGTTAAAAATATAATATTTTTTGGATGTCCTCCTTGAAGAGTGCATTCATGATTTTCTATATGCTCTATTGGGTAGCTTACTCTTGTATTTTCAGTTTTGCTAGCGTCAGTAAAATCTACTTCTCCATTATCTTTTATTACTACATTTTCTAAAAGAGCTTTTTCTCTAATGGCGTTATAAATTTCTGGCTCGCTCTCTTTATCAAGATTTATAACTTTTGCATAACATCCGCCCTCAAAATTAAATACTCCCTTATCATCCCATCCATGTTCATCATCGCCTATAAGTCTTCTTTTTGGGTCAGTTGAGAGGGTAGTTTTTCCAGTTCCGCTAAGCCCAAAAAATAGCGCAACGTCTCCTTCTTCACCTACATTTGCAGAGCAATGCATTGATAGTTTATTTTCTAGTGGAAGCCAGTAATTCATCATAGTGAAAATTCCTTTTTTAAGCTCTCCACCATATAATGTCCCACTCATAACTGCTTTATTTTCTTCAATATTAAATGCTATAAAAATATCGCTATTAAGCCCTTCTTCTTTCCAATTAGGATATCTGGCTTCACCACCTACCATAAAAGTAAAGTCAGGTTTGAAGTTTTTAAGCTCTTCTTCAGTTGGCAAAATAAACATATTCATAACAAAATGTGCTTGCCATGCAATAGGAGTTATAAATCTAATAGCACGTCTACTTTCTTTACTAGCTCCTACAAAAACATCTACAACATAAATTTCATCTTTTTTTGAAAGCTCATTTTTTGTAAATTCTTCAAGATTTTTGAAAGTTTCAGGTGAGATTGGTTGATTTATATCACCCCATGCTATATATTGCTCACTTGGAGGTTGTTTTACGAAGAATTTATCTTTTGGGCTTCTACCTGTAAATTCTCCAGTATCTACAGCTGTGGCACCGCTTGCAGTTTTTACCACTTCGCCTTTTCTTAACGTATCTTCAATAATTTTTTCATAGCTTGGATTGTGTATTACTTTTTTAGCTTTGATACCAAGTTTATTAAGTTCATTTATCATAAATTTCTCCTAATATAATGTGGTTGTATGGAGTGTAATTATAACAAATTTAGATTAAATGAAGTAAATTTAGAGGAGAAAAATTATTAAAAGAAAAAAAATCAAAGGTCTTTTTCAAGACCTGATTTTTTAAGAGTGAATTCTACGAATTTGTAAGAAATAATAATTAAAATAGGCCACATGAAAAATAAAATTGTTCCCCATGTAGTATCTACTTTATGAACTTCTGGATTAATTCCATTTGGCATTAATTTTTCAGAAGCAAAAAGAAAGCTTCCGAAAAATACCATTAAAGTTGCTATTAATTTTTTCATTCTTGCTCCTTAATATGCATGAGATTCTGGATCTGCTATTTCTTCTTTAGTAATAGGTCCAGCTTTTTTCATTTGATACCATACCCAGATAATATATCCAAGTACAAATGGTACTGCTACAGATACCCATGCCATAACTTCTAGAGTATATTTACTACCAGAGCTATTTTGAATAGTTAAGCTGCTTTGTAAATCTGCATAGCTTGGATAAAACGGTGTTCCAAAAAGCCCTGCAATTACAAATACGATAATACCAATTAATACTATTCCAAGCCCACTAAACCAGATACCTTTATTTGAGCTTCCAAATCCAGATTTAAGTACACCTAATACATAAAGTACAAGACCTACTAATAGTGTAATTAATGGAAGTGCACCAAATGCTAATAGATTGTGTAAATATTTTCCTTCTTCTCTATATATTATTCCTTTAGGGTCGTGAATATTGTATGCATAACCTTTCATTGTAATCCAGCCATATAATACAATCGCAAGTGCGATTAATAGGATAACAAAACATCTTTTAATCACGCCTCTAAGTCTTTTAATTAAATCAGGAAATTCATTGTTATCAACATCATTAATTAGCCATAAAGCTCCAAGAATTCTTGCTGCTGCGAATACTAATACACCCATAGCAAGATTAAACCATGCACCATGTTTAAAGTCAATTGCAGCTTCAAGACCTCTTAAATTGATTCCATCTTTTGCTACACCCCAATGAAGTACTTTTGTAACAGGGTCATAGCTAAAGTTACTTCCTGTAAAGAAAGTACCAACTGCTGCTCCAAGTAATACCATACCAACTACACCGTTGAAATATAAGAAAAATTTATATGCACCTTTACCAATAACGTTGTTTGGTTTGTTCATATATTCATATGCAACTGCTTGAAGTACGAATGCAAATAAAATTAACATCCATACCCAATATGCTCCACCAAAACTAATTGAATAAAATAGTGGAAATGCCGCATATAATGCACCACCAAAAAGTACAAGAGTTGTAAATGTAAGCTCCCATTTTCTACCAAGAGAATTTAGGATTGCTCTCTCTTCCATTTCATCTTTAGCTGTGTGAAATAGTGTTTGTCCACCTTGAACAAAAGTCATAAAGAGGAAAAGTCCTCCTAAAACCGCAACTATTATCCAAAAGTATACTTGTAGATAAAAATGTGTTGCGTCTACTGTATATGGTGCCCAAGTCATCAGTGCGCTCCTTTTGGTCCGTGTTTAACGACCGTAAATAGGATTTTAAGCTCAGCAATACCAAGGATAACAAACGCTGTTAGGAACATAAAGAATGTTGCTTGTACGTTTTGTAATGCAATAGGTGTTGCTGATTCTGCTGTTGGAAGCATTCCAAATACTGTCCATGGTTGTCTTCCAATTTCTGCAGTCATCCATCCAAAGCTTGTTGCAATCCATGGAAGTGGTACAGAAATTACAGCCAATTGTTGTAAAAGTCTATTATTTTCAAATGTACCTTTTATAATTGCAACCCAAGATGCTAAGAATAGTAAAATAAACCAGAATCCAAGTCCAACCATAATATGGAATGAATAAAATACTGGTGGTACAGGTGGGTGAATTAAATCAGGATTGTTTACATTTTTAAAGAATCCATATCCAATAAGGTCTGATTTTGTAAGTTTAAGACCTAATTTATCATCGCTCCATACTACACTATAAAAGTCAGCTTTTGCTGCTTCCATACCAGCTTTATCACCTTTAGCTTTTGCTTCATGATAAGCTCTTAAATCAGCTCTTGCTTCTGCACCAATTTGAGCAAGTTTGCTAAGTGGCCAAATTCCATATTCAGGATTTCCTACAATTAAATCTTTAAGACCTGGTACATATGCATCAGGGTCTCTTTTTCCAAGAATTGATAATAATTTTGGAATTTCAATTTTAAATACGAATGCTTCATCGTTGCTGTTAACTTTTAGAGCTGGTAAATCTTTTGGAATACCAAATGCAACGATTGGAGCACCTTTTTCACCTACATAAAGTCCTTCCATAGCTGCAATTTTAGTAGGTTGAGTGTTTGCTACTTCATAAGCATGCTCATCACCAATTACTGCAACAAAAATTGAAGATACTAAACCAAATGCTGCTGCAACTGCTGCTGATTTTTTAGCAAAATCAACATGTTTTTTTCTAAGAAGATAATATGCTGAAATACCAAGTACAAAAATGCTTGATAGTGTATATCCAGCTGAAATTGTATGTAAGAATTTAACTTGAGCAACTGGCTGAGTGATAAGTTTCCAGAAATCAGTCATTACTGCTCTTGAAGTTTCAATATCAAATTTTAAGAATTCATTGCTTGGATGTTGCATAAATCCGTTTGCAATCAAAATCCATAAAGCTGATAAGTTTGAGCCGATTGCAAGTAGCCAAGTTGAAGCTAAATGCACACCTTTGCTAACTCTTTTCCATCCAAAGAATGAAATTGCTGCAAATGTTGCTTCCATAAAGAATGCAATAATTCCCTCTACTGCAAGAGGAGCACCAAAAATATCACCAACAACCCATGAATAAGTTGACCAGTTTGTACCAAACTCAAATTCATGAATAATACCTGTAGATAAACCAAGCGCAAAGTTTATTGCAAATAGTGTTTGCCAAAACTGAGTAATCTCTTTCCATTCTTGCTTTCCAGTTTTTACATAAATTGTTTCAAAAAATGCTACTAGAAATGACATACCAAGTGTAAATGGTACGAAAAAGAAGTGGAAAAGCGCTGTCATTGCAAATTGGGCTCTTGCCCATTCAAGCATGTTCAAATCAATTGTCATGCTATTCCTCCTTTTTTTGCTTTGTGGCTGTAATTTTCGTAAGTTGCTTTATATAAAGCTCTTTTTGTTTTTCTTTAGGAATTTTTGAATCAAGTGTTGGAAACAAAAATGCTCTAAAAACTACGAAAATTACAACCAGTTTGATAATGATAATGACCCATAGCTTTCGCCCAAGGTCTGATAGGTTTTTAAACCCATCAATGTAAAAGAACAAAATTCTCTTAAGCATAAACGCCCTCCTTCGAGGCTAAAAAAATTATATATCAATTTCAATTTAGAGTCAATAATTTTTTAATGTAAAATTAATAAAATTTAAAAATTCGAAATAAATAGGTATTCACTTAGAAGTATAAAAAGGAGAAAAGAGAAGAATTATTCTTCTACTTTTACTTCTTTTGTTGGTCCTTCCCATAGACCATGTTTAGTACAGTAGCTCATAGCTGTAAGTTTTAATTTGTTTTTAGTAGGTACGATATAAAAATCTACTTCAACTTGCTCTTTTTTGTTTCCAAGGCTTCCTGGAGTAAATGTTGCTTGTCCAAGTAATGTATCTCCATCCCATAGTTGCACATATGCAATATAATGGTCAAAATCATCAGGATGAGCGTATTCGTTACCAACTTTTACTTTTACTTTGAATTTTTCACCTTTTTTTGCAGTATCTTCACAAATTACAAATGGTGAGTGTCTGTCAATGTAATCTTTTTTAGCTTCTTTGTCAATTTGAGAAATGTCTTCGTATCTATTAATTTTTGGCATGTTTGCCTCCTTTTGATAAAATTTGTAAAATTATTATAGCACAAAAATTAAAAAAAGACAAAATTTATCTTTTAAAAGGAATTATTTGAAAAAAATAGAAATTTTTACTGATGGCAGCTCTCTTGGAAATCCGGGAGCTGGGGGATGGTGTGCAATATTAAGATACAAAGGGCATGAGAAAATTTTAAGTGGAGGAGAGGAAAACACAACTAATAATAGAATGGAGCTAAAGGCGGTTATTGAAGCTTTAAAAGCCCTTAAAGAGCCTTGTGAGATTGAGCTTTTTGCTGATTCTACGTATGTATTAAAAGGAATAAATGAATGGCTTGATAATTGGGTTAAAAAAGATTTTAAAAATGTAAAAAATGTAGATTTGTGGAAAGAATTTATTAATGTAAGCAAAAAGCATAAAATTAATATAAACTGGGTAAAAGCTCATAGTGGACATAAAGAGAATGAAATTTGTGATAAAATTGCAAAAAGGGAAGCGTTAAAAAGGAAATAGATGTTAATTTCTAAAAAAGATATTATTAAGTATTTAAATCAAGTTCCACCTATTCCACAGAGTGTTAAAAATGCATTAAAAGCTTTAGATGAAGGTGATTTAAGAAAAGCTGCTCAATATGCATCAAATGATTTAGTATTAAAAAAAAGAATTGAAAATGTTGTAAATTCTGCTTATTATGCGCTTCCTAATAAAGTAGAAGATATAATTCAACTTTTTGCACTGCTAGGAATTGAAAAATCTAGAAGTTTGATTTATTTATATTTAGTCTCTCTTCTTGAGCCAAAGGAATGGAAAATATTTAAAATAGATTTTTTTGATTTTCAGACTGCTTTTATGCATGAGTTTGAAAAATCAATGATGATAGAATTTGATGAAACAACTTATAAAAAATATGCAGAAATTGGGGCTATAATTCCTGCAAGTGTATGTGTATGTGATGGGTTATTAGGAGATAAAAAGGAAGATTTAAATCTTATAATAAGCTCTGCTCCTTTGGAATATTCCACATTAATAAAAAGAATGACAGGTGCTTCTTTGTTTGGGCTTGCGGGTAAAATTGCTGAGATATGGGGGCTTGAGAGAGAAAAAATAGAGATATTAAAAAAAGCAGAATGTGATAGGTGTGAAGATAAAATCGCCGCTCTTATTCATTTGATATTTTTTATATTAGCTAGTAAAAAGCAATTTTTGGATATTAATTCATTAATTGAATTTAATCCAAAATGTATAGAATTAGTACCAAAAACTTATGAAAGGATAATAAATGATAGCTAAAGAATTGCAAGAGAGTTTGGGATATCAGTTTAGGGATGAAAAATTGATAACCGAGGCTCTAACTCATAGAAGTTATTCAAAGAATTTTAATAATGAAAGATTGGAGTATTTAGGGGATGCAGTTTTAGATTTGATTGTAGGTGAATATCTTTATCACCTTTTTCCAGAAGCGGAAGAAGGTGTTTTATCAAAACTTAGAGCTGCTCTTGTAAATGAAGATGCTTTTACAAAACTTGCAAAAAGACTTAATCTTGGAAAGTATCTTTTATTATCTCCTGCAGAGGAAAATAATGAGGGAAGAGAAAAGCCATCAATTCTATCAAGTGCATTTGAAGCATTAATTGGTGCACTTTATCTTGAAGCTGGGTTTGATAAAGCAAAAGAGATAGCGCTTAAGCTTATAAAAGAAGAGTATCCTAGTATTTCGCCACAAGAGCTTTTAAAAGATTATAAAACTACTCTTCAAGAGATAACTCAAGCTCATTTTGGAGTAGTACCAGAGTATAAGCTCCTTAGCGCAAAAGGACCTGACCATAAAAAAGAGTTTGAGATTGGTGTATTTATTCATGATAAAGAATATGCAAGAGCTAAAGGAAAAAGCAAAAAAGCAGCTCAGCAAGAAGGAGCAAGACTTACTATAGAAAAACTTAAAAAAGAGCTTGGGGTTTAGTGGATGGGTGTATGATTAGTGTTTGGTTTTGAGTAATAATACAAAAGGAGAATAATGTTTAATAGTTTTGGGGAGATATTTAGATTTACAACTTTTGGAGAATCTCATGGCAAAGCAATAGGAGTAGTTGTAGATGGTGTTCCAGCAGGAATTGATTTTGATGAAAAGTTTTTAATTAGTGAGCTTGATAGAAGACGACCTGGCAAAAACAGATTTGCAACTCAAAGGAAAGAATCTGATACTCCTGAAGTTTTAAGCGGTGTATTTGATGGTAAAACTACAGGTACTCCTATTGCTATTGTAATTTTTAATAAAGACCAAAAAAGCAAAGACTATTCAAATATAAAAGATATTTTTCGACCAGGTCATGCTGATTTTACTTACTATTTTAAATATGGAATAAGAGATTACAGAGGTGGTGGTAGAAGCTCTGCTAGAGAGACAGCAGCAAGAGTAGCAGCTGGGGCGGTAGCTAAGATGATTTTAAAAGAATTCAATATTGAGATAGAAGCTGGTGTAATTGAAATAGGAGGGATTAGAGCTACTAAAATAGACTATGAATATGCAAAAACTTCACCTCTTTTTGCTCTTGATAGTGAAGTTGAGAAAGAGTGGATTAAATTAATAGATAAAGCAAGAAATGAGCACAATTCTCTAGGAGGAGTTGTAAAGCTTAGAATAAAAAATCTTCCAATTGGACTTGGTGAGCCAATTTATTATAAGTTAGATAATATTTTAGCAAGTGCTATAGTTAGTATTAATGCTGTAAAAGGTGTATATATAGGAAATACTAAAGCTCATAAATTAACTGGTCTTGAAAATAATGATGAAATAAGTAAAGATGGATTTTTAAGCAATAATGCTGGAGGAATTTTAGGCGGAATTAGTAATGGTGAAGATGTAGAGGTTGAAATTTATTTTAAACCAACTCCATCAATTTTTAAACCTCAAAAATCAATTGATATAAATGGAAATGAAGTTGAAGTAAATCTAAAAGGTCGTCATGACCCAATTGTTGCTATTAGAGGAAGTGTAGTTGCAGAAGCAATGGCAGCTTGTGTAGTAGCTGATATGTTAATGCTTAATGCTACAAGGACAATTGATAGATTAAAAAAAGCCTATTTTAAATGATTTAGATAATTATCTGGAGGGTAGTGTTTGTTTATATATTGATAGAGACTATTTATATCAATTTTGGTTTTATTTAAAAATTTTTCAAAAGTTTTATTTGTATCTGTTTTGTTTGTATCTTGTATAGTGTTATTTGCCGTTGCAAAATATATAAAAATTAAAATCACAAATAATTTTTTCACTTTTTGCCTTTTAAAAATTTATTCAAAGCTTTTTTTTCTCTCCAGCCAATTTTATAATAAATGATTTTATCAAGATACTCTTTTGCTTCTTTATAACTAATTCCTAAATTATCAGCATATTTTTTTAAGGTTAAATAAGGGATTTTTTGCTTTGTTTTTAAAAACTCATTTATTAGCTTTTCATACTTTTTATACTCTTTATTTACACAAAATCTTGCAAATACAAAAGGAAGCTTATATCTTTTATACCACTCAGTTGCTAAATCTATGCAGTTTTTTTCTTTGAATGCTTTATCCCCTATTACTACTTTGCCTTTTAGATTTAGCTGTTTTGCTAGTATGTTTGAAGTAGCGGACTCTTTATCTTCTCCACTTCCAGTGCAAAGTAAAACGCTTCTAACTTCTTTTTTTGCTACTATTCCTACATCAAAGCACTTTTTATTTTTTGATTTAATTGAAGAGATAAAAGCGGCATCTATTTTTCTTTTTTCAAATAGCTTATTTATCTCACTTGGGACGCCTTTTTTTATTTTTATATTTTTTTTCTTTAAAAATTGATAAAATGGCAAAAGATTTAAATAATCAATATGTCCTAACATAAAAACCTTTTTATTGTAATTTTAGCATAAGGAGAAGTAATGGTAACTGTAGAATTTTTAGGACCTATTCAAATTGAAAAAAAAGAATTTGATGTTAAAAGTGTAAGAGAGCTAAAAGATGAGCTTTATAAAATACCTGAGCTTGAAGATTGGCTAATAAGTTGTGCAATTGCTGTAAATGATAAAATTATAGATACACTTGATACTCC
>JALVAK010000062.1 GCA_027011225.1 Nautiliaceae bacterium | reverse complement strand
CCTGTTACTGCTGCAAATGCTACAAGTCCACTACCTGCTGGGAAACTTATACCAATAGGAAATCTTGTATGAGAATCTCCACCAGTTCCAAATGTATCTGGTAAAATCATTCTATTAAGCCAAGAGTGAATTACACCATCACCTGGTCTAAGTGCTACACCACCTCTACTTGTAATAAAATCTGGAAGTGTGTGATGAAGCTCGATATCTGCTGGTTTTGGATATGCAGCTGTATGACAGAAACTTTGCATTACCAAATCTGCATTAAATCCAAGAGCTGCAAGCTCTTTAATTTCATCTCTTGTCATTGCACCTGTTGTATCTTGGCTTCCAACTGTTGCACAAGTTGGCTCAACATACATTCCAGGTCTAACACCTTCCATTCCACAAGCTTTTCCTATAATTTTTTGAGCTTGAGTGTATCCTACACCTTTTTTCTCTTCTGGTTGTTCAGGTCTTATGAATATATCAGTTTCTGGCTCCATTCCAAGAGACTCTCTTGCTTTTTTAGTTAAGTTTTTACCAATAATTAATGGAACCCTACCACCAGCTCTAACTTCATCTGGGATAGTGTTTGGTTTTAGTTTAAATTCACTAATTACTTCACCATTTTTTAGAATTTTTCCTTCATATGGTCTAATTTCAATCTCATCACCAGTTTCAAGCTGTGTTACATCAACGCCTTGAATTGGAAGAGCTCCTGCATCTTCAAGAGTATTAAAGAAAATTGGAGCAATAACATTACCAATTACAATACCACCTCTTCTTTTGTTTGGAACATAAGGGATATCTTCACCAATATGCCATATAAGTGAGTTTGCAGCTGATTTTCTACTACTTCCAGTTCCTACTACATCACCAACAAATGCAACCGGAAGACCTCTTTTTTTAAGCTCATTAATTTTATCAATTGCATCTGGCATTTTAGCTTTTAGCATACTTAATGCATGAAGTGGAATATCACTTCTTGTAAATGCTTCACTAGCTGGGCTTAAATCATCTGTGTTTGTCTCACCTGGAACTTTGAATACTACTGCTTTAATACTCTCAGGCAGTGGCTTTTTAGAAGTAAACCATTCAGCATTTGCCCAAGATTCAAGCACTTCTTGTGCATATTTGTTTCCAGATTTTGCGAGCTCTTCTACATCATGGAATGCATCATATACAAGTAAAATATTTTTAAGTTGATTTGCAGCCTCTTTTGCTAATTCTTCATCTTCAAGTTTTAGCGCATCAATTAATGGACCAACGTTGTATCCACCAAGCATAGTTCCTAAAATTTGGATAGCTCTTTTTTTAGAAATAGCAGGGCTAGATGCTTTTCCTTGAACGATATCATTTAAAAATGCTGCTTTTACATAAGCTGCTTCATCAACACCTGGATTTATGTGATTTAGGAATAAATCCATTAAATATTCTTCTTCTGGAATTGGAACCATTTTAAGTAGCTCTACAAGCTCTGCTGCTTGTTTTGCAGTAAGTGGAAGTGGAGGAATTCCAAGTTTAGCTCTCTCTTGGGTGTGTTTTTTATACTCTTCAATAAAACTCATTTGCTATCCTTTTTTAGTAGAATTATAGATGATTTTTTACAATTTGTTACATTTTTAAATATTTTTGTTATAAAGTGTGTGTGTTTTTGTAACACTATAATTTTAGATATAATTTCATAAAAAAGGCGGGTGGTGGATTTTAGAAAGATAGCAAAAGAGGTTTTAGAAATTGAAGCAAATGAATTACTAAGGGCTGATGTAAGCGGGATAGAAAAAGCAGTAGAGATAGCTTTTAATACAAAAGGAAAAGTGATAGTTACAGGAGTTGGAAAATCAGGTTTAATTGGAAGTAAAATAGCAGCAACTCTTGCAAGTACTGGAACACCTAGTTTTTTTATTCATCCAACAGAGGCACTTCATGGTGACCTTGGAATGATAGGAAAAGATGATAGTGTAATTGCAATTAGCTATTCAGGAGAGAGTGAAGAGCTAATAAAAATCTTACCTCACATAAAGAGATTTGAAGTGCCATTAATTGCAATGACAGGAGATAAAACTTCAACTCTTGCAAGATATGCAGATGTAGTTTTGAATATAAAAGTTTCAAAAGAAGCATGCCCACTTAATGTAGCGCCTACAAGCTCAACTACTTTGACTCTTGCAATGGGAGATGCATTAGCAGTATGTCTTATGAAAAAAAGAAACTTTACAAAAGAAGAGTTTGCATCATTTCACCCAGGGGGTAGTCTAGGAAAAAGACTATTTATAAAAGTTAAAGATTTAATGAAAAGAGAATTTCCAATAGCAAGTGAAAATGACTCTTTAAAAGAGGCAATTATAAAAATGAGCGAAGGAAAATTAGGACATGTGTTATTTGCAGATGGTAATAAGGTAAAAGCAATTTTAAGTGATGGGGACCTTAGACGTGCTATGATGAGTGAAGATTTTGATTTGGAAAAAAAAGCAATAGATTTTGCAACGCATAATCCTAAAACTATAAAAGAAGATATGTTAGCAAGCGATGCACTTAAATTTATGGAAGATAATAAAATTCAATTATTGCCAGTAGTAAATGATAAAAATGAAATTGTAGGAGTACTTCATATCCATCATTTAGTAGAAGCTGGAATTAAATAAAGGAGAAAAATGAGACTTAATAAATTTATAAGCCATCATACAACTTATTCAAGAAGAGAAGCGGATAAATTGATTTTTGATGGAAAAGTTAAAGTTAATGGAAGAGTTATAACTGAGCCTGGTTTTGAGGTAGAAGATGGTGATAAAGTCGCTATTAATGGTAAGCCAGTTAAAAGAAGCACAAAATATACTTGTATAGTTTATAACAAACCAAGAGGAGAGCTTGTTACTAAAAAAGATGATAGAGGAAGAAAAACTATTTATGATAGTTTGCCTAAAAAGTTTAAACATTTTATTCCTGTTGGAAGACTTGATTTTAATTCTGAGGGGTTACTTATTTTAACTGATTCTCCAAAAGTTGCGCATGCTCTTATGAATTCTGATTTGCCAAGGGTTTATAAGTTAAAGATTAAAGGAGATATTACTCCTGAGATGGAAGCGGCTATGATGGAGGGGATTGAGGTAGGAGAAGAAGGAGCTCATGAAAAGAGTGATATTAAAAAGATTAAACTTGAGCCTTTTATTAACTATCAAATAATAAAAAATTCTCCTAAATATTCAACCCTAAAAGTTGCTATAAAAGAAGGAAAAAATAGAGAGTTAAGACGCTTTTTTGCTCATTTTGGAAGAGATGTAATGGATTTAAAAAGACTCTCTTATGGGTGGGTAAGCCTTAATGCCCTACCAACTGGAAAAACTAGATACTTTGATAAAAGAGAATACAAATTATTAAAAGAATTTTTACAAAAGGAGAATAATGCAAGAGATAAAGATAAAAAGTAGCTATAAATCAGAAATAATAGATATTACAAAAGAGATTAAAGAAGCAGTTATTAAAAGCGGAGTAAGAAATGGAATTGTTACAATATTCTGCCCTCATTCAACTGCAAGTGTAATTATTTTTGAAAAGAGTGATTCAAGTTTAAAAAGAGATTTGTTATCAATGTTAAAAGATATTGTGCCTTTTAAAAATTATACACACAATAATGCAAGAGCTCATTTAAAAGCGGCATTTCTTAGAAGCAATTTAACTTTAATTGTAAACAATGCCGAGGTAGTTTTAGGAGAGTGGCAAGGTATATTTTTAGTAGAATTTGATGGACCAAGAGAGAGAAAAGTTTTGATTAAGGTTATCAATGGCTAATCCTGTATTAATTGTTATTGCTATTTTATTTATTGCTCTTTTATTTAATATTCCTTTTGCGAGATTAAAAATTCCTCCTATTATTGGATATATCTTTACAGGGATTATAATTTCTAACCTTTTTCATTTAGACCATCATACGATAGAAATCGTAGCTGAGATGGGTATTGTGTTTTTAATGTTTATGATAGGGCTTGAGTTCTCACCTGAGAAGCTCAAATCCATGAAAAAAGAGGTGTTTGTTTTTGGTTTTGCAGAAATGGCAATTGTTAGTGGCGTGTTTGGGTTGTTTTTTTGGTGGTTTTATGGAATTGATATTAGAGTTGCTTTAATAATTGGCTCTGCAATTGCATTAAGCTCAACAGCAATTGTTTTGAAGCTACTTAATGAAAATAGAGAAATTTCTAAACCTTATGGGAGAATTGCTCTTGGAATTTTATTATTTCAAGATATAGCAGTAATTCCAATTTTAATAGCAATTTCTATTTTAGTAAATAAAGATGCTAATTTAACTCAGCTTATTTTAAAAACTATAAGCGGATTTTTTGCGTTGGCTATATTTATATGGGTTTATGGTAAGTATATAGCTCCATTTGTTATATCTCAAGCAACAAAGACAAAGTCTGATGAAATTTTTATAGCAACAGTTCTTTTAGTAGTGCTAACTGCAGCAGAAATTGCTCATTTCTTTGGTCTTAGCTATTCTCTTGGAGCATTTTTAGCAGGTATGATTTTGAGTGAGACAAAATATAAATATCAAATTGAAGCTGACTTGGTTCCTTTTAGGGATATACTTTTGGGTATATTTTTCCTCTCAGTTGGATTAATGGTAGATTTAAAGTTTGTAATTCACAATATTTTTTCAATTCTTTTAATGACAATTGCTTTTATGTTAATTAAAGCATTACTTATTTATTTATTATTGTTTATGTTTGTAAAGCATAGAAGAGTTGCAATAAAAACTGCTTTTATCCTCTCACAAATTGGGGAATTTTCTTTTGTAATTTTTGCTTTGCTTGGAAAGTATAATTTAGTTGATAATGTTTTACTTCAAAAGTTAGTAGTAGTGGTAGTAATTTCAATGATTTTAACTCCATTTATTATTAAAAATATTTATAAGATTGCTGATTTGTTTGATAAAAATGTTCAAGATTTTGAAGAGTATGAGATTAAAGGAGCTGAGGTTAGCGGGCATATTATTTTAATTGGGTATGATAAAATAGGACAAAGAGTTGCTAGGAAACTAACTAAAATGGGAATACCTTATGTCGCAATTGATAAACAAATTGAGCTAGTAAAACAAGGGCTTAAAAATGGAGATAATGTAATTTTTGGAAATGCGGCTAATAGAAGAATTTTAGAGAGTCTTAACGTAAAAGAGGCTTCAGCGGTAATTATTACTACACTAAATGAAGAGCATACGGAGATGATTACGCAAAATCTCCTTGAAATAAATCCAGATTTAAATATAATACTTCTTACAGATGATGAAATTCAACATGAGTTTTATAGTCATAAAAATATCTATGTAGTAGATAAAGCAAAAGAGCTTGCAGAAAAATTAATTGAGCTTGCACTTAAATGCGAAATGAAAGGAGAGATATGTTTGAAAAATTAGTTGAAAATATTAAAGGTTATAGAAAACCTCTTGCATTTGGGATAGCAAGAGTAGATTTAGGACAACTTAATCATGATAAGGTGCTTCAAGCAACATATCCAGTGATTAATTGGAATGAAAATTTAGGCAGTGCGGCAGTATTTATAAGAAGTTTAATTGATAATGGAGTTGATGTTGATTTTAGCAAAAGTGAATTTGTAGCGCCTGTAACACCAGAATTTGTAAAAAGCGCACTTAAATATTTTGGGGAAGAGCTTGTAGCTGAGGCAGTAGGTGATAAACATAAAAATATTCAAGTTTTAAAAGTTTTAGATGAAATTTTTGAGGAAGAGTTTTATGATAACTATAGAATATGCTTTTTATTTGAAGATGATGCTCCAAAAAGTGTAGAAGCAGTGTATCTTAAACTTTATGCACTCTCTTCTAGAAAAGTAAAATTAAGAAGCATTAATCTAAACGGAGCTTTTGGAATTTTACACAACTCGGCATGGGTTGGAAATGTTCCAATTGAGCTAGATTACCTTAGAGCTAATGAGATTGAATTAAAATTAAAAGATGCATATCCTGAGGTTGAATATGTGGATAAATTCCCAAGATTTCTATCACACATTATTCCAGATGATAATATTAGAATTCTTGATACAGCAAAAGTTAGAATGGGAGCGCAACTTGCACCTGGAACTACGGTAATGCCAGGAGCGAGTTATATTAACTTTAATGCAGGAACTGAAGGTCCTGTAATGGTAGAAGGTAGAATTAGCTCATCTGCTGTAGTTAAAGAAGGGGCAGATGTAGGTGGTGGTGCTTCAATTTTAGGAGTGCTTAGTGGAACAAATGGAAATCCAATTACAATTGGAAGAAATACACTTCTTGGAGCAAACTCTGTAACTGGAATTCCACTTGGTGATGGATGTATAGTAGATGCTGGAATTGCAGTATTAGAAGGTACTAAAATATGGATTAGTGAAGATGAATTTGTAAAAATTAAAGAAGTAAATCCAGAGTGGAAGGCTGAGTATAAAGAGTATTTTAAAGGAATTGAGCTTGCAGGGTTAAATGGTATTCATTATAGATTTGATACTACAAAAGGCAAGATGATAGCATTTAGAAGTAGAAGAGAAGTAAAACTTAATGAAGAGTTGCATTAAAACCAATTTCCTTTTAAAAAGGAAAAAATAAAAAAGTTAAAAATTAAAAATTTGATATAATTTCAAACTCAAAAACCTAAAAAGGATAATAGATGGCAAGAAAATGTGAAATTTGTGGTAAAGGTCCTCAATTTGGAAATAGAGTAAGCCACTCAAACAGAAAAACAAGACATAAATTTGAGCCAAATATTCAACATGTAAGAGTTGAAATTGATGGTGTAAGAAAAAGAATTAAAATTTGTACAAGCTGTCTTAAAAGCTTAAAGAAATCTGTGTAAAGCTCCCCTCTTGGGGCGATAAATGAAAAAATCTTCATTTTGTAAAAAATTAGCAAAGCTTCTGCATTGGGAAATATCTTCAAAACCTGAAGTTGATTTATCTCCTGAGATATGGGCAGAGCTTAAACCTTTTAGAACTCCAATTATTTTAACTGTTTTAATTACGTTAATAGGTACTTTAGGATATATTTGGATTGATAATTTTTCATTAATGGATGCACTTTATCAAACGGGTATTACTTTTACAACCGTTGGATTTGGTGAAATTGCTCCAATATCTCAAATAGGACGTCTTTTTACTATTGCATTGATTATTGGGGGATTTGTTATTTTTTCTTATGCTGTTGGGGTACTTGTAGATGTAATAAATAAGGGGCGTTTGATTGCACTGTTTAAGGAGAATAGAATGCTTTATAAAATTGCAAGACTTAAAAATCATGTTGTAGTTTGCTATCATAATGATTATACAATTGATTTGACAAAAGAGCTAAGACGTGCTCATATTCCGTTTGTAGTAGTTGATAATTTGGAAAATATGGAAGAGATTGCAAAAAAATATAAATATCCTTTTTTTGTAAAGGGAGACCCACATACTCTGCTTGCAATGAGAAAAGCTCACTTAAGCAGTGCAAAAAGTGTTATTACACTCTCACAATCAACTCCTGATAATATAGCAGTTATTAGCTCTGTTAGGCTTTATGAAAAAGATTTAGGCAGGCATCCTTATTATATCTTATCAGTTGCAAAAACTGATGAAGAGATTGAAAAATTAAAAAGACTTGGAGCAAATGAAGTTCTCTCTCCTAATAAGCTTATTGCAAAGAGAATGACAGCAATTACGGTTGATCCAGATGTTAAAAATATTTTAGAAGAGTTTGTATATTCAGTAGATACACCTCTTGATTTAGAAGAGATAACAGTTTCTAAAAAATCATGGATATCATATAAAAAACTTAAAGAAGCACATTTAAGAGATTTACTCAATGTAACGGTTGTAGGTATAAAAGAAGAAAATGGTAAGTTTATTCCTGTGCCAAAAGGTGATGTTACAATTAAACCAGGAGATGTATTGCTTGTAATAGGTACAAATAAAGATATGATGGTAGCAAGAAAAATTATAAGAAGCTCTAAGAAACCAAAAGAGATAGATTTTATTTAAGGGAAAAAAATGTTTAGAATTACACCAGTTGATGGAGGAGTTTGTGTAGTTGATGGAATTTATGCAAGTGGGGTTAATGCGGGATTAAAAAAAGATGGATTAGACCTTGGGTTTATAAGAAGTGAAAAAGAAATGGATGTTGTATATTTATTTACTACAAATAAATTTCAAGCAGCTCCAATTAAGTATGTTTTAAGAAAAGAGATTAAAAAAACAAATTTTATTTTGGCAAATTCAAAAAATGCAAATGCTATGACAGGAGAAGAGGGAATAAAAGATATTGAAGATATTTTGTCTTTTTTAAATACAAAAATTAAAACTTCTGGTGCAATTATGAGCTCAACAGGTGTAATTGGAGTAAGGCTTGATAAAGAAAAAATAAAAAAAGGTATTGAAAAATTTGATTTTAATGAAAGAGATTCTCATAAATTTGCTAAAGCTATAATGACTACTGATAAGTTTCCTAAAGAAATTTCATTTGAAGTAGAAGGCAATTTTGGAAAATTTAAGATAGGGGGAGTTGCAAAAGGTGCTGGGATGATAAATCCAGCTATGGCTACAATGCTTTGTTTTATTACTACTGATGCAAATGTACCTGCTAATGAAATGAAAGAGATATTAAGTGAAATTAATGAAGTTACTTTTAATGCTATAAGTGTTGATGGAGATACTTCCACAAATGATAGTGTATTTTTAATGACTACAAGAGATGGTGATTATGAAAAAGAAGCTTTTAGGGAAGCTTTAAAACAAGTGATGCAAAAACTCGCTCTTGATATTGTAAGAGATGGAGAAGGTGCTACAAAAGTAGTAGCGTTTGTAGTAACTGGGGCAAAAAATAAGAAAGAAGCTAAAATTGTTGGTAAAAATTTAACTAATTCTCTTCTTGTAAAAACAGCTCTTTTTGGAGAAGACCCAAATTGGGGAAGAATTGCAGCAACAATAGGAGCTAGCGGGGTAGAGTGTGATGAAAATAAACTTAGAATTGCTTTTGAAAATGTTGTAGTATATGATAGAGGTAAAATTATTTTTGATGAAGAGACTGAGAGAAAAGCTCATGAAGTAATGAAAAGAAAAGAGTTTAAAATCTATGTTGATTTAGGTATAGCAGATGGGGCATATACTGCTTATGGATGTGATTTGAGTTATGAATATATTAAAATTAATGCAGAATATAGAACATAACTCTTGAAATTTTTTTTCTTTTTGTTATAATTTCAAACACATTCCGGCGTAGCTCAGTCGGTAGAGCAGACGGCTGTTAACCGTCGGGTCGTAGGTTCGAGTCCTACCGCCGGAGCCATTTAAATTTTTAACAAATCCTCTCTGACACTTCTTTTTCTAAAAAGATAATTTTATAAAATACTTAAATATCTCTCAATTCCATCAGGTGCAATTGTTAGGGCATTATTATAATTTCTTGCGGCAATTATATTTGCAGCAGTACTAATACCTCCGCTAATCCCTTTTTTAGAAAGTTGCTTCATAAATTCAATTGATTCATCTTCATCTACTAAAACAACTTCATCAATTAAATTCAAATCAATATTTTCTGGTATAAATCCAGCTCCTATTCCCTGGATTTTATGAGGTTTTATCGGAAGGTTTTTATTATATAGTTTATTGTAAATTACAGGAGAGTTTTTTGGCTCAACTGCTACTATTTTAACTCCTAGTGGTTTTAAAACTTTTGCTACTCCCATTATTGTGCCCCCACTTCCAACGCTTGCTACAAAAACATCCGGCTTTGCCTGATTTATTATTTCAAGTGCAGTTGTGTATTCGTGTGAGAGGGCATTTAGCGGATTATTAAACTGATTGGTAAAATAGGCTTTTGTTTTTTTAATATACTGTTTTGCTTCATTTATTGCATCATTTATACTTCCATCAGTTAAAATCAGATTTGCCCCATATGCCCTTAAAAGTTTTTGTCTCTCAATTGAATAGCTTTTTGGCATAAAGATAGTAGGCTTGATACCAAATTTATTTGCATAAAAACTAAGCGCTATGCC
>JALVAK010000061.1 GCA_027011225.1 Nautiliaceae bacterium | reverse complement strand
GTAATTCTGGAATTAATTGTCTTTTACCGCCTGCCCATTTTATAAATGGTTTTGCATTATGCTCTTGAAATAGATTTTGTTTTAGATAAGTCATATTAATTCTTTATTTAGCTATATTTTTTTCTAACTCTTAGGATATTATTATAACAAAACTAGAAATCACATTGAAGTTTTATGAAGATTATATAGTTGGTACCGGCGGTGGGACTCGAACCCACATGAGCTAGGCTCACCGGATTTTGAGTCCGGCGCGTCTACCAGTTCCGCCACGCCGGCAAGTGATTAGGGAATGAAATTATAATTCATTCCCTTTTTAAAATCAAGTTATTTTTGATTAACAAGCTCTTTTAGTTGTTTTCCTACTTTAAATTTTACTGATTTAGATTCAGGAATTTTTACTTCTTTATTAGTGCCAGGTACTCTAGCAACTCTAGGTGCTCTAGTCACTACTTCAAAGCTTCCAAAACCAATGAAGCTAACTTTTTCTCCATTTTTTAACGCTTCTTCAATCGTTTGAATAGTTGCATTAATAACTTCGGCTACATCTTTTTTGCTAAGAGCAGTCTTTTCCGCTACTTTAGCAATAAGTTCAGTTTTTTTCATTTTTCCTCCTTTTTTGGAATACAAAAAATTTTACTCTTTTTTTTATTTAAAAATCAAGTGTTTATGGTAATTTTTGATATAATTTTGCTAAAAAAGGTAAAAAATGGTCTCTTGCGAATTACCTAATGCAAATAATGCGGATAAAAATTTATGCAAAATATTAAAAGATTCTAAAGTAATAGTAATTGTTGGTTTATCTCCAAAACCACACAGAGCATCACATCAAGTAGCAAAATATCTTCAAGAAGAGGGCTATAAAATAATTCCAGTATATCCAAGAGAAGAAGAGATTTTAGGAGAGAGAGTTTATAGAAGTTTAGATGAGATTGATTTTGAAGTAGATATTGTAGATATTTTTAGAAAAGGAGAAGATACTCCACCAATTGTTGAAAAAGCGGTTAAACTTCCTGGAATTAAATGTGTTTTTTTGCAAGAAGGTGTAACAAATGAAAAATCAAAAGAGATAGCTAAGAGAGCTGGAGTTTTTTATGTAGAGGATAAGTGTTTAATGGTAGAGCATAAAAGATGTAAAAATGAAGGGCTTTTATGATACCTTTAGAAAAAATAAAAGAAGCTCATGATAGGATAAAAAAAGTAGTATATAAAACGCCATTTGCTCATGCACCAATTCTTTCTCAAAAAGTTGGAAATGAAATTTTTTTAAAAAAAGAAAATCTTCAAACTACAGGTGCTTTTAAGCTTAGAGGAGCTTTTAATAAAATAGCTTCACTTTCAGAGGAGAAAAGAAAAAAAGGTGTAATTGCGGCAAGTGCGGGGAATCATGCTCAAGGGGTAGCGTTTAGTGCAAATTATTTTAATATTCCATCAATTATTGTTATGCCAGAAGCCACTCCTCTTACAAAAGTAACAGGTGTAAAAGAATATGGAGGAGAAGTTGTTCTTGCAGGTAATAATTATGATGAAGCTTATGAATATGCAATAAATTTAGCAAAAGAAAAAGGGTTTGAGTTTATTCATCCTTTTGCAGATTATGAAGTAATGGCAGGTCAAGGTACAATTGCACTTGAGATGCTTGAGAAAGTTCCAGATTTAGACTACATTATAGTTCCTGTTGGTGGAGGAGGGCTTATAAGTGGTATAGCAAGTGCTGCAAAACAGATAAATCCTCATATAAAAGTTATAGGTGTTACAGCCGCTGGAGCTCCTGCTATGAGACTTAGTTTTTTAAGTGGGAGTGTTCAAGATAGTGCATATGTAAAAACAATTGCGGATGGGATTGCAGTAAGAGATACTTCTCCTATCACTTTTGAGATAATAAAAGAAGTAGTTGATGATATAGTAGAAGTTGATGATGAAGAGATAGCAAACGCAATTTTGTTTTTGATGGAGAGGCAAAAGTTAGTAGTAGAAGGAGCTGGGGCTGTAGGAATTGCAGCTTTACTTCATCATAAAATTAAATTTGGCTCTCCTAAAAAAGTAGGTGTTGTACTTAGTGGAGGTAATATTGATGTTACTATGATTAATTTGATTATTGAAAAAGGTTTATTAAAATCTCATAGAAAAATGAAACTCATAATTACTCTTGTAGATAAACCAGGAGCACTTATGAAACTCACTGAAATATTAGCTAAGCAGCGCGCAAATATCGTTTCAATTGGATATGATAGAACGGATTTAAATTTAGCAATTGGTGATGCAAATGTATCTATTGCACTTGAGACAAGAGGATTAGAGCATCAAGAAGAGATAAAAAGAGCTTTGCATAAAAATGGATTTAGATTTGTAGTGGAATAGATGGTAAATGAGTGGATTAGAGTAAGTGAATATAAAGAGATTGAAAAAATAAATTTATTTATATGTTAAATTAAAAAGGAGAATAAATGAGCAAAAATTATGAGGTAGTAATAGGTCTTGAAGTTCATGTGCAACTTAATACAAAATCAAAAATTTTTTGTAGCTGTCCTACATCTTTTGGAGATGAGCCAAATATAAATACGTGTCCAGTATGTCTTGGGCTTCCTGGAGCACTTCCTGTTATGAATAAAGAAGCTGTGAAAAAAGCAGTAATGTTTGGTAAAGCTGTAAATGCAAAAATTAATAAAATTTCAACATTTGAGAGAAAAAATTATTTCTATCCAGACCTTCCAAAAGGGTATCAAATAAGCCAATTTGTAGTTCCTATTGTTGAAAATGGAGAGATTATTCTTGATAGTGGTAAAAAAATAGGAATTACTAGAGCGCATCTTGAAGAAGATGCTGGTAAAAGTATTCATGAGGGTGAATTTAGTAAAGTAGATTTAAATAGAGCCGGAACGCCTTTGCTTGAGATAGTAAGCGAGCCTGATATGAGAAGCAGTGATGAAGCGATTGAATATCTTAAAAAACTTCATGCGATTGTAAGATACCTTGGAATTAGTGATGCAAATATGCAAGAGGGCTCATTTAGATGTGATGCGAATGTATCAGTAAGACCACGTGGTCAAAAAGAATTTGGGACAAGAGTGGAGATTAAAAACTTAAATTCATTTAGATTTATTAAACAAGCAATTGAATATGAGATTGAAAGACATATTGAAGCGTATGAATATGATGAATATGAAGATGAGGTAGTGCAAGAGACAAGACTTTTTGATACAAAATCGGGTGAGACTAAAAGTATGAGAGGAAAAGAAGAAAGTGCAGATTACAGATATTTTCCTGAGCCAGATTTATTACCGCTTGAAGTACCAGATGAATTTTTTGATATTGAAATTCCAGAGCTTCCAGATGAAAAGAAAGAGAGATATATAAAAGAATATAAACTTAAAGAATATGATGCAGGAGTACTTACGGCTGAGCCTAGTTTGGCTAAATTTTTTGAAGAGATGATTGAGCTTGGAGTTGAGCCTGCGGCTGCAAATAGATGGCTTGCAATTGAGCTTCTTGGTAGACTTAATAAAGCAGGAATTGATATAGAAAATTCACCAGTTGATGCTAAGAAATTAGCTCTTATTGCTTTAAGAGAAAAAGAGGGTGTAATTAGTGGGGCTGGTGGTAAGAAAGTGCTTGATTTATTGATGGAAGAAGATATAGAAGTAGATGCTGCAATTGAAAAACTAGGGCTTAAACAGTTAAGTGATGAAAGTGCAATTGAAAAAATTATTGATGAAGTATTAAGCGCAAATGAAGATAAAGTTGCTGAATATAAAGCCGGAAAAGAAAAACTTTTTGGATTTTTTGTAGGGCAAGTTATGAAAGCTAGTCGTGGAAGAGCAAATCCGCAAGTTGTAAATAAAATTTTAAAAGAAAAACTGAAGTGATTTTAAATAAAATTTTTAATACTTTTAAATCTCATTCTCCTAAAAAAGCTATAATAAAACTTCTTATAGCTTTTGCTTTTTATTTAGACGCTAACCCTACTTATAATAAAATTAAGAGATTTTTTTGGCGCTTAATGAATGATGATAGTTTTATTTATAAAAAATTTTTTGATTCTTTTATGTTAATTTTAGTATTAATAAGCGTTGGAATACTACTTTATGATATAAAACATCAAATTCATCCTCTTTTAGAAGATTTTGATTACTATTTTATTACGGGTGTATTTTTGATTGAATATTTAATAAGAGTGTGGGTATATAATGATATACATAAAATTATTATTCAGGAGTATGAAGAAGCTACTTTTTTAGGAAGAGAATTTGATTTAAAGAAAGTTATTAAAGAGATAATTGCTAAAAAATGGGAATATATTAAAACTCCATTTGCAATAATTGACCTTTTAGCAATCCTTCCGGGATATAGACCTCTTAGAATTTTTAGAATTTTTGTAATTTTTAGATTATTTAAATTAATTAGGTATGTAAGAAGTATAAATACATTTATTGAAGTTTTAGCAAATAAAAAGTTTGAGTTAATTATATTGCTTTTAGCTGTTACGTTTGTTACATTTATTGGTGGTGCTGTAATTTATGTATTCGAAGCGCATGCAAATCCTAAAATTACATCACTTTTTGATGCAATTTATTGGTCATTAATTACAATTTCTACTGTTGGGTATGGTGATATTACTCCGGTTACACCTGAGGGTAGAATTTTAACAATGATATTAATTATTGTAGGTATTGGATTTATTTCATTTGCGACTTCAATTATTGCTACAGCTTTTGCAGAGAAACTAGAGCAGTTAAAAGCAGAAAGAGTTGTAAGAGAAGCAAAATCTATGGAAAATATTTATTTGATTTGTGGGTATTCAAATGAAGCTGAGATTTTGTGTGAAAGATTTAAAAAAGAAAATCAGGATTTTATTGTAGTAGATATAAATGAAGAGAGGGTAAATAAAGCAATTAACAAAGGTTATATAGCGATGAAAGGAGATGTGACAGATAGAGAGTTTTTAAAAAAGCTTAATATTGATAATATTTCTAAAATATTTGTTTTAACAAATGATGATATTGCTAATGCTTTTATGATTTTAAGTCTTAGGTTTTTACAAAAAGATATTATTGCTTTAGCAAATAATGAAAAAAATGTGTCAAAATTCCAAAGAGCAGGTGCTAAATTTGTAGTAGTGCCAACAATTGTTACGGCTCTTTTGATATATGAGTATATTGGACATCCTATTACGTTTGAAGTTATTGATGCGATTTTGACTGAGAGAAAAAATGCGGTAATTGATGAAGTTATAGTAATTGAAAATTCTATTTTAGATGGCAAGTTGGTAGGAGAGATTGATTTTGATAAGTATAAACTTTTATTGTTTGGAGTGTTGAAAAATAAATCATCAGATTTATTAAATGAGACTTTTAAAATTAATGACAAGCACTTTTATTTCAATCCTCCATTTGATTTAAGACTTGAAGCAGGAGATATTTTGGTTGTTATGGGATATAGTGTAAGTGTGAATTACTTTAAATATTTAGTAGAAAGAAGTAGCATATGAGAATTATACTTTTTGGTTTTGATGACTTTGGAGAAAAAATTGCAAATTATTTAAAAGATGAAGATTTAGAAATTGTTGTTTTTGATGAAAAAGAAATAAAAAGAGCAAAAGAGAAAGGATTTAAGAGGAGTTTTTATTTTAGAGAAATTGATGATGATAATTTAAAAAAATTAAAAGAATTTGATATAGCAATTGCGGCTTTAAAAGATGAAGATAAGAATTTATTTTTATCTCTTAGTTTAAAAGAGCTTTTTCCTAAATCTAAATTAATTGCAAAAGTTAATGAAAAAGGTAATGAATATAAATATAAATTAATTGGTGCTGATAAAATAATTAATCCTTATGAGGTTACAGCAAATAGAATTATGACGATTTTAAAAAAACCTCTTACTTTAAAAATTATTGAGGAGATTGTTTTTGAAGATAATAATCTATCTTTTGCAGAAATTGAGATACCAAAAGGCTCTTTTTTAGATGGTAAGTATATAAAAGATGTAGATAAAGAAATTTCAAGAAATTATAATATTTTAATTATTGCTATTGTTGATAAAGAGATGAGTGAAAATGTGCAATTTATCACTAAAGGAATCAATCATAAAATTGATGCAGGAGATATTTTGGTTGTAGTAGGAGATAGGGACGATATAGAAAGATTTAAAAATGATTTGTATACGTTTAAAGGAGCGTGATGATTAGTGTAATTGGAGCAGGGGCTTGGGGAAGTGCTCTTTATAGCGCGTTAAAAGAAAAAAATGATGTAGTAATTACTTCAAGAAAAAAAAGAGATATACAAGGGTTTGTTTCATTAAATGAGGCATTTAAAAATGATTATTTAGTAATAGTTATTGCCGCTCAAGCAATAAGAGATTTTTTAGCAGAAAACAAAGATAAAATAAAAAATAAAAAAATTCTTTGTGCAAGCAAAGGTATTGATACTAAAAGTCTTAAATTTTTAAATGAAATTTTTGAAGAATATATTGATAGCAATAATTTAGCATTTCTCTCAGGTCCATCTTTTGCCAAAGAAGTTATGCAAAAAAAACCAACAGCACTGGTAATTGCGTCTAAAAATATCTCTTTAGCAAAAGAGTTTGCTTCATTTTTTCCAAAGTATATAAAAACTTATATTGATGATGATGTAATAGGAGTAGAAGTAGCAGGAGCTTATAAAAATGTTATAGCAATAGCTGCTGGAATTTGTGAAGGACTAAATCTAGGAAATAATGCAAGAGCTGCGCTTATATCAAGAGGTCTTGTAGAAATGGATAGATTTGGTGAATTTTTTGGTGCTAAAAAAGATACATTTTTAGGAGTAGCTGGAAGTGGGGATTTGTTTCTTACTGCCACTTCAACAATGAGTAGAAATTTTAGAGTGGGGCTTAACTTAGCTAAAGGCAAATTTTTAGAAGATATTTTAAATGAATTAGGCGAAGTCGCTGAGGGAGTATATACTACAAAAGCTATTTATGAGCTATCTAAAAAGCATAAGATTTATACACCAATAGCCAATGAAGTTTATAAAATTTTATATGAAAAAAAGAAAGTAGAAAAGTCTTTAGCTGACTTACTTTCTTAGTTTTTAACTGGAGATTTTTTAATTGCATCTATAGCTATATATAGCATCATTCCTGTTGCTATTACGCATAGTGCTATTGCCATGAATCCACTAAATCCCATTTTCTCTCCTTTTAAATTTACTCTTGGTTATTATAGCAAAATATGTGAAAAAGATGTGAATAAATGATAAAATTTTGCAAAAAGAGTAAAAATGAGACTTGATGAATATTTAGTAAAACAAAAATTTGTTGATAGCAGAAATAAAGCAAAAGAGCTTATTAAAAATAAAAAAGTCAAAGTAGATGGTAATATTGCAACAAAGCCATCTTTAAATGTAGAAAATCCTAATATTGAAATTTTAGATAAAGTTTATGTAAGTAGGGCGGCTTTTAAACTTAAAAATTATCTAGATAAATATAATATATCGTTTGATGGTAAAAATGTTATTGATGTAGGTAGCTCTACTGGGGGATTTAGTGAGGTGGCTTTAGAAAAAGGAGCAAAAAAAGTAGTTTGTGTTGATGTTGGCAATAATCAGTTGCACAAAAAATTAAGAGAAAATCCTAAAGTTGAAGTTTTTGAAAATACTGATATTAGGGATTTTGAATATAAAAATAAATTTGATATATTAGTAAGTGATGTAAGTTTTATCTCACTTCTTAAGATTTTTGATAAACTGAGTAGTTTAAGTGATGAAATGATTTTACTTTTTAAGCCTCAATTTGAAGTAGGAAAAGAAGCAAAAAGAGATAAAAGAGGAGTTGTTATAGATAAAAATGCTATTGATAAAGCCAGAGAGAATTTTGAAAAGTATGTAAGCAAAGATTTTGATATTTTAAGAAGTGAAGAAGCAAGTATAAAAGGAAAAGAAGGCAATATAGAGTATATTTATCATTTAAGGAGAAGAGTTGATTAAAAGATATCCTACAAGAAAAATAAAAATAAGAGATGTAGAAATTGGTGGAGATGCTCCTATTTCTGTTCAATCTATGACATATTCAAAAACAAAAGATATTGCTTCTACTCTTGAGCAAATCAATAGATTATATTTTGCTGGGGCTGATTTAGTTAGAGTAGCAGTTTTAGATGAAGAGGATGCTAATGCATTAAAAGAGATAGTTTCTAAATCTCCAATTCCAATAATTGCTGATATTCATTTTAATTATAAACTAGGTCTTAAAGCCGCTGAATATGTGGATGCTTTAAGGATTAATCCTGGAAATATTGGAGGGAAGAGAAAAGTTAAAGAAATAGTAAAAGCGTGTAAAGAGAGAAATTTGCCTATAAGAATTGGGGTAAATGCAGGAAGTTTAGAAGAGCATTTAGAAAATAAATACGGACAGAGCCCAAAAGCAATGGTTGAGAGTGCTCTTTGGCATATAAAATTTTTAGAGGATTTAGATTTTTTTGATATAAAAGTTTCACTAAAAGCTTCTGATGTCATAAGAACGGTTGAAGCATATAGAATGCTAAGACCTCTTGTTGATTATCCTTTTCATTTAGGAGTTACTGAAGCTGGGACAAAGTTTCATGCTACAATTAAATCTGCTGCAGCTTTTGGTGCTTTGCTTCTTGATGGAATAGGAGATACTCTAAGAGTTTCAATAACAGGTGAGCTTGAAGAAGAGATAAGAGTTGGAAAGGCTATACTTAAAGATTTAGGGCTTAGTAAAGAGGGTGTAAATATTATTTCTTGTCCAACATGTGGTAGGATTGAGGTTGATTTGCCTCCTATTGTAGAGGCTGTAGAGGAGGCTACAAAAAATATTAAAAAGCCTCTTAATCTTTCGGTTATGGGATGTGTGGTAAATGCAATAGGGGAGGCAAAAGAAGCAGATGTTGCTATTGCATGTGGTAAAGGGTTTGGGCTTATTATGAAAAAAGGTGAAATAATAGGCAAATATCCTGAAAGTGAATTGCTAGAGAGATTTTTGGAAGAAGTAAAAAAGGAGGCTGAGTAATGCAAGCTGGGTTAATTATAGGCGTTGGGGTTATGATTTTTTCTTTAGCTTTTATATTTATGTTTTTGTTATTAATTCCTAATAAGGTTACAAAAGAAAAATTAATCAAAATTATAGGAGAAGAGAATATTGAGAAAATCAAACAGGCAAAAGATGATGAAGAGATAAAAGAAATTATTAGAAAATTACCAAAAAGAAGAAAAAGCAAACTTAAAACTCTTCTTGAATCCCAAGATATTAGAGATGTCTTAAAAGCATTACATGAGCATGTTTTAAAATAAATTTGGATTAATTACCATCTCTTCAATTTCTATTGTTAAATCCTCTTTTTTTGGAGGGATTATTTTGTATTTATCTTCATTTTGCGATAAAATTATACCTATATCCACAGGATTTATTGTAGATTTTAATTTATTAATTAAGTCTAAATCGTCTGTTTGAATATATTTTGTTTTTGTCTCAAGAGTTGTTGGTGTATCTTTGTAAGGATAAGTAATTTTTATAATCATTTTAGCTCCTTTATTAAAATTTTATCATAAAAGGAAAAAAATTGAATTTATATAACATTGATATTGAAAGAGGGATTTTAAGCGCTATACTTTTTGATGGTAAAGTTTATGAAGATGTGGCTTCAATTCTTAAGCCAAAAGATTTTTATCTTCCTTTTCATCAGGCTGTATTTGAGACAATGGAAGAGCTTTATAAAAAAGATTTACCTATTGATGAGATATTTTTAAAAGAGGCATTAAAGAAAAAGAATAAATTTGATGAAGAGCTTTTTTTAGAAATTTTAGGAACTGCTCCAGTTGAGGCAGTAGAAGTTTATGCAAAAGAGCTTAAAGATTTAGCTACTAAAAGAGAGCTTATTCATTTATCTAATGAAATAAAAAAAATTGTGCTTGAAGAAGATAAAAGAGCTATTGAAGAAGTTGAAGAGATTCAAAGTAAACTATTTCAAATAGCTACTTCAAATTTAGCGGGTGATTTTAAGTCTTCTTTGAATGTAGTAGAAGATACTCTAAAATTTATAAAAACCCAAGCAGCTAAAAAAAATAAAATTGTAACTGGTCTTGATACAGGATTTGTAGAGCTTAATAGAATGACTAGTGGATTTAATGAAGGAGATTTAGTTGTTATTGCGGCAAGACCATCGATGGGGAAATGTCTTGGCAAGGGGACAAAAGTTATAATGTATGATGGGAGTTTAAAAAATGTAGAAGATATAAAAGTAGGTGATTTATTAATGGGAGATGATTCAACTCCAAGAAGAGTGCTTTCAATTGCTCGTGGAAGAGAGATGATGTATTGGATAAGACAAAATAAAGGAATTGATTATAGAGTAAATGAATCTCATATTCTTTCGCTTAAAAGAAGCAGAAATGAAAAAGATAAAAAACATGGAGAAATTTTAAATATTAGTGTAAGAGATTTTCTCAAAAAAAGTGAAAAATTTAGAAATAACTTCAAAGGATATAAAGTAGCAATTGAATTTGAAGAAAAATCGCTTGAAGTAGAGCCTTATTTTCTTGGAATTTGGCTTGGGAATGGAAGAAATGATGATGTTAGAATTACTACCATTGATAAAGAAGTTGTAGAATTTTTAAATGAATATGCTAAAAGCTTAGGTTTATCTTTAAAAGAATATAAAATTGACAAAAAAGCACCTATTTATGCTATTACAGGAGAAAAAGGAAATAAAAATTCACTTCAAGCAAAATTAAGAAGTTTAGGTGTTTTAGGAAATAAGCATATTCCGCTTAAATTTATTGCAAATTCTACAAAAAATCGGCTTGAACTTCTTGCTGGAATTATTGATAGTGATGGGTATTATGATAAAGAGTGTAATGGATATGAGATAACTCAAAAGAGTTTAAAACTTGCAAAAGATATAAAATATCTAGCAGATACTCTTGGATTTAGGACTTCTTTAATTGAAAAACCTGTAAAGTACAAAGATAAAATATTAACTTTTTATAGAGTAAGAATTTTTGGAGATATTGATAAAATTCCAGTAAAAATTGAGAGAAAAAAGGCAAGAGAATATAAATCAAATAGAGATTATCAGATGACAGGAATAAAAATTGAGCCTGATAAAGTGGATGATTATTATGGATTTGAAATAGATGGAAATAGGTTATTTTTACTTGAAGATGGAACTGTAACTCATAATACGGCATTTGCTTTAAATATAGCTTTAAATGTCTTAAAGCAAGATAAAGGGGTTGCGATATTTTCACTTGAGATGCCAGCGGAGCAATTGATGTTGAGAATGCTCTCTTCTGCTAGTAGAATTCCACTACAAGATATCAGAAGAGGAAGCTTAAGTGAAGAAGAGTGGAGTAAGCTTAGCGCAATTGCAGATGAAATTGCAAATAAACCGCTTTTTGTAGATGATGAAGGTTATATTAATATTCACACAATTAGAGCAAAACTAAGAAAATTAAAAGCTCAAAATCCAAATTTATCTTTAGCGGTAATTGATTATTTGCAACTTATTGCATCAGACCAAAGAGAGAGACACTTAGCAATTGCAGAGATTTCTAGAAGTCTAAAACTTTTAGCTCGTGAGCTTCAAATACCAATAATTGCTCTTTCACAACTTAATCGTGCGCTTGAATCTAGACCAAATAAAAGACCGATGCTAAGTGATTTAAGAGAATCAGGAGCAATTGAGCAAGATGCCGATATTATTATGTTTATTTATAGAGATGATGTGTATAAAGCAATGGAAGCAAAACAAAAACAAAAAGAGGCGCTTGAGAAAGGAAAGGCAGTTGAGATTGATTTTAAGGAAAAAGAAGTAGAAGATGCTGAAATAATTATAGGTAAACAAAGAAATGGTCCAACAGGCACAGTTGAGATGCTTTTCCATAAAAAATATACACTTTTTACTGATAAAGTTAGCGAAGTAAAAGAGATTGAGCCTACAAGTGCTCAGATTGATATGCCTGATATTTAAGGTGAGTATTGAAAGGTTTTTTAGTTTTAATTTTTTTAATTTTAATTTTTAGAATTCAAATTTCTTTTTTGAATTTTTTAAATTTTATTGACAAACCTATAAGAGAAGTTAATGTAAAAGTTATAAATCAATACAAAAAGAAAAATTACTATGTTTTAAAGCTTAAAAATAATGAGATAACTTTTTATACAATATCTCGTGATAATCTTAAAAATCTTCTTAATGAGAATATAAGCTTAAAAATTTTTACTCAAAAGATAAGTTTTTTGGGTTATCTTACAAAATTCTATGCTATATCATTTGATTTAAAACTTCAAGAGGCTAATTTTTTAGAAAATTTTATTGAATCTCAACATAAAGAAAAAAAATTCCAAAATTTATTTAAAGCTTTATTTTTAGCACAAGCAATTGATTATGAAACTAGAAAAGAGCTTAGTGCTCTTGGAATTTCTCATCTTTTTGCTTTAAGTGGATTTCATTTAGGTATTATTTCTGGAAGTTTATTTTTTATTTTAGGATTTTTTTATAAAAAATTTCAAAAGCTTTTTCCTTATAGGAATAGGTATTTTGATTTAGGGGTGGTGATATTAGGAATTGAATTTTTGTATCTTTATATTACTTCTTTTCCTCCTTCTCTTATTAGAGCATATATAATGGAGTGGGTTTTGTTTTTATATGCTATTTATCTTAGAAATGTCTTTGATTTAAAAATTTTAATAGTTACTATTTTAGTTTCATTTTTAGTATTTTTTAGTGATATTTTTTATCTTGGGTTTTTACTTAGCGTGCTTGGAATTTTTTATATAATGTTATTTTTTAAGTATTATGAATTTAACTTTTTAAACTCTTTATTTTTAAGTGTATTTTTATTTTTGATGATGTTTGTATACTCTCATACATTTTTTGGAGAGTTTAATTATTATCAGTTTTTATCGCCTTTTGTTAGTTTAGGTTTTGGAGTTTTTTATCCTTTAGAAGTGTTGTTGCATTTACTAGGAGCTGGGGGAGCTTTTGATGGTTTAATAAGCGAATTTTTGAAACTAGGAGATAACTTTTTTATTTATAAGTTGCCGCTATTTGTTGGTGTTTTATTTTTTTTGTTAAGCTTAGTAGCTTATTATAAAAAATGGGCTTTTTATGGTATAAATCTATTAGCAATATTAATTTTAGGAGGAGTTTTCTTATAAAGGAGAGTTAAATGTTAACTTTATATATGCCTTTTAATATTTTTTCTTTATTTGAGGTGATAGGAGAAAAATTTAGAGAAAAAGAAAAAGATGCAATAAAGGATTATTTAGAGTATTTAAAATCTCAAGTGGATTTTATTCAAAAGCTTATAAAAGAAAATAGATGTAATTTAATAAAAGATATAGATTTAGATAAAACTCTTTTTGATTTAGATAAAACTAAGAAGAAAGTAAAATCATATCTTAATAAAGAGAAAGATGAGGAAATAAAGAAGTTAGTTGATGAAATTTATACATACCTTTTAAAGTATGAATTTTCTATTTCACAGCTTTGGGCATGTAATGAAAATAGTTGAAACTCCTGTTTTTAAATTTTACTTGAAAAAGGTTAAAGATGAAAATATTATTAAAAGAATTGAAAAAGTTAAAGAGATTTTATTAGAAAATCCAAATCATCCATCTTTACAATTTAAAAAAATTTCTTGTAAAAAAGAAAAAAGTAGATATTCAATAAGAGTAAATCAAAATTATAGAATTTTATTTAATAAAGAAAATGATATTTATTTTTTTCATTGTATATGTTCGCATGATGAATATGATAGAATAAATAAAGATTGTTAAGGAGAAAAGTTGTATAAGTTAAAATTTGAAAATGAAAAAGAGTATAAAGAGTATTGGTCAGAGCTTATAGAAAAAGAGAGAGAAGCTGAGAAGAAGTTTCATTTAGAGGAGATAAAAAGACTAAGCGGAGTTGAAA
>JALVAK010000060.1 GCA_027011225.1 Nautiliaceae bacterium | reverse complement strand
TTGTATAAGTTAAAATTTGAAAATGAAAAAGAGTATAAAGAGTATTGGTCAGAGCTTATAGAAAAAGAGAGAGAAGCTGAGAAGAAGTTTCATTTAGAGGAGATAAAAAGACTAAGCGGAGTTGAAAGACAAAAAAGAGGAAGAGCTGTACTTGGTCTTAGGATGAAATATGTAGGCGATTTTTTAGATTTTAAAATTTATAGATTTAATAGAAACAATATGCCAGAGCATCAAATAAAAGTAGGAGATATTGTATTAATAAGTAAAGGCGAGCCGCTTAAATTTAATCAAGAAGCAACAGTTAGTGCAGTTGGTAAAAATTTTATAGAAGTCTATTCAAAAGAGCCAATTTTTAGAAGTAAACTTTATAGACTAGATTTATTTGTAAATGATATAACTTTTAAAAGAATGTTAAAAGCATTAGATAAAGTTGAAAATGGTGAAATTAGAAGTGATGTTAAGATTTTGCTTGGTCAAAAAGAGCCAAATGTAGTAGAAGTAGATGAAAAAAGCGAGATTTTAAATGAATCTCAAAATGAAGCATTAAAAAAAGCTATTAATTCTGAAGTGTTTTTAATTCATGGACCTCCAGGAACTGGTAAAACTACAACGTTAGCAGAAGTAATTAAAAAACATATTGGCAAAAAGCTTTTAGTAACAGCAGATAGTAATGTTGCAGTTGATAATTTGGTAGAAAAATTAAAAGAATATAATATAGTTAGAATTGGTCATCCAGCAAAAATTGAGAGTAATTTGGTGAAATACTCTTTAGATGTGAAAATAAGAAGAGATAAAAGGTATAAAGAAGTAGAAAAACTTATAAAAAAGATTGATGATTTAAAATATCTTCAAGATAAACGCACAAAAAAACCAACGCCATCTAGAAGAAGAGGTATGAGTGATGAGGAAATTTTAGCTTTAGCCAAAGAAGGTAAAGGAAAAAGAGGAGTAAAAGCTGAGTGGATAAAAGAGATGGCTGAGTGGATTAAAATCCAGCAAAACATAAATAAGCTTTATGATAAAAAAAATGAGATTGTAAAAGAGATAATGGAGGATATTTTAAATTCTGCTGATGTTGTTTTTGCTACTAATTCTGCAGCTGGAGGAGAATTTTTAGAAGATAGGGATTTTGATGTAGTATTTATTGATGAAGCAGCTCAAGCAATGGAGCCAAGTAGTTTAATTCCTTATATTAAAGGAAAACAGATTATATTTGCAGGAGACCATAAGCAATTACCTCCTACTATTCTTAGCAATGATAAAAGGCTTGCATTTAGTATGTTTGAGAGATATATGGCACTTTATAAAAATGCTTTTCATACACTTGAAATTCAGTATAGAATGAATGAAAAAATCAATAATTTCCCAAGTTGTGAGTTTTATGAATGCAAGGTAAAAACTTATGAAAAGATTAAAAATATTACCATTAAAGACTTAGGAATTAAAGATTTAGAAACTTTTGGTGGGTTTGAGCCTATGGTGTTTTTTGATACAAAAGGTAAATTTTTAGAAAAAGTAAAAAAAGGCTCTCCTTCAAAATATAATCCGCTTGAAGCAAAATTTGTTTTAGGATTAGTTGAAGAGTTTTTAGCTGCTAATGCAAAAGAGGAATTTATAGGTATAATAACTCCATATAAAGACCATGAAGAGTATATTAAAAAACTTTTAGAAGAAAAAGATATTAAAATTGAAGTAAAAAGTGTAGATGGTTTTCAAGGAAGAGAAAAAGAGATAATTATTCTAAGTCTTGTTAGAGCAAATGAAAATGAAGAAATTGGATTTTTAAATGATTTAAGAAGATTAAATGTTGCTATAACTAGACCAAAAAGGAAATTAATTATTGTAGGAGATGCAAAGACTCTTAGCAGTAATGATACTTATAAAAGATTAATTGAATATATTGATAAAAATGGAATTTTAAAGGAAGTTAATGAGGGTTGAAATCGATAAAAATGCTTATGAGAAATTAAAAAAGCGTTTTCCTTGGGTTTATAAAAATGAAATACTAAACGCTCCTAAATGTAATCCTGGGGATATAGTCGATTTAGTTTATAAAGATGAATATGTCGCAACTGCATTTTTTAATCCTTTAAGTAAGATTAGCGCAAGAGTAATTAGTTTTGAGAGAGTTGATATAAATAAAAATTTTTTTGAAGAGAGAATAAAAAAAGCAATTGAAAAAAGAAAAGCTTTAGAAAAAATCACTAATTCATATAGATTGATTCACTCTGAAGCGGATTTTTTGCCAGGTCTTATTGTAGATAAATATGGAGAATATTTAGTAACTAGTTTTAATACAGCAGGAATAGATAATTTTAAAGGTTTAATAGTTGAAATTTTAATAGATTTACTTAATCCTAAAGGAATATATGAAAAAGGTGATAAAATTAGAGAAAAAGAGGGGCTTGAAGTTATTTCTCAAAAATTATATGGCGAGATTGAAGATGAATTTATAATAATAGAAAATGATAAAAAATTTTTAACTAATTTAATTACAGGTCAAAAAACAGGCTTTTTTTTAGACCAGAGAAAAAATAGAAAAATTGTAGGAGAGTATGGAAACAAAAAAACATTAGATTTGTTTGCAAATGCTGGGGGGTTTGGAATATATGCTAATGCTTCATATACTAAATTTGTTGAAATTTCTGCAAGTGCTTGCAGTTTGATTGAAAAAAATTGTGAGCTAAATAATCTTAAAAATTATGAAATAGTTAGAGCCGATGTATTTAAGTTTTTAGAAAAAGAAAAAGATACGTATGATTTAATAATTATTGACCCTCCAGCTTTTGCAAAAAATAAAAATGCTAAAAAAAATGCGCTTAAAGGATGGAAGTACTTAATAGTAAATTCACTAAAGCTTCTTGAAAAAGGAGGATATTTAGCACTTTTTAGCTGCTCTCATTCTATTAATCAAAAAGATTTATTAGATTTAGCGCTAAGCAGTAGTATAATTGACAATTCATATTTAGAAGTTATTGAATTTCTAAAACAAGATGTTGACCATCCTTATATGATTAATATACCAAATTCTTTATACTTAACAGGAGTTTTATTAAGAAAGAATTAAATGAGGATTTTATTTATTTTTATTAGTGTTTTTCTTTTTTCGTATCCTTTGCATAAAGATATAGTTGTTACTTATTTTTATATTGGTGAAATGCCAAGCTCTAATAATAAATTTATAGCTAATACCCAAAGCGCATGGGATGATTTGTGGCTTTGGCATTATGGCGGAATTGATACGCCTTTAAAAAGAAAAAAATTTTTTCCAAGAAATTTTATACCAAATGAAAATCCTTTTTATTGTGCGCTGCCTTATAATGATTTGTATCCAAATGGGAAAGTTAAACCATCTCAAAAAAAGATTCCTTGGTATAAAAAATATACTGGTAAAACAATATGTAAGAATAGATGGGTAAAAATAATAAAACATACGAAAAATGGAGTAAAAGTTGCCTATGCGCAGTGGGAAGATGTAGGTCCAAATTTATATGATGATTTTGATTATGTTTTCTTAGGTAAAAAACCAAAAAATAAATTTCTCTCAGGTGCTGGTATAGATGTTTCTCCTGCTATTAAAAAATATTTAGGATTAAAAGATGTAGATAGAGTTGATTGGCAATTTGTAGATGAAGAGGATGTACCATATGGACCTTGGAAGATTATAGTTACAAAAACTCCTCAAACTTTTAAAAACCTGCCTAAAATGAAATGGAAATATATTAGTTACTATTTAGGAGGAGCAAAAAATATTTTAGTAGATTTTAATAGGTTGAATTTAAAAATTTTACAATATGCAAAAAAGCATAAAAAAAATCTAATTTGTTATATAAATTTTGCAAAAATACATAACAAATATGTAGACATTAATAAAGACTATGTTTTTGAGTATTTTTTGAATAGAATAAAAAGTGCAAAAATTAAAGGATGCAAAGCAATTTTGGCAGGAGGAAGCAATATTTTTTTGAAAAATAAATATTTTATTAATGCAATTGATACGATAGAATATTTTAAAAAAATAGCATTAGCTATTAAAGAGAATAGAATGTATGCAGGGATTAAAAATTATGAGCTTGTAAATTCTCTTGCACCTTTTTTTGATTTTGCAATTTATTCTAAAAAATATCTTTTTAAATTAAAAATTTTTAAAAAGTTAAATAAAGTTATATTAAAATGGAGAAAGTAATGAAAAAAATAATTCTAAGAATAACTAAGCAAATTGCTAAAAAAAATAATACTGATATTAGTGAGTTTTTTGCTGTTTTTATGAGTTTAATTGCTACAAATGGCGATATTGAGGAAATTTTGAGAAATTATGAATTAGATGAAAAAGAAAAAGAAATTTTAAAAGAGTTTTTTGATTATTTAAAAAATGATGTATTAAATGAAAAAGATAAATTTATTGAGGATTTTGCAAAAGTAGTGGATTTGAATAAAGCTTTTAAGAATTTAGCTCTTTTTTTTACTATATTTATTCCAAAAGATGTTTTACTTTCAAAAGACTCTCAAAAAATAAAAGAAGCTTTAAAAATTTATCCTAAAGAAATTAAAGAAGCAATAATTAAATCTCTTGAGATGTTAAGTCTTGCTGATACAAATATTGATAATGATTTAAAATTAAATATCTTTAAAGAGGTAGTAAATACTATAATTATTTTAACATTTGTAATAAGGAATTTAGATGCTTGAAATGTTAAAACCATATATAAAAGAAATCGATACTCCTTTAGATGTAAATCTTGAGATACCTCATCTTGCATATATTGAAGCTAAGAAAAAAAATCCAAAAATTTTGCTTTTTAAAAATCCTGTTGAAAATGGAAAAAAATATGATATTCCGGTTTTAATGAATATATTTGCAAATGAAGAAGTGTTAGAAGTTATTTTTGGTAAAAATTTGGATTTAATAGCAAAAGAGATAGAAGAGCTTATAAAAATGAAACCTCCAAAAACATTACCAGAAAAACTAAAAGCATTTGGAAAGCTATTTGCAATAAAAAATACTATTCCAAAAACAATAAAAAATGCTCCTTGTCAGTATCATATTTATGAGGGTGAAGCAGCTAAGCTTAGTAATTTGCCAATTTTAAAGACTTGGGAGAGGGATGGTGGAAAATTTATTACAATGGGGCAAGTCTATACAAAAAGTCTTGATGGAAATATAAGAAATGTTGGAATGTATAGACTTCAAGTTTATGATGATAAACGCCTTGGGCTTCATTGGCAAATTCACAAAGACTCTGCACATCTATTTTGGGAGTATAAAAAAGCAAATAAATTAATGCCAGTAAGCATTGCAATAGGAGGAGACCCACTTTATACTTGGTGTGCAACTGCTCCTATGCCACCAGGAATATTTGAAGTGATGCTTTATGGATTTATAAGAGGTAAAAATCCAAAACTAACAAAGTGCATTACAAATGAGCTTGAAGTCCCAGCGGATGCTGATATAGTAATTGAAGGGTATTGCAACCCGCAAGAGATGGAAATTGAAGGTATGTTTGGAGACCATACAGGATATTATACACTTAAAAAACCTTTTCCTTTTATGCATGTAGAAGCAATTACTACTAAAAAAAATCCAATATATTATGCTACAGTTGTAGGAAAACCTCCTTTAGAAGACAAATATATGGGATATGCTACTGAGAGGATATTTTTGCCACTTCTTAAAACTACTGCACCTGATTTAATTGATTATGCAATGCCAGAAAATGGAGTATTTCATAATTTAATTTTAGCTAAAATTGCTCCAAGATACCCAGGTCATTCTTTACAGATTATGCATTCTTTGTGGGGTGTGGGGCAGATGAGTTTTGTAAAACACGCTATTTTTGTAGATGAAAAAGCTCCACCTCTTAGAGATTATGAGAGTTTGACAAGATATATTTTAAATAATTTTGAGCCTAAGAATATTTTAGTATCAAAAGGAATTGTAGATGAGCTTGACCACTCAAGCATAGAAGAGTTAGTGGGTGGGAAACTTGGAGTAGATGCTACTAGCAGTGAAAAATCTGATGATTTTTCACCGAATGTCTTAAAAGATAAAGAATTATTAAAAAAATTAAAAAGTGTTGAGCCATTGATTGAAGATGTTAAACAATACTTTACTGATACAAAAAATCCAATTTGTGTAATTAAATTTGATAAAAAAAAGAGTGCAAAAGATATTTTTGAGAGTATTAAAAAATTCAAAGAGCATTTAAGAATAGTAGTTTTTATAAATACAGATGAGATAGATAATCCTTATATGCTTGTATGGAGAGTTACAAATAATATTGATGCCCTGCGTGATGTGTGGATAGATGAGGTTATAGGAATTGATGGAAGTAATAAAAATGAGCTTGATGGATTTAATAGAGAGTGGCCACCTGATGTTGATACTACAAAAGAAGTTATAGAAAAACTTAAAAATCTTGGACTTATTGAAGGGATAAGCGAAGAAGAGATGAAAAAATATCAAATCATATAAGAATTGATTTGATATATTCACAAAATTTTTTTACTTCTTCTTTATCATCTCCTACAACTTCATATTCAATAATGTAATTATTAAAATAAATATCTACTTTAAATTCTGGTGCAAGAGGATTTGAATAATCTTCATTGCATGTAAAAAATTCAATTAAATCTTGTTTTAATTTAATTTCCTTTACTTCTTTATCATCTACTTTTATTTTTATTTCATTGTTTTCACTTGAAAAGGCAAGTAGTAATAAGGCTCTTGCAGATGTATCTATTTCTACATATTCTGTAAAATTCATATCTTCTCCTTACTTTGCATTTACCATATTAAAAAATCCAGCTGTAACTGTGTCCATTGTATCAATATGTTGATTAAGCCATGGTATAAATTGCTCATTTAGATATTGTTTAATTTCTTTATTTGTTTTTCCTCTTAAATTATTTAATTCATTTAAAATTCTATCATGTTCCATTTTATGTGGCAAATATGCAAAAAATTGATATTTTTGCATCAAATCTTCTTCAAATGAAAAATGCTCTTTTACATCATCAATAAATTCTTCTAATGTATTTGTGATATCTTTATTTTCATTAAGCTCATTTAAAAGTTTTTCTAAAATTATCATTTCTTTATCATGCACTTGATTCATTGGCTCAAATGCTACTCTTTTTAGTTTCATTTTTATCCTTTTTTATTTGATTGTATCAAAAAAATCAAAATAATTTCTTGATTTAGATTAAGATTGATATAATTATAAAAAAAGAGGAGATAATGGATTTAAAAAAATATTTCCTTTTTAAAAACTTAAGTGATGAAGAGATAAAAGAGATTAAAAAATTCACAATTGTTAAAAAATTAAAAAAAAATGATATAGTTTTTTATGAAAAAGAAGAGCCAAATTACTTGCATTTATTAATAGAAGGAAGCGTTAGAGTATATAAGGTAGATAATAAAGGAAATGAGCTTATAATTCATAAATTCTATCCAGTTTCTTTAATAGCTGAGCTTGCTAATTTTGAGAATATGCCTTATCCTGCTAATTGTGCAATGGAGAGTGATGGAGTTATTTTAAAAATAGAATTTGAAAAATTTAAAAAATTTATGCAAAAAGGCGATGTTTGTATGCAGATTATGAGCTCACTTCTTAAAAAAATGAAGTATCTTGATGGAATTATTCAAGATAATTTAATTTTTGATACTGAGACAAAAATAGCTAAATTCATATATGAAAATCCAGAGGCTTTTGAAGAGCTTAAGCAACATTCAGTTGCTGCACTTTTAAATATAAAGCCTGAAACATTATCTAGAAAACTTAAAAAATTTAAAGAGCTTGGAATAATAAAAAATGAAGGTGCTAAGTTAAAAGTAATAGACAAAGAAAAAATAAAAGAGTTTTATTCTTGGTAAAGCCACGAAGGAGGGCGAGGGCTTTATCCTGCTTGAAGCTCTTTTCCGAAATCTTTGTGAATATCTCCGCTAATTACTCCTAGATTAAAGTTTTGAACAAGGAAATTAATAATATCTTCATTTGCAAATTGTGGCGCATTTGGTCCAATATAAATATCTTTAATTCCAAGACTAAGAAGAGCTAAAAGAATAATAATTGCTTTTTGCTCCATCCACATCAGAGCAATTGAAACTGGCAGCTCATTAATATCTTCTACTCCAAGAGCTTGAGCTACAGCTAATGCAATATGTACTGCACCATTACTATCGTTACATTGTCCAAGGTCTATATATCTTGGAATGTCAGTTCCAGGAATAGTACCAAAATCAACATCATTGAATCTAAATTTACCACAGCTACTTGTAATAATTAAATGGTCTTTTGGAACAGCAAGCGCTAATTCTCTAAAATAATCTCTTTTTTTGCCAGGTGCATCACATCCAGCAATTACCCATACTCTTTTTAATTTTCCTTCTTTAATCGCATCAAGTACTTTAGCTCCATAAGCTTCAAGTACAGTTTTATAATGATGTCCTGTTTTAATTTTTTCATTACTATCAAAACCTTCAATGTCTGGAAGCTCTAAAGTATGGTCAATTAATGGGTCAAAATTATCATTTTCTATTTTTTTAGCACCCTCAACTCCTGTAATTTTATAAGTATAGAGTCTATCTATATAGTTTTTAACTTTTGGTGATTTTTCAGGTGGCACTATACAATTTGTATTTACTACACAAGTACCATTCCATTTGCTAAAAATATCAGTTTGGTCATACCAAGCTTTACCAATATTTCCTTTTAGGTTTTTATATTTTTTTAGATGAGGATATCCATGAGCTGGTAGCATTTCTGAGTGAGTATAAACATTTATCACATCACTAAGACCTCTCTCTTCTATTCTTTTTAGAAGTTTTTCAAGCATATCAAGGTTATGACCTGATACTAAAATACCTTTTCCCTCAGCCTTGTTTTGTGTAACTTCTACTGGATTTGGAATACCAAGTGCACGAGTGTGCAAATCACTTAATAAATCCATTACCTTAACACCAGCATTTCCAACTTTCATAAGTTGATTAATATGCTCATCAAAATTAAAGTTTACATTTGTTAGTGTAAAATATAAAGTCTCACTTGTTACATCATCTATTTCTTTAAGTTTTTTGAAATCTTCTTGTGTGCTTGCAAGCTCGTTTGCATGCTCTCTATATGCACTAAGCCCTCTTAGCCCATAAGTCATTAAATCCTGAAGTCTTGCTTTTGTAGCATCTTTACCACACACACCTTTGCTCTCCCCATGACTACCGCATCCACCAGGTGCGCTCATTTCACATTGCCAGCAAAGAAATGGTAAATCACAAGCTTGAGGTTTTGTGTTGTTTTTATTTCCAAATAATCCGAACATTTTTAACTCCTTTTGTTGTTTTAAAGTATTTTAAGATTAATTGGAGATTAATTCATTGACTGTGGTCAATAAACAGTTTAAATTAAAAAATTTGGTATTATTCTCTAAAAAAGGAAATTAATGCTTCAAGCCATATATAAAAACAGATGTCCTAATTGTGAAGGAGATATTGATAGTTATAGATTAAATCTTGGGCTTTTTTGTGAAAAATGTATGAGCGAAAATGAAGATAAATGCGAAATTGAGCTTAAAAATTATAAAATATATTGTATAGCTGATGAGAAATTAAATGAATTTAATGAATTTTTTAAAGAAAAAACAGGTAGTGAATTAAGCTCTATTCAAAAAATGTGGGCAAAAAGATTTTTTCTTGGTAATTCATTTGCTCTTCTTGCTCCAACAGGTATTGGAAAAACAACATTTGGTCTTTTGCTTAGTGCTTTTGTAAAAAATTCTTATATTATTTTTCCTACAAAACTTTTAGTTTTACAAGCGCTAAATAGATTTAAAGAGTGGGGTATTGATGTTTTAGCATATACAGGTAAAAAAGAAGAGAAAGAGAAAATTTTAAGGGGTGAGGGTGAAATTATAATTACTACAACTCAATTTCTTTATAAAAATATTGATAATTTAAATAGAGAATTTAAATTAGTTTTTGTAGATGATGTAGATTCTATACTTAAATCTGGAAGAAAAATTGATGCAGTGTTAAAACTTTTAGGCTTTAGCGAAGAAGATATACAAAAAGCGCTTGAGTTAATTAACAACAAAGAATATGAAAAAATAAAAGATATAGCATCTAGAAAAAAAGGGCAATTAATTGTATCAAGTGCTACAGCCAATCCAAAATCAAAAAGAATATATCTTTTTAGGTATTTGCTTGGATTTGATGTAACTAAACCAAATTTAAATTTGCGAAATGTAGTAGATTCTTATGATAAGAATTATTCATGGGAAAATTCTATTAAGTGGATTAAAAAACTAGGAAGTGGGGGGCTTTTATTTTTACCAGGAAATGAGACTAAAGAGAGGTTATATGAATATATTGAATTTTTAAATAAACACAATATAAAAGCATATTCCTATGAAGAATTTAATGAGCATTTAGAAGAATTTAAAAAAGGAGAGTGTTATTTTGTAGGATTTGCAAGTTACCGTAATCCTCTTGCACGTGGTATAGATTTGCCAGAATTTATTAGATATGCTCTTTTTGTTGGTGTTCCTAAGATGGAATTTAGTTTAAAAACTGATGATTTTAAATCTTTATATTTTATCGCAATCTCTCTTTATCCATTTTTTGCAAAAAAACTTGATTTTAAATCTTTACTTGAGTATCAAAACTATATAAATTTTTTAAAAAAATATGCATTTTTGCCTACTATTTATCCACAAAAAAGATTAGATGAAATAAAAAAGAATATTTTGAGCTTAATTGAAAAGTATAAAGAAGAGATTAAAAATTCGCCTGAGATTAGTTTTGATGGAGAAAAAATAATTACAGCTGATATTACAGGCTATATTCAAGCAAGCGGTAGAACTTCTAGATTTTATAAAGGACATCTAACAAAAGGGCTTAGTCTTGTTTTAGTTGATAGCGAAAAAGCTTTTTTTTCACTTCAAAAAAAGCTTAAATGGTTTAGTGAGAGTGAATTTGTAGACATTAATACATTAAATATTGATGAGCTTTTAAAAGAGATTGATGAGAGTAGAAAAATTGATATAAAAATAGAATTTAAAACAACTTTTGTAGTTGTAGAATCTCCTACAAAAGCAAAAACTATAAGCTCTTTTTTTGGGAATCCTAGCAAAAGAATAGTTAATGATGTGATAGTTTATGAAATTTTAATGGAGAGTAGAAATTTAATTGTTGCAGCAAGCGTAGGGCATGATTTTGATTTAGATGAAAATGAAGGAAAATGGGGAGTTATAAATAAATATATTCCTGTTTTTAGAGTTTTAGAAGATAAAGATAAAATATTAAAAGCTCTAAATATTGAGAGTTTTGAAGTTGATGAGGTTTTTGTAGCAACTGACCCAGATAGAGAGGGTGAGAAAATTGCATTTGATTTAAATTTAAATAATAAGCCATATAATCTAAATATTAAAAGAGCAGAATTTCATGAAATTACTAAATATGCTTTTGAAGAGGCTATTAATAATCCAAGAGAAATTAATAAAAATTTAGTTGCAGCTCAGTTTGTTAGAAGAATTTCAGATAGATGGATAGGGTTTTTAATATCTCAAATTATTCAAAAAATACTAAAAAATCCTCATCTCTCAGCTGGACGTGTCCAAACGCCTGTGCTTAGATGGATAGCAAATAGAACTGAGAAACTTAAAGAAAAAATTTATGTAGTTAGTATAAAAATAAATGATTTAAAAGTAGAGTTTGAATTTGAAAAAGAAGAAAAGGCAGAGGAATTTTTTAATAGCATTAAAGATAAAATAGAGGTTAAACTAATCAATTCTTTTGAAGAAAAGTTATTTGAAAAGCCTTTTAATACGTCAGAATTATTAAAAGAAGCATCAATTAAACTTAAATACTCTCCTCAGCTTACTATGAAATTAGCGCAAGAACTCTTTGAGAGAGGATTTATTACTTATCATAGGACTGATTCGCATAGAATTTCTCCTCTTGGAATTTCTATTGCAAAAGATTATATTTTAGAAAATTTTGGAGAAGACTATTTTAAAGCAAGAAGTTTTGAAGAAGGTGGAGCACATGAAGCAATAAGAGCTACTTCATCTATGGATAGTGATGAGCTTAAAAGTTTTTGTATATTAAAAGGTATAGATTTAGATTATCAGCATTTTAGATTATATGATTTAATTTTTAGAAAATTTATAGCTTCACAAATGAAAGAAGCGGTAGTTAAAAAAGATGAGTTTGATATCTTAGGCAAAAATATAGAAGTTATTACGCAAATAATAGAAGATGGGTATAATTTAATTTATCCTATTAAAGTTTATGAAATAAAAGAAGGTGAATATAAGATAGAAAAAAGTTTATATAAAAAGTCAAAGTATTCTCCTTATACATATGCTGAGGTTATTGAAGAGATGAAAGAAAAAGGAATTGGTAGACCTTCAACTTATGCTGTCACTATTGAAAAACTGCTTGAGAGAAACTATATAGTAGAAAAAAATGGATATTTATTTGCTACTCATCTTGGGTTTAAAGTATTAAAAATAATAGATAATCTTGAATATAAAGAGTTTGTAAGTGAAGAGTTTACTGCAAAACTAGAATCTATAATGGATGAAATTGAAAGTGGTAAAAGAGATTATAAAGAGGAGTTGATTAAGCTTTTTTCTTTACTCTTTTGAGTTTTTCAATTCCTTTTAAATCTTCTTCACTCCATTTATAATATGTTCCAAATACTCTATCCCAAATATCAGTTGTAACTCCATGGTTCATTTTAGGTTTCTTATGATGTACAAAATGAAATTCTTGCATGTATCTCCAATATTTAGAATTAAATTCAACTCTATGCATAATATGATGCATTATTCCATAATTAAAATATCCAAGCGCCATACCACCAACAATTGCTAAAGCATCAGCAGTTGGCATTATAAAGTGTAAAAGCCATGCAAAAAAAGTAGCAATTACTGCACTCATGAAAAACGGCATTGCATCATAGCTAAATGGATTTTGGTGATGATGCGCATGACCTTCAATAAATGCTTTTAGAGGATGATTTTTGTGAAAAAGCCACGCATGAACTGCATATTCTAAAAATGTAAAAAATATAACTCCCACAATAAAAAGTGCAATGCTTGCCCAAATATCTTGAGAATATTTAATGCTTAATATTAAAAAAACAACAGCTGTTAAAAAATCAGTTGCAAGTGATAAATAGTAATTCCATTTACTAGCTGTTATTTTTAAAATTAAATCTTTCATAACCCCTCCTTAAACAAGGCTTATAATTATTATAATATAAAATTATATCAAAAATTGGATTAATTTTGATATAATCGAATCAAAAAGGAATAATATGCTATTTAAAAATAGAGAGGAAGCAGGGAAGCTATTGGCAAAAGAGATAAAAAAATTAGAGCTTAAAAATCCTTTAGTTATTGCTCTTCCAAGAGGAGGAGTGCCTGTTGGATTTGAGATAGCAAAAGAGCTAAATGCCCCACTTGATATTTTATTTGTAAAAAAGATACCTTCACCTATAAATGAGGAAGCTGCTATTGGAAGTGTGAGTGAGAGTGGGTTGGTTTTTGTTAATCAAGATGCTATAAATTTACTAAATCAAAGAGGCATACCAGTAGATGAGAGCTATATTCAGCAAAAAGCAATTGAAAAAATTCAAGAAATGGCTAGAAAAAGAGAAAAATATAAAATTGAGCCAATTCCTATTGAAGGGAAAGATGTAATTATTGTAGATGATGGAATAGCAACAGGTGCTAGTATGTATCTTGCAGCAAATACTGTTGTTAGAGAATATCCAAACTCTATTACTATTGCAGCGCCTGTTGCTCCCGCTGATGAATCTTTAAAAGAGATGTTAAATAAAGTTAGTAATAATGTAGTTATTTTAAATACGCCTCCAATGTTTATGAGTGTTGGGCAATGGTATGAAGATTTTCATCAATTAAGTGATGATGAAGTAATTGAATATTTAAAAAAAGCAAGAGGCTTAAGTTGACAACTAAAGAAAATTGAGTTATAATAACTAAAAAATAAGGAGGGTGAAATGGCAAAACTAACACCATTTGAGCAAGAAGTAGTTGAGAGATTTAAAGAAGGTGTTGAGCTTAATAAAGAAAAACCAAATCTTGGAAATGTAGATATTAGAAAAACAAGAGAGCTTATAAAAGATGCAGGAGCTATTTTACTTGATGTAACTCTACCAGATTTAGTAGAAGGCGAAAATGCAGAAGAAGCAGGAATTCCTACAGCTTATTATACACCATATACAGAATTTACTGAATATTTAGATATTTTACCAAATGACAAAACAGAGCCTATTGTAGTTGGATGTAGAAAAGGATTTTTTGCAAATAGAATAAAACAACTACTTGAAATTTTAGGATATAAAAACGTATTTGTTTTAGCTGATGATATTAAATATCTCATAGAAGCTCATAAAGCTCATGCAGAGGGATAATCCCTCTTTTTATTTATCTATATAAATAGAGTCAAAGACTCTTTAAAAACTAAAAAAAGGGGATTATTTTCTTCCCCTAACTTTTCCTTCTATAATAAATCTAAGCGCGTTTAATTTTATGAAACCTTCCGCATCTTTTTGATTATAAACTTTATCTTCTTCAAATGTTGCAAATTCTGGGCTAAATAGTGATTTTGGAGATTTTCTACCTACTACGTTTACATTACCTTTGTATAATTTTAATCTTACAGTTCCTTCGCAGTTTTCTTGAGTTTTATTTATAAGCTCTTGAAGAGCTTCCCTCTCAGGTGAAAACCAAAATCCATTATAGATAAGCTCTGCATATTTTGGCATTATTTCATCTTTAAGATGAGCTTCTCCTTTATCAAGAGTAATAGATTCAATTGCTCTGTGGGCTTTAAGGAGTATTGTTCCACCAGGTGTTTCATAACAACCTCTAGATTTCATTCCAACAAATCTATTCTCAACTATATCAATTCTTCCAATTCCATGTTTTTTACCATATTCATTTAATGTTTCAAGAATTTGTGCTGGAGACATTCTACTGCCGTTTATTGCTACTGCATCGCCTTTTTCAAAATCAATTTCTATATATTCAGGCTTATCCGGTGCTTTTTCTGGTGCTACTGTCCATCTCCACATATCTTCTTCAGGCTCTGCCCAAGGGTCTTCTAAAATACCACCTTCATATGAGATATGAAGCAAATTTGCATCCATTGAATAAGGCGATTTTTTGCCGTGTTTTTGAATCGGAATTCCGTGTTTTTCTGCGTAAGCGAGTAGTTTTTCTCTAGAATTTAAATCCCACTCTCTCCAAGGAGCGATTACTTTAATATCAGGATTTAGCGCATAATAAGCTAGCTCAAATCTAACTTGGTCATTACCTTTTCCTGTAGCTCCATGTGCTACTGCCTCAGCGCCAACTTGTTTTGCAATTTCTATTTGTCTTTTAGCAATTAGAGGTCTTGCAATTGAAGTTCCTAGTAGATATTCTCCTTCATATACTGCATTTGCTCTAAACATAGGAAATACATAATCTCTAACAAACTCTTCTCTTAAATCTTCAATGAAAATATTCTCAGGCTTTACTCCAAGTTTAAGTGCTTTTTCTCTAGCTTCTTCTACTTCTTCGCCTTGGCCAATATCAGCTGTAAAAGTAACTACTTCTGCGTTGTATTTATCTTGAAGCCATTTTAAAATTACACTTGTATCAAGCCCACCGCTATAAGCTAAAACTACTTTCATATAAATCCTTTTTTATTGCAATTATAGTATAATTTTGCTAAAAAGGAATTGAGTGAGAATTGATAAATTTTTAAATAGTGTAAATATAGTAAAAAGACGCTCAATAGCAGATGAAATGTGCAAAGAAGGAGTTGTTTTTATAAATGG
>JALVAK010000059.1 GCA_027011225.1 Nautiliaceae bacterium | reverse complement strand
ATATGATTTTGTAAAAGAGAGAGTAGAAGAGGGAAAACTTAAATTATTTGGATGGTATTATATAATTGATAGCGGAGAAGTTTATAATTATAATTTTGAAACTAAAGAATTTGAGCTTATAAATTAACGATTTTTTCTAAAATAACTCTCAACTCCTTTTGCTATGCCTTTTGCTAAAAAATTTTGATAAGATGGATTAAAAAGCCTTTTTGCTTCAATAGGATTGGTTAAATATCCAGTTTCAATTAATATTGCTGGCATTTGAGTTCCTACTAATACCCAAAAAGGAGCAGGTCTTACCCCTCCATCTTTTATATTATTAAATTTTGATTTTAAAGTGTTTATTATGTTTGATTGTACATCAATTGCTAATTTGTTTGAAGCTATTATTCTATCTTTATTTAGAAAATTTAAAATAACTCTTTGGTCTAAATAGTTTAGTCCTTGAATTTCTTTGTTTTCTATTTTTGCAACTCTAATTGCTCTTTCGCTTCTTGTAGGAGAGAGAAAATATGTCTCAATTCCATGAGGTGAGATTATATGTTTTGGAGCTATATTGCAATGAATAGATATAAAAAGGTCTGCTTTTTTTTCATTTGCAAAATGAGTTCGTTTTTTTAAAGGTATAAAATAATCACCTTTTCTTGTAAGATATACTACATATCCTTTTTGCATAAGATAAGTTTTAAGTTTTTTAGCTATTGCAAGTACTGCTACTTTTTCCATTCTCCTACCAATTCCAATACCTCCGCTATCTTTTCCTCCATGCCCTGGGTCTATTACTATAATTTTTTTCTTTTTAAAAAGGTTTGAATATTTTACAGGCTGTTTAGAAAGAGTATTTTTAGGTGCAATAATAGAGATTAAGAGAATATTATTTGTTTTATTTATATTTAATTTAATAGGTTTTTTAGAATAAAACACTATTCTTACTATGTTTTTTCTAAATTGTGCAATTTTTAATTTTAAATTAGAATTTATAGTTTTTTTGATAAAAGGTTTGGGGCTTATAGCATATAAATCTATAACTTTTTTATATAAATTTTTTGATTTGATATCAAATACTCTATAAATTGTTGCATTTTTTATTTTTAATGGATTGTATGATAGGATTGTAATATATTTAGCTTTTTTAGGAGTTTTTTTATGAGTTATCGTATGTTTTTTATGCGGTAGAAGAGTTTTTAATTTTTTTTCGTATTCCGTTGTATTGAAATTTAGATACTTCCCACATTTTATCAGCTCTTTTAGGGCTTTTATTTCGTTTTTTTTGTTATTTTCAAGCAAACTTTTAATATATAATTGTTGGTTTTTATAATAATCTTTATATGCAGTATTAAAATTGGTAGTATCACAAGCAAATGAGAAATAAAAAAGAAAAAAAAGTAAAACTAATCTCATTCCTGAGTTAATTCTTTCATTAAATCTTTTACATGCATTAATTTATCTGCCTTGTATGCGTATGCACCACTAAAATAAAGTCCTAATTCTTCATCACCTTCATATGCATCGGCTAATCTATCTGCTATACAATATCCAACTTTTTTAGCTTCTTCACCTCTATTACATGGAAAAACGCAATTTGATATACATTTTATTTTAGGACCTTGTTTTTTTTCTACTTTTTCAATAAGTTTTGTTCTAATTCCACGCGCTGGATATCCTACAGGTGATTTCATAAGGATAATATCTTCTTTTTTTGCATTAAGAAGAGTATTTTTAAATGTATCACTTGCATCACATTCATAAGTTAGGGCAAATCTAGTTCCCATTTGTACGCCATTTGCTCCAAGAGATAAAAATTTTAGTATATCTTCTCTAGACCAAATTCCTCCAGCTGCAATTACAGGTATATTTTTATCCCATTTATCTACCTCTTCTCTGACTTTAGGTATTAAATTCTCAAGCTGATTTTCTTCTTTAAAACAATCTTCATATTTAAATCCTTGATGTCCGCCACTTAAAGGACCTTCTACAATTACTGCATCAGGAAGTCTTTTATATCTTTTCTCCCATCTTCTAGCAATTACTCTAAATGCTCTATCAGTTGATACAATAGGTACAAGTGCTACATCAGGAAAGTCTTTTGTAAATTCTGGCATATCTGTTGGAAGCCCAGCTCCTGTTATAATTATATCAGCCCCAGCTTCACATGCATCTCTTACAACTCTACCATAATCATTTATAGCATAAAGGATATTTGCGCCAAGTGGAGCATCTCCACATATCTTTCTTGCATTTTCAAAAATTTTAAAAAGCGCTTCTTTGTTGTAAAAATCTTTCTCGCTATAAGGTCTTCCTTCTATTAAATGTTTTGCATATTTTTTATTTTGATAATACCCAGTTCCAACTGCGCTAATAACTCCAAGACCACCACATTTACTAACATTTCCTGCTAATCTATCCCAACTGATACCAAGACCCATCCCACCTTGGATTATAGGATATTTAATTGTGTGTTTTCCTATTTTTAATGGTTTTAGCTTCATTTTAACTCCATTATTTAACTTTTACTTTTGCAAATTTTCTTTTACCTATTTGTAAAATATACTCTTTATTGCTCTTTAGCATTATATCCTGAGATGAAATTTTTTCTTGATTTATTCTAACTGCTCCGCCTTTTATATGGCGTCTTGCTTCTGATTTAGATGCAGCAAGTTTGCTTGCCACAAGTGCATCTACAATATTCATCGGTTCGATTTCAAATTCTGGCATATTCTCAGGTAGTTTATTTTGTTTATGTATTTTATCAAAATTTTCTTTTGCTTTAATACCTGCTCCCTTACCATGAAATCTATCAACTATTTCAATAGCAAGAAGCTCTTTTACTTCTTTTGGATTTCTGCCATTTTTAACTTCTTCTTTTAATTTTTCAATTTCTTTAAGACTTCTATCACTAAGGAGCTCATACCACTCCCACATTAATTCATCAGAAATAGATAAAATTTTTGCAAACATAGTATCAGCATCTTCTGTAATTCCTACATAATTTCCAAGAGACTTGCTCATTTTATTAACACCATCAAGCCCTATAAGAAGTGGCATCATCATTACGCTTTGCTCTTTTCCTACATTATAAACTTTTTGCAGGTGTCTGCCCATTAAAAGATTAAATTTTTGGTCCGTTCCTCCAATTTCTATATCACTTTTAAGTGCTACGCTATCATACCCTTGCAAAAGGGGGTAGATAAATTCGCTAATTGCAATAGGAGTATTTGATTTAAATCTTTTTTCAAAATCATCTCTCTCAAGCATTCTAGCCACAGTATAAGTTGTAGTAAGCTCAACTATCCCAGCAGCTCCAAGCTCATTTAGCCATTTTGAATTAAAAACAACATCAGTTAACTCAGGGTCAAGTATTTTAAATACTTGCTCTTTGTAAGTTTCAGCATTTTTAGCAACTTCCTCAGGAGTTAGCATTTTTCTAGTTTTGCTTTTGCCTGTTGGGTCTCCAATTTGAGCAGTAAAATCTCCTATTAAAAATTGAACTCTTGCTCCATATTTTTGAAAAGTTTTTAATTTTTGTAAAAGCACTGTATGACCTAAATGCAAATCAGGAGCAGTTGGGTCAAATCCAGCTTTTATAGTAAATCTCTCTCCTGTTTCAAAAAATCTTTTTACTAAACTTTCAATTTTTTCTTCATCTATGATTTCTGCGCTTCCTCTTTTAATCTCTTTCATTGCCTCTTTTACTTTATTCATAAATCTCCTTTATATGCGTCTTGTTTAGGTATAAACTCAATAATATTATAATTTTTCTTAATAAGCTCTTTTAGTTTGTCAAATTTTTTATTTTCAAATTCAATTTCAAGTTTGCAATTATTAGATTCTTTCCCAAGCTCTACGGAATGAATAAATACATCCATTTTTGTTAAAAAGTTTATAAATTTAGATAATTCTCCTTTTTTGTTTGGCAAACTTACTACTAAAAAATATCTATTCTCTTCTTTAGATATCCATTTTACAAATACTGCTTCTTTTATATTTTTTTCCGCATTATTACAAAATCTATGATGAATTTCAACTTCTTTTTTTTCAAGCAGCCCCATTATTTTATCTCCAACTTTTGGATGACAACAGTAATTAAATTTTATTTCACTTATAGCTTTATTGCTTAAAATTAATAAATTCCCAAATTTATACTCTTTTAGGTTAATATTTTTAAAAAATAAAAATTTTTTTCTTTGTTTGATTGTATTATTAATAGTTTTTACTACTTCTTTTAAAAAATTTTCATCATCTACAATTTTTGGCAATTTTTCGCATAATTTGTTAGCTTTTATTAGGGCTTTTATTTTTATTTCATCTAATCCAAATATTGTTTTTAGTATTGAGAGTGCTAATTTTCTATTTATCTCTTCTTCTTTTTGGCGACATAATTTTTTTTGCTCATATTTTGCTTTGCTTGTTTTTAATGCATTTATCCATGTGCATCTTGGAATTTCTTTATCATCAGTTTCTATTCTTACAATATCGCCTGTTTTTAGATGATGAAGCAGAGATACTTTTTCTTTATTCACATATGCAGCTTTTGCCCTGTTTCCTATGTCTGAGTGGATTGCATATGCAAAATCAAGTGCAGTAGCGCCGCGAGGCAGGGTAATAGTATCAAATTTTGGAGTATATACTACTATATCTTCACTAAAGAGGTCATTTTTTGCAAGCTCATAAAAATCTGTTATATCTTTTTCATCAAAATTCAAATTTTCAATCCATTTAGTATTTGGGATGGCAGTATTTAATTTGTATTTCCAATGTGCTGCTATTCCAAATTCTGCATTTTTATCCATATCAAATGTTCTGATTTGAGCTTCAATAATTGAATTTTTGTCATAAACAGTTGTATGAATTGTTTGATAGCCATTCTCTTTTGGAATTGCAATATAATCTTTAAATCTAGAAATAAGAGGTCTAAAATTTAAATGTATAAGTCCTAAAGTTTTATAACAATCAATAGGATTTTTTACTATTACTCTAATTGCTAAAAGGTCTAATACTTCTTCTATTGATATGCCTTTTCTTTGCATTTTAAGATAAATTGAATAATAATGCTTTATTCTTGATTTAATTTCAAATTCATCTTTTAAAAATCCATTCTCAAGCATTAATTTTTGAAGCTTTTGAATCATTGAATTGAGTTTTAGTTGAAAGTCTTTTTTATGAGTTTTTATATATTTATCAATTTTTTCATATTCATTTGGCAAAAGATATTTAAAAGATAAATCTTCTAGAATATTTTTTATTTGAGATATGCCTAATCTATGAGCAATTGGAGCATATACTACAAGAGTCTCTTCTGCAATTCTTTTTTGTTTGTGAGAAGGCAGGGCATCAAGTGTTAGCATATTATGAACTCTATCGCAAAGTTTTATTACAAGTACTCTTACATCTTTAATAGAAGCGGTTAGCATTTTTCTAAAAGTAAGGGCTGATTTTGTAAGTTTTTCATCAGAATTGCTAGGTATTAATGAATTGTCTCTAATTTCTACTATTTTTGTAAGACCTTCTACAAGTTGGGCTACTTCATCTCCAAATTGAGCTTTTATATCCTCAATTGAATAAGAAGTATCTTCTACTACATCATGAAGTAGAGCTGCTGTAATGACATCTTCATCATCGCTAAAGTAACTAGTAATACTTGCTACTAAAATAGGATGAATTACATAATCTTCTCCGCTTTTTCTTTTTTGCCCATAGTGAGCTTTTTTTGCAAATTCAAGAGCTTTTTTTACTTTTGGGGTAGAAATTCTAGATAAAAGCAAAGAAGAAGCAGTCTTAGTATCTTTGATATTTTTTATGTTTTCTAAAAATTCATTAAATTCACTCAAATTTCTTGGACCTTAATTAAACCTTCTGCTATTTCCATAATCGCAATTTCAGTAAGTTGCATATTTTTTTTAGGTAAATCAATTAAAGGCTTAGCACCTTTTAATAATTCATTTACTCTTTTTGCAACTGCTTGAGATAGAAGATATCTATCATAATTTACTCTCTCAAGAGCTTTAGCGTTAATTTGTTCTATTCTCATTTTTTTTCCTTTACTATAGAATATTTTGCATCTGGCTCATTTTTTAAAATTTTAAGTAAATTTCCTTTTTTAAACATATTGCATACTATTATAGGCAATTTATTCTCTTTTGCAAGCGCTATTGCTGTATCATCCATAACTTTTATATTATCTTTTAATGCTTCTTCATAGCTTAATTCTTTTATTAGTTTTGCATCAGGATACTTATTTGGGTCTTTATCATAAATTCCATCTACTTTTGTAGCTTTTATTATTGCGCTAGCTCCAATTTCACTAGCTCTAAGTACACCTGCTGTATCAGTGGTAAAAAATGGATTACCAGTACCTGCTGCAAAAATTACAACTCTGCCTTTTTCAAGGTGTCTTATAGCACGTCTTACTATAAAATTTTCAGCAATTTCTTCCATTTTTATTGCACTTTGTACTCTAACTGGTACATTGTCATTTTCTAATGCTTCTTGCATAGCGACTGCATTTATAACAGTTGCTAGCATTCCCATATAATCTCCACTTGTTCTTTTAATAATTCCATCTTTTGCTGCACTTACCCCTCTTATAAAGTTTCCTCCCCCAATTACAATCGCTATTTCATATCCAGCATTTTTTACTTCTTTTATTTCATCTGCTAGATATTTTAATATTTTAGTATCTATTCCAAAACCACTCTCACCTGCTAAAGCTTCACCTGAGAATTTTATAAGGATTCTATTGTCTTTTTTTTTCATAAGAGTGCCTTTTTAAAATGTAATTTTACCATATTTTATTTTATAGAAATTACTTTGGTTGGATTTATCGGTTTTTCTTTGTAAGTTACTTCAAACTCAAGCGAATCTTTTACCCTTGCTATGATTTGACCTCTTTTTACATATGAGCCTTTTTTTAAAAGAGGGGAGATTTTATCAAGATTTGCATATATACTAAATAGATTATTTTTATGCTTAATTACTATTATTTTTTTATCGTTATTTTCTCCAATATATACAACTTTTCCGCTAAGTATACTTCTTACAACACTATTTTTTTTGTATGGTTTTATTGTGATTGAATCGTTATATACCTTAATTTTATATATCGGGTCAATATAAGAGCCAAATTTTTTTATTATTTTTCCTTTGATTGGCGCTATAGTTTTAGCTCCACGATAAGTAGCAATTTGGGGTTTAAAATATAAATTTTGTATAGGTTTTCTTTTTTTAATAACTTTTAGTTTTACTAATTTTTCTTGAAGTTGTTTTTGTTTTTTTATTAAACTTTGTAGCTTTTGTTTATATTTAATTTTTTTATTATTTAAGTTAGCTAATTCTTTTTTTTGTTTATTAAGTAATCTTATTAGCTCTTGTTTTTTGTTTTTTAAATCTTTTTGTTTTTGGATAATATAGTTTATTTTATTGTTTATATCTTTAATTTGCGAAGATATTATTGTATTTTGTTTAATTAATTTTTCTATTTTTTGAGAATATTTATCAAGGATTTTTTTAGAGATTTCTTTTTTAATTAAATCATTTATATTTTCTGTTTGTAAGCTGTTGTTAAAATAGTTTTCTGAAATAAAATTAGTAATTTCATTTTGAATTGTTTTAGATTTTTGCTCATATCCTTTTTTTAAATCTTGTAAAAATGAAAGGTTTTTATTTGAGTTTTTGAGCTCTTTTTCTAAAGATTTTATTTGATTGTTTAAATTTAGTATTTTTGCATTTATTTGTGATAAAAATTTTTCTTTTTTATGTATTTCAATAGCTAAAGAATCCAATTTTTTATTCATTTTAGAAATGTAATAGTTAGTTTTTCTTATTTCTTTGTTGATAGATGAAGCAAATAAAATTGAAATTATTAAAATGTAGATTATTTTTTTCATTTTCTCCCTATTACAACTATTATTGAGCTAATAAATGAAATCAAAAAGCTAATTACAAATAATAAAAGTATCTCTTTTAAAATATCTATATGAAAATCAATTCCAAGGTCTGTAATGATTTTTTCAAAAATAAAAGAGTTGATTGTTATAATGATTAGTATAGATGTCAAAATAAGTGCAATTAAAGCATCAATAAATGCAATTTTAAAAAGTGCTGCTCCTCTAAACCAAAAAGGCGCTCCAAAAAGCTCCATTATATACATTCTTTCATTGTGTAATAGTTTCCAAACTTCAAGTTGTTTTATTATAAGTAAAAATCCTAAAATAGTAGTTAAAAACATAAAAATTTTAGAAATAATTTCAAGTAGCATTAAAAGATTATATATTTTAGTTTGTGAGGAAGATTTTGTCATTATTTTTTTTATAAATGGTTTATTAAGTAGCTCTTCTTTAATATTGTTTAATTCCCTAGGAGATGGGAGAGTGTTTAATTTTAGTTTATAAAAATAAGGCAGTTTTATATTAGAAAAATCAATATTTTTGTATTTTTGTTTTAATTTTTTAAGCTCGCTATTTATATTTATCTGTTTTAGCTCTCCTAAATTATTGATATCAGGAGGGGTTAGTTTATTTGTGCTTACTATTACAATTGAATAATTATCAATTATAGTCTGTTTGTATTTATATAAAATTTCAGAAAAAATTCTGAAAATAAAAATACTAAATAATATAGAAGTAAGGGCTAATATTAAAGTTAAATGACTTTTAAGAGAGCTCATATACTTTACCTTTTTCTATATGAAGTTGTCTAAATTCTATATCAAACGCGCTTGGAATAGAATGAGATGCAATAATTATAGTAATTCCTAATTTATTTGCTTTTTTAAATAAATCCATAACAAGTGAAGCTGAGTATTCATCAAGACCTGAGATTGGCTCATCTGCTAAAATCATCACAGGATTATGGATTGTAGCTCTTGCAATTGCTGCTCTTTGTTGCTCTCCACCGCTAAGCTCTGCTGGAAATTTATCAGCTTTGTGAGATAGTTTTACTTTATTTAAATATTTTATTGCTAAATTTTCTGCTTCTTTTTTATTTATGCCAGCAATTAGGAGGGGCAACATTACATTTTTTAAGATATTCCACTCAGGTATTAATTTAAAATCTTGAAATACAATGCCTAAGTGCTGTCTAAGAAGTGAGAGATGAGATTTTTTAATATTAAACAAATCAAACTCTCCAACTCTTAAACTTCCACTATGAGGTTTAAGCTCACCATATAAAGATTTTATAATTGTCGTTTTTCCGCTTCCGCTAATACCGGTTAAAAACACAAAATCACCACTATTAATTGTAAAGTTTGCTGATTTTATTATAGGTGTATTTTCATACGTTAGAGTTAAATTATTTGCGATTACTAACTTACCCATTAAAAAGCCTTTTTAGCTCAAGATGTGCTAAATAGTTATCTTTAACAGGAGCTGGAAGTTTAAAGTAATATGGTTTATTAGAATTTACAATATAAATATGCTCTGGTCTATTAAAGTTTCCTATAGTTGCTCTAATTAAGCTTTCCTTTTCGTTTATTTTAAACTCTTTTTCTAAATGAATTACAAAATTATCATAAACTTTTGGTGTAAAGTCTAAATTTGTAAGTTTTTTTTCAAAACTAAAATCAAATTCTTCTTTAATCTCAGGTGAAATTTCAAGAGATTTCATAAAAATGTCATATATATTTTTGCCTTGTTTTATCCATCTCTCTTCATATTTGCTTGTTATTTCATAAGGAATATTTTTTTTGATAGTTATTTCTACTTTTTCTTGCTCTAAGAATTTTTCAAGTGAATAATTAAAATAATTTTCACTATCTGTTCTTAGGTGTAAGAATCCATCTTTTTGTAAAGCTCTAGTAGATTCTTTTATAAAATCAGTATTTATAACTCTTCTATGCTCTTTCTTATCCCAAGGTACAGGAAAATGCACATAAATGCTATGAAGTTTATTTGATGGAATTTTACTAAGAATCAATCTTGCATCATGATTTATTATTCTTATATTTGTTAGTTTTTCATGTTTAATTCTTCTTAAAACTTGCTCTATTGAAGGTTTATGAATTTCAATTCCTAAAATTGTTTTTTCAGGATATTTTTTAGCAAGATGAATTAAGTGTCTTCCACT
>JALVAK010000058.1 GCA_027011225.1 Nautiliaceae bacterium | reverse complement strand
TTCAACTACACTTCTAAAATATTCTAAATTCTTCTCATCCATCATCCCTGCGTCGTCCATTAGTTCCATTAACAAAAATTAAATCACTTTTTTAATTAAAAATCAACTTAACATAATAAACATTCTCATAACTCAACAACTTTCAAAAATATCAAAATATTTCAAATGTTTCTTTTTATTATTTCAAATCATTTCGGTTTGAAATATTTTGTTTCATTTTGACATATCGTTTTGAATTATGTTAAAATGTTTCATCATTTTGAAATAAGGAGTAATTATGAAGTTTGAAGTATTTGGATACAAAATAAGCATAGAGAAAAAAGCTCTTAAAGATAAAGAAAGTGGAGAAATGCCAAACGATTTAAGATGGGCTTTGGATATTTTAGAAAAATATGGCAAAAAAATACCTGTAAGTCCTAAAAAAATTGAAAGTGCAAAAAGAGCTTCTAAAATAAAAGCTGATAGAACCAAAGAAAAAGTAATCAATGCAGTTAATCTCTTACGCTTGCAAGGAGAAGAAATAACACCTTACAAAGTAGCAAAAACGGCTCAAATAAGTTATAACACTGCAAAAAAATATTTACAAAAACAAAATATATCAAAATTAAGAGATTAGAAAGCCGTAGAGCGATTTTTTTTGTTTTTGAATATAATCATAGCGGATAGATTGAGTTTTGCTCTCTATGGGCTTGAAATCGCTTAATTTTTCATTTAAAAAAAATTTGCGCGCGTTTTTTAGAAAAAAAGAAGGGTATTGGTTAAAGATTGGTTAAAGATTAGTTCTAAACAATTTAAAAATCTCTCTTATTTAATCCAACAATTAAAAAGCCACATTAAAACCAAGGATGAAATATAAAGTGTATAGAGCTAATGTAGAACTTAGATAAAGTTTCATCTTCTTTAACCAAGCTATTATCAAACTACATAAAGGATAAGAAAAGGTAACTTTTATCAAAATATTTCCAATCTTTTAAAGCGTAGCAAACCCTACACCGATGAAATATAAAGTGTATAGAGCTAATGTAGAACAAAATTTGTTTTTTATAGAACACATATGATATAATACTCAAAAACAAGGTGGTGCGGCAACACCACCTTTAACCTTACATATGTCTTTTGAAAGGATTTTAAAATGCAAAGAGAGGTAACTCAATGCAACCCAATGTAGTATCAAAATTATACCATAAATCTAACCTAAACGGAAATATTTTCCGATTTTTATTAGAGAGATTACCCAAAAAAACTTTTTACGCTTTTAGCAAAAAAGATTTAAAATTAAAAAGAACTGCTCCTGCAAGAGAAGCTCTTTTAAAAGGTAAATACCTATTCTACAATCAAAATCTCACAACAGAGCTTATCTTTGACATAGATAACATCTCTCATACGAGTATAAATTTAGAATGGGTATTTAAAACTTTTTTAAATAAGACAGGTATTATCCCCTCTTGGGTATGTTATACTGATAACGGAATACAATTATGCGTCAGTGTAAATACTTTTTACAAGTTATCTAAAAAACAAAAAAAAGTATTTCAAGATTTTAAACAATTGGTCATTGACAGCTGGTCGTTAATTGATAAAGCAGGAAGTAAAAGATTAAAAGGTTGGTGGCGTAATCCTTTAACACAAAAAGATTTTATTTTTACAGGCTGGGTAACAACATTTGAAGAAATAAAAGATTTTTTAATTAGAAACAAAAGAACTATTAAAGAACAATTTAAAACCGCTACAATAAAAAACAGCATAAAAACAAATATAAAAGCACTAAGAGAGAAAAATTTTTTTATTGCAGGAGAACCAGTTGAGGGAAACAGAAATAATTGGCTCTGGTATAACACAATGCTTTATACGGATAGCAAAAATTTTGAAGAAGTTTTAGAAGTTACAAAAGAGTTAAATAAACGAGTTAGAAAGGGGTTAGAAGAAAAAGAGTTAGTAAAAATTGCAAAAAGTGTTACAAAATACAACAATGGATTTAACAGAGGAAATGAGATATACGGCTGGAATGTAAAAGCAAGTTGGAAAATTGGAAGTATGAAATTTGAAAAAATTAGAAATCTACCTTATGAAGAATATTTGAAAGAAGTTAGAAGGAGACAATCAATGGCAGGTAAAGAAAAAGGGAGACATAATATAATTAACTATGTCAAACCAAAAGCAGAAGCAACAAAAGAAAAAGTATATAAAGCTATCCAAAAGCTAAAAGAAAAAAATGAAAAAGTAACTGTTAGAAAAGTAAAAGAACTCGCAAAAGTTAGTATGGCATCAGCTCAAAAATATGTAAAACAAGCAAGAGAAGAGGGAATAATATAATGGGAGCAAAAGAAAAATTACAAAAAGAGTTAGACTTTTTACTTGAAAAAATGAGATTTTGGAGATATGTTATATTTGGAATTGTTTCAGGTGTAGTTGGAATGTTATTTGGATTAACTCAACACAAAATCCACTTAAATTGGGGAACAATAATCTTACTTGCGCTTGGACTTATAGGAATAATTGTTTCCATAATCAGATTAAGCACTTTAACAAAAAATTATCAAAAAGATTTAGAACTTTTAGAAAAGGAAGAATAATGGAACTATTAGCTTATATTTTAGGATTTGCAACTATTATTGCATTTTTCTATTTTATGTGGATTGATACACAACCTTTAAATAAAACAAAACACGAAAAATAACTCATAGCAAGTGAGCCACATACGCAGTGGCAGGTCAAATCCCCACTATTACGGGGATTTGGAGTATTACCTTTTTTGCAAAATAGCATGATAATCTACCACAAACAACGACACAACAGGTAATTTCAAGTATGCAAAACTATTTTAAGCGGTACGGAGCTTGCAGAAAGTAACAACAAGGCAAAAAAGCTACTTAACTTCTCCGCACCGCCCACGACGCCTTGTGCGTCGTGTCAATACTCAAATATGTTACAAAGGAAAGTCCATTGAATTTAGAGTTTTTAAAAGATTTTCAAAAAGAATACAA
>JALVAK010000057.1 GCA_027011225.1 Nautiliaceae bacterium | reverse complement strand
GCTATAAGTGAGAGTGGTGGTTTTACAGATAAAGCAAAAAGAAGTGAAATTAAAATAATCTCAGGTGACTGGTCTAATCCTACTATGAAAATAGTAGATTTAACAAAAATTAAACCATCTGATGTAAATAAATTAATTTTAAAACCAAATGAAATAGTTTATGTAACTCCTATAAAATCTAAACCTCTTGATATTAGAATCTGGGGAATTCAACCTGTTATAGATTTTGTAAACAGCATACTTAGTGGTATGGTTAATGTTAAAACTCTTAGAGAGTGAAAAAGGGGTATAATGGAAGAAAATATTAGGCAAGAAGATTTTTTTGATTTAAAGGAATTTTTTTATCTCTTAAAACGATATAAATTCTTAATAATTTTTATAGTAATTTTATTTACCGCCGGTGCTTTTGTTTATTCATATCTTGCTACTTCGTATTATAAAACAAATGCGAGTTTGGAAATAGGGGAAGCAAACAATGCAGGAGGGAATGATATATTATCACAAGCTCTTGGCATTGGTGCAGGCGATGAAGTTGATACAGATGTTGAGATAATTAAATCTAGATATATGATATCAAATGCTATTAAAAATCATAATTTTCAAGAGAGATATTTTGCTATTGATAAATTTAAAAAATTTGAAATTTACGGTAATCCTCCTTTTAAAGTTGTTTTAAAAAAGGGCGAAGGAATACCTTTTGAAATTATACCTGTTGGTGAAAATTCTTTTAAGCTTGTAGTAAAAAAATATGATTTTTCTATGATTTATAATTTTGGGCAACCGATTAAAACTGATAAATTTGAGCTTGTAATTTATAAAATTAAGCCTTTAAAGTATGACAAATATATTTATATAAAACAAAAATTTATAGATTTAGTTAAAAATATACAAAAAAATCTTAATGTCTCAAGAATGGGACAAAAAGTTAATATGATAAATATCGAATATATTGATAATGTCCCTCAAAGAGATGCTTTAATTACAAATTTAATTGCAAAAACTTTTATAAAAGATACAATTAAGCAAAAAACACAACAGGCTTCTCAACTTCTTGCATTTGTGACAAAACAGCTTGAGAAAATTACAAAAGAACTAGCAGAGTCTGAAGTAAAACTTGAAGAATTTAAGAAAAAAACAGGAATTGTCGATGTTGGTCTTGATTCTCAGATGCTTTTGCAAAAACTCTCAGAACTTGATACACAATTGACGGAGCTTAAACTTAAAAAAGAAACAATTGATTTTGTTATAAAACATTTACAAAACACAAGAAATGCAATGCTTATAAGTGCTGGGGCACTTGATGACCCTGAGCTTCAAAAAATGATTTCTCAGCTTCAAACTCTTATTTTGCAAAGAAATGCATTATTAATTCAATATACGCCAAAACATCCTAAGGTTATTGCGATTGATACTCAAATAAGAGATTTAAAAGCTATTATTTTTAATAGAATATATAATCTTAAAAACGCAATTAATAAACAATATAAACTTCTCTCTTCAATTAAATACAGATATGTAGAGGCAATTAAAAAACTTCCTGAGAATGAGAGAAAACTTATAGAGCTTGAGAGAAATTATCTTGTAAACAAAAAAATATATGAATATCTTTATGAAAAAAAAGTAAGTGCTGAGATTGCAAAAGCTTCAACAATAAGCAAAAATAGAATCATTGATACCGCTTTAATACCTGAGAGGCCTTTTAAACCTAAAAAGAAGCTGATTATAGTAATAGGATTTATATTAGGAGTTATTTTTGCAATTATAATAGTGATTTTACTTGACTTTTTAAGCACAAAAATCAAATCAATTGAAGAGATAGAAAGACATGTAAAACTTCCAATCCTTGGACTTATTCCACATTTTAAGAAAAAAGGGGCTATTGTTATAGATTCTCCTAAATCAAGGCTGACTGAAGCATTTAGGACACTTAGGACAAATATAGAATTTATACCTGTTAAAAACAAATCAAAAATAATTTCCGTAACTTCCACAGTTGGGGGAGAAGGTAAATCAACCGTGGCTTCAAACCTTGGTATTGTATATTCTATGGCGAATAAAAAAACTGTTGTTATAAATCTTGATATGAGAAAACCTTCTCTTCATACTATTTTTGGTATAGAAAATAAAAAAGGTATTAGTAATGTCTTAGCTGGACATGAAACAATTGATAATGTAATAGAAAAAACAGATAAAGAAAATCTGTATGTAATACCATCAGGACCTATTCCTCCAAATCCTGCTGAGCTTATACAAAGTGAAAATTTATGGAAATCTCTTGAATATTTAAGAGATAAATTTGATGTGATAATACTTGATACGCCGCCAATTGGTATAGTTGCAGATGCAGTACATGTGTTAAAGCATTCGGATGTAAATTTATATCTTTTGAGATTAAATTATTCTAAAAAAGATTTTCTAAAACATATTAATAGAACGGTTGAATTTTATAAAATAAAAAATATCGGACTTGTAATCAATGATGTAAAAGATAAAACATCATCTTATGGATATAATTATGGATATGGGTATTATTCGGATGAAAAATGATAAAAAAGTTTTTTATTAAAAAAATAAAATTCAATATACATACTGATATCCACTCTCATCTTTTGCCAGGGATTGATGATGGCTCTAAAAGTATGGATGAGAGTGTTGAGATGGTAAAAAAATTTAAAAATTTAGGATATGAAAAACTTATTATTACCCCTCATGTAATGAGCGAAGGGTATAATAATCCTACCGATTTGATTTTGAAAAAATATAATGAGCTTAAAAAAAATATTGATTTTATGAATCTTAATGTATCAGCTGAATACAATATGGATGAAGAATTTGCAAAAAGAATAAAAAACAAAGATTTAATAGCCATAAATGATAAATATATTTTATTTGAAACTTCATATTATACAAAGCCAGCTGTTTTTGAAAGTATTGTTTTTGAGATTCACTCTCTTGGATTTACTCCGGTTTTTGCTCATCCTGAGAG
>JALVAK010000056.1 GCA_027011225.1 Nautiliaceae bacterium | reverse complement strand
GAAAAAATTGATTCTTTAGAAAATGAAGATGTAATGAATAGTGATTATTTTGAAAGTTATGATGAAGATTTAGGAGATAGTGATTTTGATAGTGGGTTTGATGATTTTGGCGGATTTGATGATGTTTAAGAATATTTAATATTAATTGTTTCTTTTTTGTAAAGGATTTTAATGGTAAATGTTGTTTTATGTGGTGGAAGTGGAACAAGGCTTTGGCCTATTAGTCGTGAAAATCTTCCTAAGCAGTTTTTAAAAATGTTTGATAATGAATCTCTTTATCAAATGACTTTAAAGAGAAACTCTAAAGTATGCGATAAAGGGTGCATTATATCCAATGCAAGCCAGTTTTTTCTGGCTCTTGACCAGTTTGAAGAGATAAAAGATGATGTTAAATATAAAGAATTTAAAGCTGTTGTTGAGCCTTTTGGAAGAAATACTGCAGGAGCCATCGCTTTTGGGGCTTTTTTAAATGATGATATTTTATTTGTAACTCCTTCTGACCATAAGATTGATGCAAATGAAAAATATTATGAAGCTATAAAAAAAGCAGAAAAATTTGCAAAAGAAGGATATTTGGTTGTTTTTGGAATTAAGCCTAAATATCCGGAAACAGGATACGGATATATTGAAACTGATGGTGAGAATGTTATTAAATTTCATGAAAAGCCAGATTTACAAACTGCACAAGAATATATTAAATCAGGGAATTTTTATTGGAATAGTGGTATGTTTATGTTTCATTCTAAAACATATTTAGAAGAACTTAAAAAACATGCACCTGAAGTTTATGAAAATGCAAAAAACGCAATAGAAAATGCAAAAATTGGGGAATACATAAGAATTTTAAGTGAATATATGGAAAAAATCCCAGATATAAGCATTGATTATGCCGTTATGGAAAAAAGTAAAAAAATCAAATTCGTTGAGCTCAATGTAGAGTGGAATGATGTAGGAAGTTTTGATGCTCTTGATAAAGAGTTTGAAAAAGATGAAAACGGAAATACAAAAAGGGATAATCTTGTAGCTGTTAATGCTACAAATAATTTTGTATTTGGAAAATATAAAACAATTGCACTAAGTCATGTTGATGATTTGATTGTAGTAGATACTCCATCAGCTCTTCTTGTAACTAAAAAAGGAAAATCTCAAAGTGTCAGGGATGTTGTGAAGCTTTTGAAAGAGAAAAATCCTGAGATTGTGAAATTTGGAAGAAAAGTTTATAGACCGTGGGGATATTATATAAATTTATTAGAAGGTGAAGGCTATAAAGTAAAAATGATAAAAATTAATCCAAATAAAAGGCTTTCTCTTCAAAAGCATTTTCACAGAAGTGAGCATTGGGTGGTTGTAAGTGGAACTGCTACTATCGTAAAAGGTGATAAAAAATTTATTTTAAGACCAAATGAATCGACATATATTCCTATGGGGGAGATTCACAGAATAGAAAATAACGGTAAAATCCCGGTAAAAATAATTGAAGTGCAAGTAGGAGAATATTTAGGAGAAGATGATATTGTAAGGCTTGAAGATGATTTTGGAAGAGATAAGGAAAAATGAAAAAAATAATATTTTTAATTTTTGGAATTTATCTTTTTGGATGTAACGCTCCGTTTTCTCTTGATAAATTTAAAAATGTTTTATCAGTATCGAAACTTCAAGCTCCAGGTAGTCATTATAATCCTTTGTATTCGACAAAATACGGAGAATTTAAAGATTTTTGCAATAAATATTTTTATCTACAAGATAATAAATATATGGCGTTTTTTATGTGTGGTAAAAAACATAGAAGTGAGCTAAGATTTAAAAATGAGTGGAGTGTTGCTGATTCTAATCCTCATATTATAATTGCAAGAGTAAAACTTTTTCCTTTAAATGAAAAAAGGGAATTTACATTTTTGCAAATTCATGCTGATAGTAATTTAAAAGATAAACCTGTAATTAACAAACCTCTTTTAAGAGTTGTTTGGTATAAACATTTAAGAGGTGCAAAAAATCATATTTGGGCGGTTATCAGAGCATGTGATGAAGCGAATGTGATGTGTTATGAAAAAATAGATTTGGGTGAAATGCCAAAAGGTTTTTTTGATATAAAAGTTGAGGTTAAAAATTCTAAACTTAAAATTTGGGTAAATGGTAATTTAAAAGTAGATAAAGATGTAAGTTATTGGAATAAATTTTTAAATTATTTCAAAGCGGGTGTATATCTTCAAGATGAAGGTTGTGCCAAAGTTTTATTTGATAAATTAACAATAAAGGAGTAAAATGAAAATCAGTGTAGTAGGTTTGGGATATGTAGGGGCTGTTTGCTCGGCTTGTTTTGCAAATGAGGGGCATGAAGTTATCGGTATGGATATAGACAAGGTAAAAGTTGATTTGATTAATCAAGGAAAAGCTCCGATAGTTGAAAAAGATTTGGAAGATTATATTTCAAGAAACGTAAAAGCAAGAAGACTTAGAGCCACAACTGATTTGAAAGAAGCGATTGATAATAGTGATATTACAATTATTTCTGTTGGAACACCATCAAAACCAAACGGTGATATTGACTTAAAATATATAAAAGAAGCGGCAAAAGCAATAGGTGAGAAATTAAAAGAAAAAGATTCATTTCATATAGTGTCTATGAGAAGTACAGTACTTCCAGGGACAGGTAAAAATGTAGTAATTCCTATAATTGAAGAAATTTCAGGAAAAAAAGCGGGAGTTGATTTTGGGTATGTTTCAAATCCTGAATTTTTAAGAGAGGGAAGTGCAATTTGGGATTTTTATAATCCTCCAAAGACAGTTGTGGGTGCAACGGATGAGAAAAGTTATAAAACTTTTAGAGAATTGTATTCGTTTTTAAACGCTCCTTATTTTGAAGTTGAAATTGAAGTGGCTGAAATGATTAAGTATGCAGATAATTCATGGCATGCAACAAAAGTTACTTTTGCAAATGAAATTGGGATGATTTGTAAAAAATTGGGTATTGATTCACATAAAGTAATGGATGTTTTCTGTGCCGATACAAAACTTAATATCTCTCCTTATTATTTGAAACCTGGATTTGCATTTGGAGGCTCATGTCTGCCAAAAGATGTAAGAGCTATTACTTATAAAGCAAAATCGCTTGATGAGAATACACCTCTTTTAAATTCATTGATGCCAAGCAACGAATATCAAATAAAAAGAGTATATAATGAATTCATAAAACCTTTAAAAAGCAGAAAAATTGCCGTGCTTGGAATAAGTTTTAAACCAAATACTGACGATTTGAGAGAATCACCTATTTTAGAGCTTACAGAGCTTTTGATTGGAAAAGGTTATAAGGTTTCAATTTACGACCCAAATGTAATGAAAGCAAAAGAAGAAGGGGCAAATAAAGCATTGCTTGAAAATGAGCTTTGGCATATTAATGAAAGATTAAGTGATAATCTTGATAAAGTTATAGAAGAAAGTGATATTATTCTTATTGGAAACGGCTCAAAAGAGTTTAAAGACATTCCTCAAAAATATACTGATAAATATATAATCGACCTTATGAGAGTAACAAACAAACCTTCAAATAAAAATTATATAGGAATTGCTTGGTGAAAATTTTAAAAGATTATAATTTTTTAGGATTTGTTGTTTATATTTTAATCCTTATAATAGGTTTTTTTCTTCTTCCTATTAATAGAGTAGAGCCAGGTGCCAGAGATTTAATATTCCTAATAGGCATTATTGGTCTTTGGAGATATGGTTGGTTTTTATTAAATGGTATAAGGGCATTTATTTATCAAAAGATTAAATTTAAAACGATTAGAAAAATAGAAGAAGAAAGCGGAGATGAATTAGACCCTGAACATGTTTTTATGCTGATTACTTCTTTTAGGATTTCTACGGATGTAAGTGCAAAAGTTTATAGAGAAGCCATAAAAGAAGCAATAAATAGCGGTTATAATGTAACGATAATAGCATCTCTTGTTGAAAAAGCTGATGAGCTTTTAGTTAAAAAAATTTTTCAGCTGTTAAATCCTCCAGAGAGGGTAAAGCTTGTAATTACAAGGATTAAAGGGACTGGAAAGAGAGATGGTCTAACAGCAGGTTTTAGGGTAATAGCAAATCATAATGTAGATTTTGAAAAATCTGTTGTTGCTGTAATTGATGGGGATTCTATCATAACTCCGGGGACTATTAGAAAATGTGCAAGACTTTTTGCACTTAATCCAAAGCTTGGAGGGCTTACCACGGATGAAGAGGAAGATGATTATCTTTTAATTCATGGAAAAGGATTGGCTGAAAAAATCTATTATTACTGGTACAAACTTAGGTTTGCCCAAAGAAATATGTCAATGAGCTCTATTGCTTTGTCTGATAGGATATTGACATTAACTGGTAGAATGTCTATGATAAGAGCTAGTATTGCTGCTAAAAAAGCGTTTGCTGATACTATTCAGCTGGATAAACTAAGCCATTGGAGGCTTGGAGAATTTTATTTTCTTACAGGAGATGACAAATCAAGCTGGTTTGCTCTTGCAAGTGAAGGCTGGGAGATGTGGTATGTACCTGATGTGCTTGTTTATACGGTGGATGAAATTCCTGAGAGGAATTTTTTCAAAGGCAGTATTATGTTAATGGTAAGATGGTTTGGAAATCAATATAGAACCAATGCAAGAGCGCTTAAATTATCCCATAAAAAAATAAATCTTTATCCGTGGTATGCCCTGATTGACCAGAGAATTACAAAATGGACGACTCTGTTTGGGCTCTTTATGGCAATTTTAGGTACTATACAATGGGGCATAGTCATATTTTATGCATATATATGGTGGATACTTTTTACCAGACTTTTGATGACATTTGTATATAGGTTTTCAAGAAAAAAAATATATGCTATCTGGCCTTTGATGCTTTATTATAATCAGGTAGTGGGCTCTTTTGTTAAAATATATGTATGGGAGCATATGTACAAACAAAAATGGACAAGACAAAAAACTACACTAAAAGGCGGAAAAAAATTTGTAGAATGGTATAGAAAAGTTAGTTCTAATGGAATGGTAATAATCGACTTTATGGTTTTTTTATTAGGTATAGCATTTTTAGTAGGATTAATAACTTTTCATGATGTATGGGAATTTATACATTTTTTTAGGAGATAAAAGATATGGAAAATAAAGAAAAAATAGCTACACAAATAAAACATGAAGCAGAAATAACTAGACAACATGCAAGATATAAAATACCAGCTACTATAGAGATTGATGGTAGAGAATATAAAATCGACAACTGGTCCATATCTGGTTGTGCTATTATAGATTTACCAGAAGAGTATGTACATAAATTTGCCGAAGGTAAAATGAAATTTAAATTTGATAATTTTGAAACGGCAGTTGATAATTTAAAACTTGAATTTTTAAAAAATGATAAGTTTGAAAATCATACTATTATGAGATGCAGGTTTACCGAGCTTAAGCCTGATCAAAGAGCTGTTTTACAGCATATAATAGACTCTTTTTTAGAAGGAAGTATTATCACTCAAGATGATATTTTACATGTTGTTAGGCATCAGATAACATATCCTGATAAAAAAGCAAAAGAAATAAGTCATAAAAAAGCATGGAGTATATTGTTTTTAATATATGTTGTAATTTTTGTGTTGATATTGTTTTTGGGATATGTTTTTTATAATAGAACTTTTATTGTCAAAGCAATTGCGGGATATGTAGATGCAAATATAAGTATGGTACGCTCTCCTGCACCTTCTTTTATAGAATTTATAAAAAAAGTAAAGCCAGGGGATGAAATAAACACCTCAAAACCTTTTGCGGTTGCTAAAATGCTAAACGGGGGTATTAGAACATTAAGAAGCGTAGTAAATGGGAGAGTATTAAACGTTTATGTAAAAAACAATGAATTTAGAGATACAGGTGAGCCTATATTATCTGTGATACCTAAAAATTCACACATTTATGTAGTAGCTCATATTCTCTCAAAAGATGCTGAAAAACTTAAAGTAGGGAATATAGCAACCGTTACACTTCCAAACGGAGCTGAATTTAAAGCAAAAATCGTAGATATTAAATATCCTGCTCCTTTGAGCTCAGAAAAGAGCAAAGGTGTTACAAATACATATTCTAACAGTATCAATTATGTTAAAGTCTTTTTAGAGCCTATAGGTATTAAATTGACTCCAAAACAGTTAAATGAAAGTGTAAATGTTAAAATAGATACATTTAGGCAGTAATATGAAGAAAATATTTTTACTGTTTTTTCTTTTTTATTTTTCTTATGCGTGGAGCTGTTATTCGATACTTACAAAAGTGGATGAAACTACGCCCGTTGCTCCTATTAATACTCAAAGAGTAAAAGTATGTAGTGTATTTCATGATACAATTGATATTAAAGTTAAAAAAGCGTATTACGGGTGTTACAGATATAAAAAAGAAGCAGAATATGCGCTTAAACATTCTAAATTTCACTTTATAGAGCCTAAAATAGTTTATCATAGAGTAAAAAAAACTGATTTATATATTATTTCCCCAAGAAAATCAGGAATAAATAAAAAGAAAAAAATAAAAGAGCTTGAAAAAATATATAAAAACAATACGCCAAATAAACTTTTAAAAAAATTTCCAAAAAAACTTTATGGTAATAATTTTGAAATAGAAGATGTAAACAAGTTATATTTTCTTCCAGCTTATAATATATTTTATTACAAAAAATACGACTTTTTACCAAATAAGATTCTTATTTTGTATGATGGTGTGTACTCTCTTGAAGAATTGTATAAAATTTTTTCAAAGAAAGGGTATATTAAAAAAACTCCTCAAGGATATCAGATAAATATTTCAATTGTAGTTTCGCCTACAGCAAGTTTAATTATAAAAAATAAAAAGGTTTTATTAGAAGGTTATCCTAATGTTGTAAATATTTTTTATTTTGGAAGACTTTATATAAGCAATTCTAAGTTTATTGTATGGGATAGAAAACATAATAAATATTTAAAAAGGGAAAAAATTCCTGAGGATAAAATACTTTTTATTAACTATGAAAGACCAAGACCTTATATTTTAGGGCTTACTGGCTCAAAAGCGATTGTGCTTAATTCTGTTTTTAGAGGTCTTGGGTATCACAGTGTGACATCGACATTTGGATATTCTGTTGCAAATATACCTTCAAAAAATTTAAAAAATCCGTTTTTTATGTTTTTAAATTATAAAAAGCCTTCGATTAAATTTATAGGGAATGAAGTATATGATTCTACAATGGGATTTTATACAAACGGGGCTGAAAATTCTCTGTTTTTGGGGAATTTTTTCCATGATAATGTTATTTATAATTTTGACCCTCATGATTATTCAAAAAATCTTGTGTGTGCAAGAAATATATCTTTAAGGGCTAAGTATTCAAATGGTTTGATTATATCAAGGGAAGTTACGGATTCTGTATTTGCAGAAAATCTCTCTTTAAAAAACCATTCAAATGGTATTATGCTTGATAGGAATTCTTATAAAACTTTTGTTTATAAAAATATTTCGTTTGATAACGGATATTCTGGAATTTCTATACAGGAAACGCCAAAAAGTCTTATTGATTCTAATATCGTTTTTCTAAATAGAATAGATGGGATTATTGCTAGAAACTCTTTAAGGACTGAAATAACGGAAAATATCATAGATACAAACGGTAAAAACGGTGCAGAGGTTTTTGTGAAAGATTTGAGTTTTATGAAAGATAGGAATTTTCAAAGAGACCCATATGTAAAAGCGGCAAGCGCTGTTATAGATTCCAATGTTTTTAAAGATAATTTCCAATCCGATATTAAAGTTTCAAATTTTGCTGCCGTTAAGTTGAAAAATAATAAATTAAATCTTTTAAATCCAAAACTCTCCGGTGATTTAGAATTTTTTATTACAAAAATAATCAAAAACAAAGGAAATTTCAAATTATACGGTCTTGGTTTTCCTTTTTTAGCAAAAAGCAGCGATTTGATTACCATTAATTCAACACTTTTTTATACGGCAAGAGATATATACTCAAATTTAACCAAGGATAATATAAGAGCGTATGATTATTTATTTTATATATATTCTTTGAAAAACAGGGCTAAAGAAAGTAAAAAAGCTTTATTAAACGGTGCATTGAAGTTAAATAAATTGTCTCTTGCATATATAGGATATATGTTTTTATCAAAATCAAGACAAAACGGATGGAATGAAAAAGATAAATTTGAGGGGTTGGTTTTATTGATTGAATCGGGAATTTTAGGAAATGAAGCTATTTTTGAAGATTTAATACAATTAAAATATTTCGTGCCGGGGCTAAAAGAGCTTTTAAAAGCTTATAAAGAAGCAATAAGAAGAATGAAAAAAGGAATTTTATTTAATGAAGAATTTTATAAAAAGTATCACTTTAAACCTGAAAATGCCAAAGAAATTAAAAATGCTGTTTTATTGTTTGAGTATAGATTGAAATATGCAAATATAGATTTTTACGGATTTTTGAAAAAAATTAAAGAAAAAATGAATACATTTACTTTAATTGATATTAAAAGATATGAAAAAGCGTTTAAACTGATGGATAAAATTAAATACCTTAGAAATAATTACCAAAAAGAGATGTTAAGAAAAGCCCGAGAGGACCAGATATGCAGAAGATATCTTCTGAAAAAAGAGCTTCAAAGCAAAGAAATTGAAAAACTTTTAAAACTTAAAAGAAAAGAGCTTATTAAAAAGTATCTTCCTGAGATTAAAAATCTTTTAGAAAAAATCAACATATACAGGAATAAAAAAATAACAATAAATGAACTTTTAAAAGGCGATATATGAAAAAGTTGCTTATTTTAAGTATTATGGCTGGAATTGTTTTTGCAAAAAGCGAGCCACCGGCTTGCTATACTATACAAATAGCAAGCTCTAAAAAGCCGTTTTTAAATTCAACTATTAAAAAACATCTTCCTTCAATATGTAAAGAGATGAAAATTAAAAATGTTTATACAATAAGATGCGGATGTTATGAAACGTATGATGAGGTAAAAGAGCATTATAAAAGTTTTCTTTCTATGTATCCAAGTGCGGTAATTGCAAGAACATATAAATTTAGATTTGGTAAAGGGTATTTAAAAAAATTTACAAATAATATTGGGCAATCGTTAAAACCTTCAATAAATCAACGTAATATGGCTAAAAAAATCTCTCTATTAGATGAGCTTGCATCTGTTTCATTTGAAGAGATAAATAAAAAAATTAAAGTTAAAGTACCTTCTTTTCCGGTAGAAAAAAGCGAAAATGAACAAAAAAACGAAAATAATCAGACTAAGCCACCTCAACATTTTTCAATTAGCAGATTCTATATTGAGCCTTCTGCCCTTTATGAATTAGGGCAAAAAGCAAAAAATTCTTCAAGGCTTTACAGATTTAGACTCTCACTTCTTCTTGGTTGGCAGTACATGAGAGAGCTTAGTGAGCATTGGTTTTTTAAAATGGAGCCTAGAGTAGGATTAAAATATTCGGATGTAAATCATGATAAAGGAACTGATTTTAATTTGGATTTGAGAGAATTTTATCTAATGAGCCATGATTTAAATGACAATTATCTAAATTTTTTAATTGGAAGAAAAATTTTAAATGACGGAAGGTCGTGGTATTACAACAGCTCTGTTGATACCATAGGACTTTTTAACAGTGATGATTTACTGCTTTATGATATTTATTTTGGAGGCAGGTTAAATAATGAAAAAACATTCAGTGAAAGCGACAATACTTACGGTCTTAAAGATACAAAGTTTATAATAGCGCATTTAAAATATGAATATTTTATAAAACATTTTATTGAAGGTTTTTATCTTTTAGAGCATACGAAAAATTTAAGGACTCTTAGATGGTATGGAATAAGGGCTGATGGAAATAAAAAATTTTCAAACTCTTCTCTTAAATATTGGGCAGATTTTGCGCTTCTTAGAGGTAATTTTAATCAAAAGATTACTGCTAATGGTCTTGATTTGGGTGCAATGTATAATAAAGATACATCTCCTTATTCTTTTGGCGTTTCATTTGCAAGAGGCAGCGGCTCAAAAGATGGCAAACATAATTATTATATGCCATATCTTACAAATGCAAAGCATAAACTCAATAAAATTCCAAATTTTAGATATTATGGAGAGTTTTTAAATCCGGATTTATCAAACATTCAAATAATTTCTTTATATGGAAATTATGATTTTAAAAATGGAAATACACTAAGTCTTGCCTTTCACAATTATAATCAAATAAAAGCTTCAAATGTTTTAAGAGCTACTGATATGGTTTTGGCTCCAAACGGAAAATCCAAAGATATCGGAAATGAATTTGATTTGATTTGGTATTTCAATAGAGCAAATTTAAAGCATTATAA
>JALVAK010000055.1 GCA_027011225.1 Nautiliaceae bacterium | reverse complement strand
TTATATTTGTTAGTTTTTCATGTTTAATTCTTCTTAAAACTTGCTCTATTGAAGGTTTATGAATTTCAATTCCTAAAATTGTTTTTTCAGGATATTTTTTAGCAAGATGAATTAAGTGTCTTCCACTTCCAAATCCAACTTCTACTATATCTATATTGCTTAAATCATCTGTAATGTTTAATAAATTTTGATTAGGTAATTTTTCTTTTATTCCGCTTATATTTTCAAAAATAATATTTGCTTCATTTAGTTTTGCAAATTCTAAGTAAGCTTTTTTTAATTCACTAATAATTGGTCTAGTTATTTTGTCATATTTTACCAAATATCCATTTTTGTGATTTCTTACTTGAATTAAAAATTTTGCATTTTCTGTTTTTACCGCAATTAAATTTTCAGCTTTAAATAAAAATTCACATTTATTAGTTTTAATAGGATAATTTAATTCTTTTAATTTATCAATTACGATATGTGGCATTATTTGCTAACCTCCACAATAGCCGGTTTTTTAGAAATAAGCCCATATTTATCAACTTCATATATTTTATATTCATACGAATGTTTTGGGTTTATTGTATCTTTAAAATTATTTGATTTTGTTATAAATTTTTTTTCTATGCTTTTAAAAAGAGAAATTTTTTCTTTTTTGATAATTAAATATTTCTCTGCTCTATTATCAGGTGAGGTAAAAATAAATTCAATTGTATTTGAATATCTATTGGTTGAGACTATAGGAGTTGCCGGTTTTGGCAAAGTCTCTCCCATAACTGCAGGAGTTTCACTAAGTAGTGATTCTGTTTTATGAGCAGATACCGCTGTAACTTTATAGTATCTTATAAATCCATCTTTATTTATATAATCTACAAATGTATTTGATTTTGTTGTTTTGTAAAATTTAAAATATCCATTAGGAGTAGAAGAGATATAAATTTTATAATAAATTGCATTTTTTACAGGAGAGAATTTTACTACTATTTTTTTAGGTAGATTTGTAGTAGCGGTAACATTTAAAATTACAGGTGGTTTTGGATAAGTTGATACTACTATTGTTTTTGAAGGAAGTGATTTTATATCATCAAAACTTTTTGCAATTATTCTATATTTATAAATTTTTCCATCTTTAAGGTCTTTGTCTATATATTCTACATTTAATCTAGGAGTTAGAGTATCAATTTCTTCCCATTTTGCTTTTTCATCATTGAATCTTTCAATTATATATTCATACACTCTTTCGTTTGTATGTGGTCTAAATATTATTTTAACGCTACCTTTAGTTAATGGTTTTGCTTCTAGAGGTATAACAGGTGAGAGTGGTGGAAGTGTTGATGATTGAGTCTGTTTTGCAAGTGAAGGAATGCCATTTTTATCAAAAGTTGCAATTTTATATTTGTATATATGAGCTGGTTTTAATTTTGTATCTACATAGATTGATTTATAGGGATTTTTAATAGTTGCAATTTGTACCCATTTTTTATGTTTAAAATCATATCTTTGAATGTAATATCCGCTCATTGTCGGAACTGGAGACCAAAAAAGCGCTATTGCATTTCTATCTGGGTATGCTTTAAATTCTTTTACAACTGGTAATTTAGGGTTTGATTTTATTGGTTGTTTAGTTGGTGTTAGTTTTGCACAGCCTGTTATGAGTATCAAAGTAGCGGCTGAGATTATTAATTTTTTCATCCTCTATTCCTTTTATTAAATTTTTAAAATCATCAAATAATGGTGCTATTATACTAAGTTTTTTTCCGTTTGGATGAGTAAAGTAAAGCTCTCTTGCATGAAGCATGACTCTTGGAATATTTTGCTCTTTTTTTCCATAAGTTTTATCGCCTAAAATATATCTTCCGATTGAATTTAAATGTACTCTTATTTGATGAGTTCTGCCAGTAAATAATTTTGCAGCAGTTAAGTTATTTTCAATTGGCACAAATAAAGTTTTTGCCTCTCTTCCTCCTTTTACTACTGCCATTTTTAATCTATTTTTTGGGTTTCTTGCAATCGGTTTATCTACACAAATTGGCTCTTTTAAAGGGTGGTTTAATAAAAATAAGTAATATCTCCCCATTGATTTATCTTTTAATTGGTTTGATAAAAATTCATGAGTTTTATTGTTTTTTGCTATTACTAATGCTCCGCTTGTCTCTTTATCAATTCTATGTACTATTCCATATCTCTCTTCTCCTGCTATATTTGAGAGGTTAAAGCCTTTTTCTTTTAACCAATCTACAATAGTTGCTTCTTTTACGCTTGGCGCTGGATGCACTACAATACCAGGGGGTTTATTAATTACTAATAAATCTTCATCTTCATAAAGAATAGGAATATCAAAGTTTACTTCTTTTTTTTCTTTAATTTCTGGTTTTAAGGGAGTATATTCTATCAAATCTCCACTTTTTAATTTAACCCCACCTTTTTTTATAGTTTTATTATTAATTTTTACTAACTCTTTTTTTATTAGCTCTTGAATCTGATTTCTTGGAATATTTAATTGCTCACTTAAGAATTTATCAATTCTCTCTTCTTTATTTGCAATGAGTTTTGGCATGTTATCCTTTTTTAAAAATTATATCAAATCTTGACAAAAAAAATTAATTTAAATAAAATCGCACAAAATTTGCTGCTAAAAACTTCAATCTACAAGGATTAAATTATATGGAAAAAGAAAATCAAAATAATCTAGAAGAGAGCTCAACTAACGAATCTTCACAAAAAAAACAGCGCACTCATATCCCAGTAGAGGGTTATACTATTGAGACTTTGCGTAGTATGCCAACAGATGAATTAATAGAAATTGCCAAAAAATTAGGTGTTGAAAACCCTCAAGAATATAAGCGTCAAGATTTGATGTTTGAGATTTTAAAACATCAAGTCCAACAAGGTGGGTATTTATTATTTACTGGAATTTTAGAAATTATGCCTGATGGGTATGGATTTTTAAGAAGTATAGGTGGGAATTTTGAAAATTCTGTTAATGATGTTTATGTATCACAAACTCAAATTAAAAAATTTGCTCTTCGTACAGGAGATATTGTAACAGGTCAGATTAGACCTCCAAAAGACCAAGAAAAATATTATGCGCTTTTAAAAATTGAAGCAGTTAATTATCTACCACCTGAGGAAGCAAAAAAAAGACCTCTTTTTGATAACTTAACTCCACTATATCCTCAAGAAAAATTAAAACTTGAATATAATCCAACAAAACTTACAGGAAGAGTGCTTGATTTATTTGCACCAATTGGAAAAGGACAAAGAGGGTTAATTGTAGCGCCTCCAAGAAGTGGAAAAACTGTATTTTTAAAAGAAATAGCTCATGGGATTACTCAAAATCATCCAGAAGTGGAGCTAATGGTTCTTTTAATTGATGAAAGACCAGAGGAAGTTACAGATATGCAAAGAAGCGTAAAAGGAGAAGTTTATAGCTCAACTTTTGATAAACCAGCACAAAATCACGTAAGAGTGGCGGAGCTTGTGATAGAAAAAGCCAAAAGAATGGTTGAGATGGGAAAAGATGTAGTAATTTTACTCGATTCTATTACAAGGCTTGCAAGGGCATATAATACCGTTACACCAGCAAGTGGGAAAGTATTAAGCGGTGGTGTTGATGCAAACGCTCTTCATAAACCAAAAAGATTTTTTGGTGCGGCTAGAAATATAGAAGAGGGTGGAAGTTTAACTATCATTGCAACAGCACTTATTGATACTGGCTCTAAAATGGATGAGGTTATTTTTGAAGAGTTTAAAGGTACTGGTAATATGGAAGCGGTGCTTAGCAGAAGAATTGCTGATAGAAGAATTTATCCAGCAATTGATTTGCTTAAATCTGGAACAAGAAAAGAAGAGCTTTTATTAACTCCAGAAGAGCTTGCAAAAGTTTGGGCTATAAGAAATATTATAAGTGAAATGGATGAAGTTGAAGCGCTTAAGCTTCTTTATTCAAAAATGTTAAAAACAAAAAACAATCAGGAATTTTTAAGCGTAATTAATGAATAAATGCGGCATTTTTGATAGTGGAATAGGTGGTATAAGTGTTGCAAGAGAGATATTAAAAGCAAAACTTTTTGATGAAATAATTTATTATGGAGATACTGCAAGAGTTCCATATGGAAATAAAAATGAAAGTACAATTATTAGATACTCTCTTGAAGCTCTTGAATTTCTTAAAAATTTTGATATTGATTTTTTAGTTGTAGCATGCAATACGGCAAGTGCAGTCGCTGTTGAAGAGCTTAGGAAAGAAGCAAACTTTCCCGTTTTAGGGGTTATTGAAGCAGGTGTGGAAGCTATAAAAAATGAAGATAAAAATTCAAATATTTTGCTTGTCGGTACAAAAAGGACGATAAAATCAGGTAAATATCAAAAATTGCTTCAAAAAAACGGATTTAAAAATATAATATCAATAGCTACTCCTCTTTTTGTACCTCTTGTGGAAGAAGGTATTGTTGAAGGAGAAATTACGGATAAAATTTTTGATATGTATTTTGAAGATATCGATAAAGAAAAAATAGATATTGTAATATTAGGCTGTACTCATTATCCATTTTTAAGTAAAACTTTTAAAAAACATTTTCCAAACGCAAAGCTTATTCACTCAGGTCAAGCAATAGTTGAGATGATAAAAAATAATTTTAACATTACTCCTAAAAAAGAAACTTCAATAAAACTTTTCTCAAGCGATAATCCTGAAGAATTTAAAATTCAAGCAAAAAAGTGGCTTTAAGAGGTTAATTTTTCAACTCGAAGTAAAATTATGGTATAATAAACGAAAAAAGAGTTGAAGATGAAAAAATTATTGTTTTTATTATCACTAATCCTTTTGCTTTATGCACAAAATCAACCAATTTCACCTTATTATACTTGTGGTCTTTTTAAGGGTCCTTTAATTACTTATGATACTATTCAAGGTAATGGAAGCGAGCCTAGAGTATGTGGAAGTGAGAATCTTTTTGCTATTAAAGTAAATAACATCGATAATATAAAATGTAGTATAACTCAAACTTGTGATAATGCTACTAATTGTAACGTAAAAAATCCTCCAGATAATAAATACAATCCAAATTTATTAGAGAGTAATCAAACAACACCTATACCAGAAGATTTAAATTTTACTGAAACTGATTATGTAAATTATGATTTTGATTCTCCAAATTTAGTATTAAATTTTTATCCTCAAACTCACTACTCTAATAGTGATACTAATTATTCTACTTTTGGCTCTTGGACTTTTAAAGAAAATAATATAACACTTAATTTTAAACCAGGGGATTATTTTTTTGATGATTTGACTTTTAATGGTGATAATATCCATATAAATATACTCGATGGCGGACCTGTTAGGATATTTGTAAAAGAGAATCTAAAATTTGATAAAAACAATGTATATATAAATGATAATGGTGATGAAAACAATCTTTTTATATATGTCGGCGGTAATATGGAATTTAAAGATACCGAAAATACTCCATTGCACATATATGCATTTAGTTATGTCAAAGGAAACGTTGAATTTAAATCAAGCTCAGATGATTTTTACTGGTATGGAGGGATAACAGCTGAAGGTGATATTACAATAGATTCTGATTATGCACATTTTATATATAGAGGAACAAATGACAAGCTTGGATATGGCAAATGTCCTTTATGTTATGCAGACCAGATAAACGGGCATTGGATAAGCATAATGGACTTTTTGAAAATGACTTTTAAAATGCCAAAAAGAACAGCAATTATTAATGACTCAAATCAAACATTAAGAGATTTGAATGTTACATTAATAGAAACTGACCCTAGCTGGTTTACAGGTACAACTCCTCAAATGTATAGATTAATTGATGAAAATAACAACACAGTATTTAAAGATTTAGAAAACAATACAACTTATCAGTATAAAAATATTTTTGGGTTTAAAATTAGTTTAAGTATTGATAAAAAATCTAAAGGAGTTGTTGTTGCTCCTCCAAGAGGAGATATTCAACCTCCTTTTGGGGCAAGTGATATTCAAACAATATCAAAAACCACTGCATATTTGGGCGAATATAATGCAACTGGATTTGAGCATTATAATGCTTTAGAGACAACTTTTGGAATTGATACAACTATACAAGGTAGTAATTTAAATAATTTTTTTGCTACTTTTTATGATGAATATGGAAGACTTTATAAAAATGTTAAATTAGATTATTGTGAAAATGTTCCTACAACATCTACAAACAATGTGTCAGAAACTCCTTCGGCGATTGATGCTTGGGATGTAGATGAAAATATAACTCACAGAGTTATAAAAACAAAAATAGTAAATAAATCATTCAAATTAAAAATTGCAGGAATTGAAAATAATCAAGAAACTGCACTTAATAAAGGTATTGTAAAATTTGCATTATATGATGTTTTAAATCAAATAGAAATTACGCCTTTTTATGATTTTAACACTTCAAACGCTTCAATTGAGCAAGAGTTTAATATAAGTAAAAGTGTAAAAGATGTAAAAGTTGAATTTAAAATATGTGCGGATGTGGATTCTAACGGAAGTTTGATAATAAAAGATTCAAGTGAGTGCTCAAATACTACGGTATATCAATGTAGAGAAAATCCTGGAACAGTAGCATGGAGAAAATGCTTCTCAAGTGATGACTTTGCAATAAGACCATATAAATTTGTAATCGAAAACGCTCCAACTGTGGTAAAAGCTGGAGAAGAATTTAATATTACTGTAAAAGCACTTGATTTTCAAAACAATCCAGCACAAAATTATAATGAGGTTGTATCTGTTGTTAATTCTCCAAGAATTAGATATGTTGATAATGATGCTAATGCAACTAAAGCGATTGAAATAACTTCTACAAATAGACAATTTGTAAATGGAGTAGTTGTTTTAAGATTAAGGTATTTAGATGTCGGAGAAGGAAATATTACTATTGATGAAGTTAATGGCAGTGAATTTGCGCTTGTTGATGCTAATGATACTAATGTTTCTGCAAGATTTATACAAAGTGCAAGAACTGGTATAAAATTTATTCCTTTTGCATTTAGAATAGATGCTAAGTATACAGACTTTAATAATTCTAATTTTACATATATTTCAAATGATTTAAATATGTCATCAAATCTTGATATAAATATAACAGCAATTAATAAAGATGGTAATGCTACTGAATATTATAATAGAGATATGTATGCAAAAAATATTGCTTTAACAATAACTCACTCTATACCATTAAATGTAAATAGTGTAAGATATGTAGAAACTTCTCAAAATGCGATACAAGAAGTAAATATAACTAGTCCTATTCAATTAAGTATAAGTAAAAATTATTTTGATAAAGGGAAAGCTAATCTTCATATTAAGATAAACTTTCCAAGAGATAACAAAAATCCAATAAATAGTTTTAGATTTAATATTAATGAGATTAATGTTACTGATAACGATGCAAATGGCTCTATAACTCTAAATCAATCAGCTACATTTTATTATGGAAGAATGTTTATTGATAATGTTTCTGGATATGCATCAGAATTAAATAATACTGCAAAATATCAATATTGGAATAATAACAGTTGGGTTTTAAATACTAATCATATTAATAATTCTTTTGGTGAGATAAAATACCTTTACATAAATGCAAGTGATGTTAGTTATACAAAAGGAAATGTAAATAATGGTTTACAACAAGTAACTCTTAGAACAACACATACGCTTCCGTATAAAGTAAAAGTGCATGTTGCAATTCCAAGCTGGCTTTGGTATCATCCGTTAGCAAAGAATTATCAAGACCCATCTGCAAGTAATCAAGACTGTTTAACTCATCCTTGTTTTAATGCTTCTTTTTTAAGCGATTCAAAAGGATGGGGAGGAGTAGGTATAAATAAAGCAAAATATAAAGAGACAAATAGAACAACTGAAATTAATTCATCGCTTGATAAAATCAATATTAATAAAAAATCAGTTAAAAAATTAAATTGGTAAAGAGAGTGAAATTGAGAAGAATTTTACTCTTTTTTTTTACAATCTTATTTTCATATGGAAGTGATTGTAATAACCCTATAATAATAGAAAAATTAAATAATGCATTAAATAAATCAACATATAATTTAAATCAATCAAGAGGTGATGTAGTTTATTCTTTTAATGTCAAAATTAATGGAAAAGTTGATATTAATCTTTCATCTATAAATAATTTTGGTGTAGCATTATATAAAAATAGATGTCCTTTAAATGCTTTAGAATTTGGGAGAAATATAAATAAAAGCATAAATGTAAGTTCTGGTGATAGAGTATATTTAAGGGTAAAAAGTGTTAACAATGTAAGCGGTATTGTAACATTTACTCCTGAAGTGATTGAAGATACACATGATATTTGTTATCGCCAGCAAAACCAAAAAGGTTTTTTCTGTTTTAAAGACCCTTTTGGGATTCCAATAAGCGGTGGTTTAAATTGCAAGTATACATATAATATTGATGTATATGGTAATTTAGAAGATGTTGTCATTGAGCATGTAGACCCTACTTTGTTTCAAGGGAATGCTTTTAAAAGTTGTGGAATTAATCCAAAAAGCAGTGTTAGAACATGTAAAATTGCAAACAGAATAGATTTATGGAAATTTGGCTTTCTTGATAAATCGCTTGAATATAATCTTTCAAATTTAAGCAGTGATGATAATCTTTCAATTTGGGTTAAAAGTATCGTTAATTTGGAGCTTTTTAGCTCGGAAAATACATATGTTAGATACATAAAAAATGGATATTTACATATTGGAAGATTGAATAAATGTCAAGATTACACTAATGCAAATCTTTTAGATTTTAAAAAAATATTTGATAAGAAATTAAATGGAAGGTTAGTTTTAATAGGGAATACTAATGTTTGCAAAACTAATAATACTGGTAAATGTATTAATCCTTCTAGAAATGATAATAATGATAATATTAATTTGCAATATGTAAAAGTTGATAATATATCAAATGTTTCTTATTCTTTTTTAAATTTAAATGCGAATGATGAAATTATTTGGGCTGGGCTTTTTTGGCAAGGAAGGATTAAAACTGAAAATCCAAATGAATCATCAGAAGTTAAAAAAGCAAAAATTGTTAAATTCAAAACACCTAATTCTAATGGTTATCAAGATATAGAAGCTGTTGATAATAATTTTAATTGGTACTATAGCGATAAATATAATATTTTTGATTATGCTGGATTTGCAGAGGTTACTAACTTAGTAAAAAGTGCTAAAAGCGGAAAATATTATCTAAAAGATTTACAGATAAGTACAGGAAGAGATATCTCAGGAGGATGGAGTCTTGTTGTTGTAGTAAAAAACAGAGATAATAGCTTTAAAAAAATTGTAGTTTATCAAGGATTTCAACCATTATGGAATAAAAAAGGTTTTAATAATTCAATCTCTTTAAAAGTAGATGGATTTAAATCCAAATCAAAAGGCAAAATAGAATCAAATCTTATTTTCTTTTCAAATGAAACTGATGTAAATATGGGTGATAACATAAAGGTTAATGGGAAAAAAATTAGTAATAATTCTAATCCTCAAAATGACATAATGAATTCAACTATTTCAATATTTGGCAAAAATTATCAAAATAGGTATCCTAATTTTAATAATAATTTAGGTGTTAATATTGATGAATTTAATTTAAGCGATATTGTCGAAAATTCTCAATCAAGTACTGATATAATTTTTTCGACTCAAAAAGATAGATATCTTCTCTCAATGGTTGGTTTTTCAGTAGAGCTTGATATTCCTAAGATATGCTTTTATGACTTAAAAATTTTTGATGAAACAAATAATAAAGTGAGCACAAATAAGCTTCAAAAGAATAAAAGATATACAATAAAATTTAATATAAAAAATGATGAAAAATTTAAAGTAAGTAATTTTTATGTGATAAATAAATTTAAAAATCAAAAATATATAAATAATTCTACATATGTTAAAAATGCAAATCAAAAAAAGTTGCGTCATATTAATGATGGCTCATCAGTAAATGGTGTATCAGTTAATTATAATAATAATATTTTAAGCATTGGGAAGATAAAAGATGAAAATAATTCGCTAAGTCCATATAAAAAAGAAAATTATGCAATAATAAAATTTAAAGAAATTGCGTTAATTGATGGTAAATTTGATAATTTAATTTATGGGGATTATTATTTTGGAAATGCTAATTATGGTGGATTACTTCCACAATGTAAAACTAATGAGCCAAAACCTAAGATAATTACTGGAAATTTTGATGCTTATGATTTTGATGAAAGCATATTGCATAGAGTAATAAAGACAAAAATTGCAGGTAAATCTTTTGTTTTAAAAATAGCATTTATCTCACCTAAGAGTGTTTTAACAAATATATATGCATATTATCAATTGTATGATATGAATTCTAATACTCAAATAACGCCATTTGAAGCATTTGATTTAGCAAATACATTAATAAATAAAAGCTTTAATATTGATAAAGCGTATAAAAATGTTAGAGTTAGATTTAAGTATTGTAAAAATACTATAAATAATATGATTGTTGCTCATTCTTTATGTGATACTAATACTCCCGGATATAAATATGAATATTCATATAGCACTGATGCATTTGCAATAAGACCTTATAGATTTGTTTTAAACATTCCTTCAAAAGCAATAGCAAATAAAAAATTTAATATTTCAATAAGTGCTTTAGATTTTAATAATAATCCTTTAAATAATTATAATGAAACATTAAGTTTTACATCTTCGCCAGTTATTGAATATAATGAGACTAAACCTGGTTGTTATAAAGGTGTTTTATCATTAGTGAATTATGATTTTAGTAATGGAGAGTTAAAGACAAATGCGAAATATAGTGATATTGGCAGATTGCAAGTTACTATAAAAGAAAAAGAGGGAAGTGAATTTGCAAAAATTGATAATAGCGATACTCCTTTTTTACAAAGAAGAATATTAGGAGATTCAAAAACAATAAATATAAAACCTTATAAGTTTTTAATTGCTGGGAATCTTTATAATTTTAAAAATACAAACTTTACATATATTTCAAATGATTTAAATATGTCTGCTAAGCTAAATTTAACACTTCAAGCTGTTGGATATAATAATGCTTTAATAAAAAATTACACAAAAAATTGCTATGCAAAAGGAAGTACTTTAAAATTAATCTTTGATAGTAACCAACCTATTAGAAAATTGCTTATGAAAACAAATAATTATACTTCTATAGATACTGATTCAATAGTTGGTTATATTAATCAAACTCTACAAAAAGATATTTTTGAGCAAAATTCTACAGCTAAATTAAGCATTAGATTAAATTTTGAGAAAAATTATCAAGTTCCTGTTGGTGAATTTGATTTTAATATAAATAAAATAATAGAAAATGATGGAGAGATTAATGGAAGTACTAATAATATACCAGGAATAGCGCATTTTATTTATGGTTATTTTCAGCCTCATGATGTATATGGTTATCCAAAACGTTTAGGTAATAGTTATGAGCTTAACTCAAAATTTAAAATTTTATATTTTGATGCTTCAAAAGGATGGATTATAAATAATTATCATTATTTTAATATTCATGGTGATATTAATTTATCAAAAAGTATTGCAAAAAATATTACTATACAAAAACAGGCTGTAAATAATGGGATTTTAGAGATGAAGTTTATTACAAATCATGAAATACCTTATAGCTCAAAAGTGCATGTTGCAATTCCAAGTTGGCTTTGGTATCATCCATTAGCAAAAAATTATCAAGAGCCATCTTTAAGCAATCAAGATTGTCTAACACATCCTTGCTTTAATGTAACTTATATTAATCAAAGTTTAGGATGGGGTGGTGTAGGCTCTAATGACAATAAAAATCCAGAAAATAATAAAACTTCTAAAATAAAATCTTCTTACATAAAGCTACATAAAAACTCCATAAAAAAAATAAACTGGTAACTTTTCTTCTTTTTTAAACTGGTAATTTTTCAAATAATAATTTGACACTAATATGATGTTTTGTTATTATTCGTAACATTTTTGTAAAATTTTTGTAACAAAAGTGAGAAATTGTAAGGGTAATTAATGAAAAACGTATTAGTGTTATTTTTGTTTGTTTTTATCTATGCAACTCAATATAATGAAGGAGATAGGAATTTTACAATAGTTAATCCGCAAAATACAAGAAATATTTATGGGGATTATTTGCTTGGGGGTAATACGGTAGAATGTGTTACGAATAAAACAGATACTTTTAATAACGCACAATGTATAGATAGTGTAAGTCATAATGATAATAACAGAATAACTAAATATATTGATATAGATAATGATTCAAGAACATGGAATTCATCTACCTCTACAATAATTTTACCAGATGATGCAAAAGAAATTGTGTGGGCAGGTCTTTTTTGGCAGGGGAATATAAATAATTATCATAGCTATTATATTCTGTATAATAATTATTATTATCTTGTTACTAATTTGCAACGCAGAGCAGAGTATAATTCAGATAATATAAATGATGGTTTTCATTATGTTGATATTACATCAAATTCAAATATTAGCATTAATAGTACAAATGCTAATAATGTATTAATCAAACTTAATAATTCTAAATATACAAGAGTGTTTGCAGATAAAGTTGATTATTATAAATGGTATGGTAATTATGGATTTGTTTATTCAGCTTATAAGGATATAACTAATCTTTTTTCTCAAAAAGTTTTTACAAAAGAAATCAATATAACAGTTGCTAATATTTCTGCTAATGAGGGGAGAGAAAATTCACTTGGTAATTATGCAGGTTGGGCAGTAGCTATTATATATAAATCACAAAATAAAGATAGTTTTAAAAGAGTTGTAATTTACAATGGATACAGATTTTTATCGGGAACAGCTTCTAAAAGCATTATTATTGATAATTTAATGTTGCCTCAAAAAAATAGTGTAGATTCTAAATTTTCCGCTTTTGTAGGGGAGGGTGATTATGTTTATACTCCTGATCATATGAAAATAGATAATTATATAGTGCATGGAGACTATAACAATGATGATAATATTTTTGATTCGAGAATGTCAGCAGCTATTTTGAGAGCGGATATAGGTGATAACAATAAAATAAATACAGATGGTATAGACTTGGATGAATATAATGTTACGGACATACTTACTCAAATAAGAGATAATAATCCAAGTACTACAGAAATAAACATAACATTGGATACCGAATGGGATGCTTATTTTGCAAGTATGATTGCGTTTTCTGTAAAATTATATGTACCTCAGTTTTGTTATGACTATTCTTATTCACAAAATGGAATTTATTTCACAGAGCCATATAATCCTAATACTTCTCCAAGAATAAGAGGTAATGTAATTCCAAATAATGATATAAATGTTTCTGTTTATATAAGAAACAATGATAATAATGATATTATTGCTAAGAATTTAACTTTTAATATTATCGATATAAATAATTCACAACTAAAATTTAATCCTCAAAGTTTGGCATTATATGATTCTGAAAAAAATCAATATATTAAAATAAATGATTTTAATATAAGCAGCAATAATAAAGAAACAAATATAACGGGAATTTTAGAGGGAAATATAACTAAAGCATCACATAAGTATTTATATTTTTCTTTTATTCCTTTAAAAGAAGATATTAACCAATCAATGCAAAATTGGGAAATAAAATATCTGCTTTATAAAAATATTAATGGCGAAGAGGTTAATATTCCACAATCAATAAAATTAGCTGATTTACCAATATGTAAAAAGCATTTTGAATATAACCCTGCTTGGAATCAATTTAATGTAGTAGATAAAAATCTTTTTAATGGAATATATTCAAAATATAATCTTTTTACGCAGGTTGTTGGAAGAGAGCATCCTTTTAAAGTGGTATCATATAATAAAGACGATTTAAATCAGCCTCAAAATTATAAATATGCAGTTTTATTAGAAATGATTAATGTGGGTGGGTTTCATGATATTAATGCAACTTGTCAAAATCCTTATGCAATAAAATATCCTATTAATTCTAAATATTATTTGCCAATTAATTTTAATAATACCTCAAATGTAAATATTAATATTACTCCTTTATCTGCAGTGAAAAATTCAGCTTTTAGAATTGAGTTTATTGATTGGAATGAATTATTTAAGCAAAAGAATTTTAGTTGTAATGATAAAACAGAGTATAAAGGTATGCCTAGGTGTATATCAGGAGATAAGGAGAATTATATAACAATATTTGGAATTAATTCGCCTTGTCTTGTGGATAATGGGGGAGCATGTTTTGATTCTACTAATAATGATACTTATGCATGTTTAAAATGTACTTTAAAATATTACGGAAATAGAGTTTGCTCAAGAGATAATTTCTCAGTTAGACCAGATAGTTTTTATATTGTTTTAAAAGACCCTATAACAAATTCTTCAATTGCAGATGATATCAATAAAACAGATGTAAATTTATCTGCCGGGATAGATTATAATTTTAGTATAACAGCTACGACTTATAAAAATTTAAATCGTGCAATTGGTTATACAGGTTATTTTGGAAATAATATAGATAAAAATATATCGCTTAATTGGAGTAGTGATAAAAATTTAAGTGTATGTAATGATATATCTAGTAAGATTATTAAAAAGTATATAATAAATGGGTATTTAAATGCGAAGATGAATAATTCTGAAATAGGAGAATATAATCTATCAGTTTCTGATAAAGATTGGACAAAGGTTGATTGGGAGCCTAGCTATTTAACACATCATAATAATCCTCATTTTATTGCAAATACTGCAGATTGTAATATATATTCATCAGTAGTGCAATTAGCAGGAGTAGATGTAATTTTTAACGGAAATAATTTAAATATTTCGTCTTTAAATGGGTGCTTAATTACTAATATTAAACATTTTTTACATTTTTTAAACAAAAAAACTGATTATATAAATATAACTTTTATGCCTTATAAATTTGGAGTTGTTGTAAATGATACTTATGGTATTGGTAATGAAACAAATAAAATTGGATGGCTTTATGATACTGATATTATTAATTATCCAAACGATGAAAATAATTCTTATAAAATTCAGGGGCAAATTAAAGCTTTAAATGCTGCTGGTGCAGTAACTAGAAACTTTACTAAAGGTTGTTTTGCAAAAGATATTAATATTACTATAAATCATATCGCTTCTAATAATGCTTTGCCAATGCAGTATATAATATATGAAAACAACAACACTAAATATTCAAAAGAGATAAATGCTACTTTTATTTTTAACTATAAAAAAGAAAATTTTATAAAAGCGAATAATGGTGCGGGTAATATTGTTGTAAAAATGAATTATAAAAAGATATTTAACAAGCCTTATTTACCTATTGAAGTAAATTTTACAGATATTAATGTTTCAAGTAATTTATCTTATGAATTAAATGGTACTAAAAAAGTTACCGGTAAAAAAGATTTGAATAAATTTATTCAATTTAGATACGGAAAAATTATTGCTCCAAATATTACAGGTTATCCTCAAAAAGTTGGAAATGCTTATCAGTTAAAAGGTGTGTTTAAATATATGTACTGGACAAATAACGGATGGGTAATAAACAAAGAGCATAATTCTTCAAATTATGGTGAAGTAAATATTACAAAATCATATCATCCAAATATTCAAATGAGTTTGAGCTCAATAAATAAAGGAGAGCAAAACGTAACGCTTCTAACAACACATGCTCTCCCTTACAGCGCAAAAATTCATCTCTCAATTCCAAGTTGGCTTTGGTCTCATCCTCTTGCAAAAAATTACCAAGACCCAGATGTAACAAATCTTAATTGTTTAACACATCCTTGTTTTAAAGTTAATTTTTTAAAAGAAAGTAATGGATGGGGAGGAGTAGGAGTAAATAATAAATATAAAGAAACAAATAAAACAGTTGATATTAACGCATCACTTAAAAAAATAAATGTTAATAAAAGCACTCTTAAAAAGATAAACTGGTAATCTTGACTTTTTTCTTCTTTTCTTTATAATGATATAAAAAGGATATACATTGTCTCTTTTTAGAATATTTAAAGAGTTAATAAATAATGAAGAGTTTTATGAAGCACATGAAATATTAGAAGAGTATTGGCATACAATTAGAAAGACTAATAATCCTTATAAAAATGTATATAGAGGTTTTATTAATGCAGCTGTTGCACTTGAGCTTAAAAAACGAGGTAGAACAAATTATAAAAAAGTGTGGTTTACATATGAAAAATATAAACCTTTATATCTTCAAAAAGAAGAATTTATAGAAATTATGAATTTTCTTGATTCAAAAAAACCTTTTTAATACTCTTCCCAAAAAAATTTAATCCATTCATTTGTTTTATGAAAATAAAAATCAGGTTTAAATTTTGAAGTTGGTTTATAAAAAAGTGATATGGTTTTAAAATTTAAATCAGGGTATTTTTCTTTTAATATTTTTAAAACTTCAATAAATGTATCTCCGCTATCACTTATATCATCTACAATTAAAATATCTTTAAATCCATGAAGATTTGGGATATTAAAAATATCAATTTTTTCTTTTTTTTGAGTTTTATTATAAGAGATGGCATTTATGCTAAAAACTTCTCTTATATTCATCTTCTCTGCAAGGTGATGTGCAAATGTAAGACCTCCTCTTGCAATTGCAAGCAATGCATCAGGTTTATTGATATTTAATTTTTTTAAGTCATTTTGAAATTCTTCGTAAGAGTAATCTCTCATTATTATCCTTTTAGCTATAATTATAATATGTTTTTAATGAGAAGATACAATTGATTGAATTAAAAGGTTTAATTGGAGATAAATTTGAAAGTTTTGATGGTGCCTCGGGACGGAATCGAACCGCCGACACAGGGATTTTCAGTCCCTTGCTCTACCGACTGAGCTACCGAGGCGTGGATTGAAATTATATTATATTAAGCTTAAAATTACCTTAAGGAGTTAAGATGAAAAAATTAGTATTTGCAATAGGAATTGGGGTATTAATATTTAGTGGATGTAGCTCAAAAAACGAAGTTCAAAAAACTCAGATGTGCCAAATTGATGGTACTAATGCACCTCAATGGATATGTCAAGATGCAAATGAAAAAGGAATGATTACAGGTGTGGGTAGTGCAGAAGCAACTCCTCTTGGATTTAACTATCAAAAAACAGAAGCAATTGCTGCTGCAAGAGATGAAATTGCAAGGAAGATAAGTATTAGAGTTAAAAATATCTTCAAAAGATTTGAATCTTCTACAGGTATTGGTAAAGAGCAAACAGCTGAAAAAGTAACAGAAAATGTTTCAAAACAACTAGCATATGAAACTTTGAGAAATTCAAAACTTTTAAAAATGTGGAAAAGTCCTAAAGGTACTTTATATGTGCTTGTAGGAATGCCAAAAGAAGAAGTTGCACAAGAGATTAAAACTTCTCTTGAGAGTAAAAAAGCTCTTTATCAAAAATATTTAGCTAAAAAGTCATGGGAAGATTTAGACAAAGAAATAGATAAAGAATTTAGTTATTAAATATTTCTTTTATCTTTTCTTTGCAGTTTTGGTATGCTAAAGCTTTTGCTGTTTGATAATCTTGAATAGAGCTTCCAGCGCAAGTGAAATAAAAATTTTTAGAAGCATTTTTATCGCTAATAGTTAAATTTAAAGTAATTATATTTATTTTATAACTGCCTACTTGTTTTTGTTTATTTGTAGTTTTTGCGATGATTTTTATTGTAGCATTTTTTGAGTTTTTAATTTTTAAAATAGACTTTATAATATTTTTAATTGTTTCATCATTAGATTTAATCGAAAAAGTTAAATTGCTATATTTTTTTTGAAGTTTCTTTTTTAATTTTATTGCTAAATTTAGTTTGTCTTTGCAAAGTGGATATAAAGCGTTTATATTTTTTAATTTTTCAATTATTTTTTGTAATCTATTTGTAATTTTTTTATAGTTAAATAAAAGATTTAAATTGCTTTCATTAAATGAATCAATATTTGTATTCTCGCACATAAATTTAGCGTTCTTGTATCTATTGATTTTAATTAAAACATAATATTTATCTTTTTTTTCTAATTTTAATACTTTATATTCGCTAAAAGTGATAGGATTTGTTTTTGTTTGTATATCAAGAAGAGTAGAGTTTGAGTAAGAATAAGTATCATCGCCTTTGTAGCTGTATTTTTTTGATTTATATATACTTTTTACAACTATTGAGATTTTAGAAGAAGCGTTTGCTAGTGCATAGTTTATAGCCTCTTGTTTGGTTTTGCCACTTCCTGTTGCATATATGAAATTTTGATTATCTGTATAAATTTTTTCATACCATTTAGGAGGTTTTGTAGTGCAAGAGATAAATATTATCATAATAAAAACAAATGCACTTCTCATCTAAAAATATCCCAAAAACTATATCTATAATTCATTTTAATGTAATCTCCTATTTTTGGAAGTTGAGTATATCTCTCAACTATTACCCAAGAGTCATTTTCATTTACTACATTGCTTATAATCCCTTCTGCGATTTTAACTTCTTCAATTATACTTTTTTTACTAAAAGGAAGTTTTACTATCTTTTTTTCATAAATATTGACTCTCTCTCCTTCTTTTGCTCCATTTGCTTTTCCTAAAGTTGTATGAAGTATGATTTTATCACCTTTTTTTCTTATTTCAAATATATATCCTTTAGGAGTAAAAAATTTATACAAACTATATTTGGCATTATTGATTGCTTGTTTTATGCTCTTTAAAATTACATATTCTTTTATATTTTCATAAAATGAGCTTGTAGCCCTATAACATCCTGATGTATAGATGGATTTATTCATCTTATAAGGCAGAGTAGTGTATATATTTATGTAACCGCTACTGCAGGCTTCGTATTCGTAATATCCTGGAATTTTATGAATTCTTCCTTTTTTATCTTTATAGTATGTAGGCGGTATATATCTTACATTATAGCTTATTGGATGGATATCTACTATAATTATGTAATCAGCTTGATTTAAATTGCTATTTGTAGCTTTTGCGTTTTCAGCTAATTTTATTTCATCTTTAATGCTAGATGCTCTATTTAAGATATTTACATATTTAGAATTAATTAATAAGTTTTCTAATATTTCTTTTGCTTTTTTTTCATAGAAATTGTTGTCTTTTGTGAAGATAATTACATTTGGTTTATATTGAATCTCCCTAAGAGATGGTTGTATTTTGGCTTTTTGTGCAATTATTGGGTGAAATTCATTTGGATTTATTTTTTGTGCACATCCTAAAAAAAATATTATTATCAAAAAACTTATAAAAAGTTTATACATTTTTTAAATTCATCTCCTCTATGTTTATATGAATTAAATTGGTCAAAACTTGCACAAGCTGGGCTTAATAGAGCAACTTCATTTTTTTTAATTATTTTTTTTATATCTTCAACTGCACTTTTAAGTGTAATAGATTCTTTAAAATCAATATTGTTTTCTTTTGCTAATTTTATAAAATTTTCTCTTTTTTCTCCAATAATATAAAGTGTAATATTTAAATTTTTCATATACTCAAATAATTCTTTAAAATTTTGTCCTTTATCAACTCCGCCAATTATTAAATGTATTTTTTTGTTTTTATACCTTTTTAAAGCATTTAATGTAGCATCTACGTTTGTTGCTTTAGAATCATCTACCCATAATATCCCTTTTTTATCTTTGATTTCTTCTAATTTATGGGGGTCTATTTTAAAATTTTTTAAAGATTTTTCTTTAAATGTTAATATTTTATATACTGCTTTTGCTAAGAGTTCATCAAGTAAAAAGGGTGTTTTAAATTCTGTTGATTTAATATCAAAATATGATATCAAATCTTCTTCATTTTCATAAAGTATTTTAAAAGCATCTGTTTTTGTATCAAACTCTTTTGGCATAATTACTATATCTCTTTTTGTCATTCTTTTTAGAGGAGATAATTTTGCATTTACATATTCTTTAAAATTTCCATGCCAAGAGAGGTGGTCTTTTTTTATTGGCAAAATTATAAAAATATTTGGTTTTGCGTATTTAGTATAATAAAGCTGAAATGAGCTAACTTCAATTACCCATTTTTTGTTTGGATTTAGCTTTGCAAGAGGAATTCCTATATTTCCTCCAATCTCGCTATCTTCTAATAAATGATGAATCATCTCAGTTGTAGTTGTTTTTCCGTTTGTGCCTGTTATCCATATTTGAAATGTGTTAGGATTATAAAAATAATCTAGCTCACTTATTAAATTTTTTGCTTTTTTTATTAATGGATGGTTTGGAGGAATTCCAGGAGATGTTATTTCAAGTTTTGATTTTTCTGGCTCAAATAGGCAAGATGGCAAAAGTTTATTGCCATATTTATCAAAACTTACTTCATTAAATTTATCATCAAAAATATGCCATCCACCACTTTTTGCTATTTCTTTAGTAGTAATACCATATCCAAATAGCGATTTCATTTAACAATTTCCTTTAAGGCTTCGCCTATATCACTTGAGAGTTTTATATTGAAAAATGGTAATTTTTTCTTAGTTAGAGAAATATTTATAAATTCTACTTTACCATTATATTTTTTCTTAATATCTTCTTTTACTTGAGTTAAATTTGATATTTTATCTACTAAAATTCCTTTTACAAGTGTTGCTATATAAATTTTACCATCTGCATATTTTTTTAGTGTATCAAGTGAGATGTTTCTATCTTGTGATACTACCTTTAAAAAGTTTTCATATGTTGGCAAAAGTAAATGTTTTTTTAAATATTCTTTATCCTCTTTAGTAAATTTTCTAAACCAGCTTACCGGCTCTTTGTATTTTCCAATAGCTAGACTATCTTCTTCTACTCCTATTTTATCAGCTAGTTTTTTAATCACAAAGTGAGGCATAATAACTCCAATGCTTCCAACTACTGCATTTTTATTAGCAATAATTGGTTTAATTGCGCTTATAATATAATATCCTCCGCTAGCAGCCATACTTTCGATATAAACATTAACTTTTTTGATTTTATTTATATATTTTAAATATGCATTAAATTCATCACTAGCACTAGGGCTTCCTCCAGGGGTATTAAAAATTAATAAAAATTCTTTGCAGTTTTTATCTTTTTTTAATTTGTCCATTTTTGACATTAATTTATCAATATATGAAGTAGTTATAGTTTTATTAATGTTAATTACAGCAATGTATGGTTTATGAAGAGGAGTTTTTGGAGCAAATGTTTTAGCAAAAAATGAGACTAAAATTGCAATTTCTGCTAAAATTAATAACAAAACTCCAAATATTACAATTTTTTCTTTTAATGCTTTTAGTTTAAATACTTTAAGCTCACTTTTTAATTTTTCACTCTCAAAATATAAATTACTTTTCATTATCAATATCCTTTATCTAATTTTAATACTTAAAATTGCAATTAAGTTAGTAATAAATGCAATTATCCAAAATCTAATTGTAATTTTGTTTTCATCCCATCCAAGTTTTTCAAAATGATGATGAATTGGAGCCATTAAAAAAATTCTTTTTCCAGTTTTTTTATAAAAACCAACTTGTAATATAACTGATATAGTCTCAAGAATAAATACAAAGCCAATAAAAATAAGTAAAATTTCACTTTTGGCAAATATTGCTAAGAGGGCTATAATAGCACCAATGCTTAAACTTCCACTATCTCCCATAAAAACTTCTGCTGGATTTGCATTGTACCATAAAAATCCAAGCAATGAGCCAATTAAAGCACTAGGTATTATTACAGCTTCACTAATTCCTTTTTCATAAGGTAAAAATAAATAGTGGCTAAAGATTATATGACCACTTAAATATAAAAGTATCATTAATGTAAAAAGTGAAAATATGCTAGGTACTGTTGCAAGCCCATCAAGCCCATCTGTTAAGTTTACTGCATTACTCATTCCAACTATTACAAAAGTCCAAAAAATTATTGCAAAAATTTTCATATCAAATATTGGATATTTAAAAAATGGAATATAAAGTTTTGTATCAAAATTGAAATATAAAATTAATGAAATAATAAAAGCCATAATTGTTTGGAGTAAAAATTTCTTTTTTGCGCTAAGACCTGCTTGATTGTCTTTATTTAGAATTTTTCCAATATCATCTATTATTCCTATACTCATAAATCCTATTAGAGTAATAAGAGATAATATTACGAATATATTGAATTTTGCACTAAATAAAATAGCTATAATAGCACTGGTTATAAATACAACTCCTCCCATTGTAGGTGTTTTTGATTTTATTTGATGATTTTCAGGAGCTAGGTTATATATCGGTTGAGTTATTTTATTTTTTGCCCATTTTATAAATTTAGGCATAGCATAAAGAGTTAAAAAAAAAGCAAGAAAAAATGCAAAAATTGCTCTAACAGAAATATAGTGAAAAAGGTTAATTCCAAAATGAGAATATAAAAAATATAACATAAAGTGCCTTTTTTTTGGATAAAATTGTATCAAAAAAATAAAAGGGGAATAAATGACATTTAGTGGTAAAAATGTATTAATAACAGGTGCTAGTCGTGGTATTGGAGCAGAAATTGCAAAAGTTTTAGCTAAAAATGGGCTTAAAGTTTGGATTAATTATAGAAGTAATGCCAACTTAGCGGACAAATTAAAAGAAGAAATTGAAAAAAATGGAGGAGAGGCTGCAGTAATTGGATTTGATGTAACCGATGAAAAAGCGTTTATTGATGCAATAAAAACGATAATTGATAGTGATGGTGAGCTTAGCTATTTAGTTAATAACGCCGGAATTACAAACGATAAATTAGCAATGAGAATGAGTGTTGAGGATTTTAAAAAAGTAATTGATGCAAATTTAACTTCTACTTTTATAGGATGTAGAGAAGCGCTTAAAGCTATGAGCAAAAAAAGATTTGGAAGTGTTGTAAATGTTGCAAGTGTAGTAGCTGAGAGCGGAAATATTGGACAAGCTAATTATGTAGCAAGTAAAGGTGGTGTAATTGCAATGACTAAAACATTTGCACTTGAAGGTGCTCCTAGAAATATTAGATTTAATGTAGTGACTCCAGGATTTATCGATACAGATATGACAAAAGATTTGCCAGAGAAGGTAAAAGAAGAAATTTTAAATAAAATTCCTCTAAAAAGACTTGCAAAACCAATAGAAGTAGCTAATGCTGTAGCATTTCTTTTAAGTGATGAAGCAAGTTATATTACAGGTGAGACTTTAAAAGTAAATGGTGGAATGTATATGTAGTTTGAATTGAATATGAAAAATATGTTAAAATGCCAAAGTAAAAAATTAAAAGGAGTTAATATGGCATTATTTGATGAAGTAAAAGAAGTTATAGTAGAGCAATTAAACGTAAGTCCTGATGAGGTAAAACCAGAATCAAGATTTGTAGAAGATTTAGGTGCTGATAGTTTAGATGTTGTTGAAATGATTATGGCACTTGAAGAAAAATTTGAAATAGAAATTCCAGATAGCGAAGCAGAAAATATTAAAACAGTACAAGATGTAGTAGATTATATCGAAAAACATAAAAATTCTTAATTTGCTCCTCTTTTGAGGGGTAATAAAAGTATGTTTAGGCATATTTTTATTACTTCTTAATAAAGGAAATTAATGAGAGTTGTAGTTACTGGTATTGGGATGATAAATGCAGTAGGTCTTAATAAAGATGAGAGTTTTAAAAATATTATTGATGGAAAAACGGGAATTGATAGAATAACTCATTTTGACCCTACTGACTTTGCTTCACAAATAGCAGGGGAAGTTAAAGGATTTGATCCAAAAACGATAATGAATCCAAAAGAGGTAAAAAAGGCTGATAGATTTATTCATCTTGGTCTTGCAGCTGCAAAAGAAGCGATGGAAGATAGTGGGTTAATAGAAAGTGGATATGATTCAGAAAGATTTGGTATAAGTGCTGCAAGTGGAATTGGTGGTCTTCCAGTAATTGAAAAAGCTAGTGTAATAGTAGAGACAAAAGGTCCAAGAAGAATCTCTCCATTTTTTATTCCAAGTGCACTTATTAATATGCTAGGTGGATTTACTTCAATTGAATATAAGTTAAAAGGTCCAAATTTAGCAAGTGTTACTGCATGTGCAGCTGGAACTCATGCTATAACAGAAGCTTTTAAAACTATAAAATCTGGAATGGCTGATAAAATGATGGTAGTAGCTGGTGAAGCGTGTATATCTCCTGCTGGTGTTGGAGGATTTGCTGCTATGAAAGCTCTTTCTACTAGAAATGATGAGCCTAAAAAAGCTTCAAGACCATTTGATGCAAAAAGAGATGGATTTGTAATGGGAGAAGGTGGTGCATGTCTTATTTTAGAAAAATATGAAGATGCTCTAGCAAGAGGCGCTAAAATATATGCTGAGATTATTGGAATTGGTGAAAGTGGAGATGCAAATCATATTACAACTCCAGCACCAGGAGGAGAAGGCGCATATAGAGCTATGAAAATGGCACTTGATATGGCAGGAAATCCTAAAGTTGATTATATAAATGCACATGGAACATCAACAAAATATAATGACCTTTATGAAACGATGGCAATTAAAAAAGTTTTTGGTGGTAAAGAAAACACTCCGCCTGTAAGCTCAACTAAAGGAGCAACAGGGCATTGTTTAGGAGCTGCTGGTACAATTGAAGCAGTAATTACTCTTATGGCGATGCAAAATAATATTTTACCTCCTACAATTAACTATGAAGAACCAGACCCAGAGTGTGACTTGGATTATGTACCAAATAAAGCTAGAGTTGCTGAAATTGATGTAGCTATGAGCAACTCTTTTGGATTTGGTGGAACAAATGGTGTTGTAGTATTTAAAAAAGTTAAAGGATAAAATTGGCAGTCCTTGATTTTGAAAAAAAAATAGAAGAGATTAAAGAGCAAATTGAAGTGGCAAAAATAAAAGGGGATACACATGCTGTATCTTCTTTGCAAAAAGATTTGGAAAAAGAGATAGATAAAACTTTTAAAAATTTAACTCCTTATCAAAAACTTCAACTTGCACGTCACCCTGATAGACCTCATGCAATCGACATAATTGAAAGAATAATGGATGAGAAATATGAGCTTCATGGAGATAGAGAATTTAGAGATGATACTTCTATAATTTGTTATATTGGGACAATAGATAATGAGAAATGTGTGGTAATTGGAGAAGAGAAAGGAAGAAATACAAAAGAAAAAATCAAAAGAAATTTTGGTATGCCTCATCCTGAAGGATATAGAAAAGCTTTGCGTGTTGCAAAATTAGCTGAGAAATTTGATTTGCCAATTTTGTTTTTGGTAGATACTCCAGGGGCATATCCTGGAATTGGAGCAGAAGAGAGAGGACAGAGTGAAGCAATTGCAAGAAACCTTTTTGAGCTCTCACGTATAAAAACTCCAACTGTTAGTGTTGTTATTGGAGAAGGAGGAAGTGGGGGAGCATTGGCAATAGGAGTTGCTGATAAGTTTGCAATGCTAAAATACTCTGTTTTTAGCGTAATTTCACCAGAGGGGTGTGCGAGTATTTTATGGGGAGATAATTCAAAAGCTGAAATTGCTACAAAAGCTCTTAAAATATCTGCAGAAGAGCTTAAAGAGCTAGGACTTATAGATGATATAATCGATGAGCCAAAAGAGGGAGCTCATAGAGATTACGATAAAACAGCACAAAATATCAAAAATTATTTTTTAACTCAAATTAAAGAGCTTAAAAAATTAGACAAAGATACACTTCTTCAAAAAAGATTTCAAAAATATTTAAATTATGGCTCATTTAATGAAAAATAAGGAGATTTAATGAAAAAAATATTAGCTAGTTTTGTTTTTTTAGGTAGTTTAATGTTTGCTCAAAATGCAAATATAAACCTTCAAATTACAAATTCAACTATTGGAGTATATGCTGAGGGTGGCATTACTCAAAATAATATAAAAGCAAGAGGATTTTTCTTGTATAATGATAACTCAAATAAACATAATTTTTATTTAGTAGGGCTTAAAGCAGAAGGAAATTTAATAGGAGTTGATTTAGATAATATTAAATTTTCTTTGATAGCAGATTTTGTGCACACTAAAGATAATTCTGCTATTCCAATTGGAATAGGAGTTTTTAGCTATATTCCAAATATTTCTATTCCAGTATTTATTAGAGCTGAGGGAGAGTATGCTCCAAAAGTTCTTAGTTTTGATGATGCTGATAGATTTAGCAGATTTGATTTTAGTGTAGGATATTCTCCTATAGTTAACGGGGAAATTTTTGTAGGTTATAGAAATTTAAGCTTTAATCACAATTATAACAGCGCAATTTATGGAGGAATAGGGTATAATTTCTAATTTCTTTATTCTTCTGTATTTAACTTACTTGACAAAAACTCACTAAAGTATTATAATTTTAGCTAAACAAAAAAAATTTAAGGAGAAAGAATGGCAAGAGTTGTAGGATTTAAAAAACTCGAATCTGTATTTAGAAAGGCAGCAGGAATTGATTTAGATAAATCAAAAGCTGATAGAATTACTGATATAATTGAGAAAAAATTTCATGATTTATTACTTGTAGCAGTAGAAAAAGCTGGATATAATGGTAGAGATATCATTATGGAGCCAGATATGCCTTTAACAAAAGGATTTGAAGAATCAATTAGAGAATTTAAAAAACTTGAAGAAGAAGTTGATATTCAAGATGTTTTAGCTTTCTTAGAAAAAATCCCACCTTTAAAATATCCAATTTCAGCAGAGCTTGAGGAGAAATTACCAGAGTATATTGGTGCATTAATGCTTATTATTGCAAGAGTGCTTAAAGAAATTGGAGCTGGAAGAAAACCATCAAGTGATGATATTGATAGATGTGAGAGAATTTTAGATTTAACTTTATAATCTTTTCTCTCTTTTTTAAAGGTAGCAAATGAGCAATAAAAAAATAGGTTTTTGGGAAGCGTTTAGCATAGGTGTAGGCGGTATGGTTGGAGGCGGTATTTTTGCCGTTTTAGGTCTTACAATTGATTTAGCAAAAGGGGCAGCTCCGATTGCATTTTTGATAGCAGGTTTTTTAGCTTTAATTACTGCTTATTCCTATGCTAAACTCTCAGTACGTTTTCCAAGTGAGGGCGGTACAATTGAATTTATAGTAAGAGCATTTGGAAATAATACTTTTTCTGCAATTGTTAATAATCTTTTACTGATGAGTTATGTTGTAATGTTAAGTCTTTATGCGTATGCATTTGGAAGTTATGGCAGTGCACTTCTAACAGGGCATGAAATTCCTTGGCTTCATAAATTACTTGCTGCAAGTGTAATAATGTTTTTTGTTTTTATAAATTTAATGGGTGCTTATTTGACAGGAAAAGCAGAAGATATTATGGTGTTTTTAAAAGTAGCTATTTTAATGGTGTTTATAATAGCTGGTCTTAAAACATTTAATCCTGAGCAGTTAAAGCCTCAGTATTGGTCTGAGCCAATTTCAATTATTACAGGTGGTCTTATAATATTTTTAGCATATGAAGGATTTGAGCTTATTGCCAATGCTGCAAAAGATGTAGAAGACCCAAAAATTTTGCCAAAAGCTTTTTATGCAAGTGTTATTTTTGTTATTTTTTTATATGTATCTATTGCAATAGTTACTCTTGGGAATGTGCCTTTTGAAGTAGCAAAAAAGGCAAGTGATTATGTATTAGCTATTGCTGCAAAACCTTCTCTTGGGGAATTTGGATTTGTTTTAATAGGCATTGCTGCATTGCTTTCAACTGCTAGTGCTATTAATGCAACAATATATGGAGCTGGAAGAGTAGGGTATTTGGTTGCAAAACTTGGAGAGATTCCAAGAACTTTTGAAGAAAAAATAAAAAATGGCTATGAGGGTATGATAATAATTGGGCTTCTTGGTATTATTTTTGCAATTAGCTTTAATGTAGAAAATATTTCAATTGCTGGAAGTCTTGGTTTTTTGATTGTATTTTCTCTTGTAAATCTTGCAAATTATAAGCTTTATAAAGAAACAAAATCAAATAAGTATATTTCGTTAATTGGATTTATTTTAACTTCTATTTCTGCAGTTATTTTAGTAGGATATAACGCAATTCATAATCCTTCAAATCTTGCAAATGCAGCTATTGCTATTATTGGTGTAGCGCTTTTTACTATTATTTATATGAAAATTGAGCATACTAAACTTAAAAAATATCTTGATAAAGATTTAGAAGAAAGAGAAACTTCAAAATAGGAGGACTAATCCTCCCATCTTCTAAAACCAAATTTTAAACCTCTGCCAAATCTTCTACCATAACCACGTCCTCTGCCATAGCCTAAACCTCTGCTACAGCCTCTTCCAAATCTTCTGCCATAACCAATTTCATTTTCATTAAATTTAATTTCTCTCATTTCACCCTCTTTTAAAAACTCTTCAATATCTTTATTTTCAGTTTGAATAGCTTTAATACCTTCTATTGCTAAGTTTCTTAGCATACCTTCTCCAAAATCTCTTGCTACTAATACATCTACTCCAGCTTCAGCTAGAAGTGGTGGAATTACTCTACCTGTGCCAAGCCCTCTATGAGCTTCTTTATTCTTAAGCTCAATTCCTTCTTCATGAATTTTCTTTAATACAGGATTTTCAATGTAAAATCTCTCACCTGTGTTAGTATCTACAATTAAAAATCCTTTTGCAAGCCCTATGTGGTTTGCAATTGTTTTTTGATTGTTAGTTGGAAATGCAACTTTCATTTTACCCTCCTTAAAAGTTTTGTATTTCTATTGCTTTGCCTAAAATTAAAGCATTTGCGATTTTTTTCCTAGCAGAATTTAAAATCCTGCTAAATGTAGGACGTGATACTTCCATTTCTCTTGCTGCATCTTCTTGATAAAGACCTTCAAAATCCGCAAGTCTTATAGCTTCTATTTCATCTTTACTTAAGAATTCATAATCTAGTGAATGTCTTGGCACACCGCAAGGTTTAAAGCAATTGTGATTGAATTTTCCTCTAATTCTTCTTCTAACTCTTTTTGGCATTTAAGCTCCTTTTGAGCATATGTTCAATAAAATTATACAACTTTTTTGAGCATATGTCAAGAAAAATAGTGAATGTATGAGGAAAGAGGGAATAGGGAGAAGGAAGGAGGGAAGAGGAAGGAGATATGAGGAATGGAAAATGTGTAGTGTGTAGAGTTGATTTTAAGATGCTAGAATTAAAGAGAAGAAGTACGAAATTTTAATTGAATGAGAAAAATTTATTTAAGTAAAAAGTATAAAAGTAAAAAATTTAAAAAAAGTGAAATAAAAAAAGCTATTTTATATGCTTTTAAAGGCTCTCTTTCAATTAACGGTTTTGTTTTATCAAAATAAGGTTTTACTTTTTGTGGATTAACAAGCTCAAAAATCATTTCAGAGTAGTGTTTGTATCTTTTATCTGGGTCTATTTCAATGGCTCTCATTATAATGCTATTTAGCCACTCAGGAATTTTTGGATTTAGTTTATTTGGAGCTTTTGGTGTTTTAAATGTAGGATTTGAAAAAGGCTCAATCTCTCCATATGGAAGTTTTCCGCTCAGGGCTTCATATAGAGTAACTCCAATAGAAAAAATTTCTGTGCTTTCATTAATTAAAGAGTCTTTAAATCTCTCAGGTGCAAGATAACTTGGAGTCCCCGCTTTTGTATTGATTGAATAAATCTCAGTTATATTTCCAAAGTCAATTATTTTAAAGAGTAATTTATCTTTTCTTTTGGTAATTATTATATTTTCTGGTTTTATATCTCCATGCACTAAATCAAATTTTAATAGATACTGCGAAGCATTAAGCAAGGTTTTTGCTAGGTTTATTGCATCATCAATATGAAGCGGTTTTTTATATTCTTTTAAATTTACTCCATCAATATATTCTTGGATGTAATATCTAAAAGACCTTTTTTTAGGAATTACAGCTTTTGGAAAAAATCCGGCTTTTAGTCTAACTGCATTCCATGCTTCTTTTATGTATTGGTCTAATAGAGTTTTATCATATTTAGCTTCAATAGGTGGAAATTTCATCACGTATTTTTTATTTTTTTTCTCAACTAGCCATGTTCGATTATTTTGAATAAGAGGTTTTATAAGTTTATATCCATCAATAATTTGCTCTTTTTTTAGATTTTCTGGAATTTCAAGCTCTAATTTTTTGAGTTTATTTATTGGATTAATTTCTTTTAGTTTTATCACTATTGCACTTGTATCATCTGGGAGGTTATCATTTGTCTTTTTTGAAGCGGCTTTAACTAAATTATAAGCTCCTAAATCCATTAATCTTTTTATCTCATCTTCATCTAAAATATTATATAGCCCATCAGAGCATAATAAAATTGCATCATCTTTTTGAAGGTTATTTTCAAAATAATGAATATTAATATCTTCTTTCATTCCGATAGCTTCAAGGAGTATATTATCTTCGCTATGCTCTTTTGATAAAATAGTTAAAGTATCATCTCTTTTTAGATAAATTCTGCTATCTCCTACATTTGCTCCATATAATCTATCGTTTTCTATTACAACAAGGGCAAGGGTTGTGAGTAGTTCTTCTCTTTCATAAAGAGCTAAACTTTCATTATAAAGAATTTTATTTATTGAGCTTATTGATGTTTTTATAAATTTTTCCATATCCCAAGATTTTATTCTATTTGAAAAATTATTCATTAGATATTTAACAACTCTTTTAGCAGCCTCTCTTCCACCCTCAGCACTTCCAACACCATCACAAAGAATAGCTACTATTAAATTATCAAACTTTTTAACTTCTAAATAATCATCTCCTATTAAATCTTTGCCTTTAGCAAGAGAAAAAGAAGTAATCAAATTCTCCCTCCTGCAACTGCTCCCCAAGTAGTCCTCCATCTAGTTTTTACTAAAGATAACCCAACAATTGCAACTAATACTACACTTGCAAAAATAATAAATCCAGCGGAATAACTTCCAAATGTAACTTTGCTCCATCCAAGTGTTTTAATTAAAGTAGTTCCCCCAAGTCCTCCAGCAGCTCCAACAATTCCTGTCATAATTCCCATATCTTTTCCAAATCTTTGAGGGACAAGTTGAAATACTGCGCCATTAGCCATCCCAAGATTTGCCATAATTATTGCAATTACAAAAAGTGTTGCATAAAAAGGTAAATGTGCAATTGCTGTAATTAGTGCTCCAGCCGCCACCATAGAATAAAATAAATAAAGAGCTCTAACTCCTCCGTGTTTGTCAGCTAAACTTCCACCAACTGCTCTAAGTACTGCTCCTGCAAAAATCAAAATAGCACCAATATATCCAGCTATTACTTTTACATTTGTTTCATTTAGATAAGTTTTTCCAAATTTGAGCATCTCCTCATAATAAGTATCCATCAAATATACTTTCATGTATGAAGCAAATCC